>UQWQ01000006.1 GCA_900544755.1 uncultured Collinsella sp. | reverse complement strand
TGATGGGTGATCGCGCATGAGTGAGCGCCTGACCGACAACCCCACGCTCTTTAGACTTCGTGTTCGCTATGGCAAGCGCGATCGCCTTAAGTACCTGGGCCATCTCGAAGTAATCCATACCATTGAGCGCATCGTGCGCCGTGCGGGACTTCCCTATGCCGTCACGCAGGGCTTCTCTCCGCACATGCGCGTGGGCTTCTCTTCGGCGCTACCGGTGGGTACGTCGTCGATCTGCGAGTGGTATGACCTGTTTATGACCGAGTTCGTGGCGCTCGACGAGGCGTTTGGGCGCCTGGCTGCGGCGTCTCCGGCCGATCTGGCGCCCATCGAGGCGGCGTACATCGACGTGCGCACGCCGGCGTTGACGGCGCAGCTCACGCGTCTGTCGTATCGCATCGACCTGCACTTGGATCCCGAGGCGCCCGTAAGCGCCGACGAGGTGCGTCGTGCGATCGACACGCTGCGCGCGGACCATGGCATCGACTACGCGCGCGGCAAAAAGAGCAAGCGCTTGGATTTGGATCACACGCTCGTGGGCTATGAGCTCACGGCGGGGGAGCGCCCTGACCATTTGGTGCTCATGCTCGACACCCATGCCGACAACGAGGGCTCCATGCGTCCGGAAATTTTGCTTTCCGCTGCTGATGTTTTGTTGCAGGGCTTGACCCCGGGCGTGGATGCACCTATTGTTTCCACCGGTATGCAAGACCTCGTGACCATCTGCTCCTACGATGTCGAGCGTCAGAATCAAGCATGCGAGGACGACGAGGGCCGACTCGTCAGCCCCATACCTGTGCGAACTTGTGGATTTGCTCCACATACTCGTTGACGGGGGTATTTTCGCCTGCTACTATATTCGGCTGTTGCACTAACTGATGCATGAAGGGCAAGTAAACATGTACGCAATCGTTAACACGGGCGGCAAGCAGTACAAGGTCGCCACCGACGATGTCATCACCGTCGAGAAGATCGAGGGCAATGAGGGCGACAAGGTCACCCTGCCGGTCATCTTCCTCAACGATGGTAAAAAGATCGTCACCGATCCCGACAAGCTGGCCAAGGCCAAGGTTACCGCTCAGATCGTTGAGCAGTTCAAGGGCGAGAAGCAGCTGGTCTTCAAGTTCCACAAGCGTAAGCGCTATCGTCGTCTGAAGGGTCACCGTCAGCAGCTCACCAAGCTGAAGATCGTGAAGGTCCAGGCTACGTCCCGCGCCAAGAAGGCTGTCAAGGCAGAGGCCGAGGCTGTTGCCGAGGCTCCCGTCGCCGAGTAGATTACACTCGTAACGAAAGAGTAGGTATACACAATGGCACACAAAAAAGGACTCGGTTCCTCCCGTAATGGCCGTGACTCCCGCGGTCAGCGCCTTGGCACGAAGCGCTATGCCGGCCAGACGGTAACCACGGGCACGATTCTCGTCCGTCAGCACGGCACGCACATCCACCCGGGTGAGAACGTTGGCCGTGGCAAGGACGACACGCTGTTCGCGCTGGTCGACGGTACCGTTGAGTTCCACAAGGGTATCAAGCACAGGGTCAGCGTACGCCCGCTCGCGAACGCGTAATTCACCCTTCATAGAGCACATATGTGGGAGGCACTTGAGTTTTAGGATTCAAGGGTCTCCCTCTTTTTGTAGGAGGCGATTCTGTTGTCACAGTTCACCGATATCAGCCGCATTAACGTGTGCGGCGGCGACGGCGGAGCCGGATGCATGTCGTTTAGGCGCGAGGCATTTGTCCCCAAGGGCGGCCCCGATGGCGGCGACGGCGGTCGTGGCGGCAATGTCGTCATCCAGGCCGATGCTCAGCTGTCTTCGCTGATCGATTACCGCTTTAAGCATCACTTCCGCGCCGAGCGCGGCACGCACGGGCAGGGTGCCCGTCGTAACGGTAAGAGCGGCGAGGACCTTATTCTCAAGGTTCCCATGGGTACCGTGGTGCGCGAGCTCGACCCCGAGACGCAGACCCCGATGTTCGAGATTGCCGACTTGGTGCATGATGGCGAGCGCGTTGTCGTGGCGCCCGGCGGTGCCGGTGGCCTGGGCAACACGCACTTTGTGACGTCGGTGCGCCGCGCGCCCGCGTTCGCTCAGCTGGGCGAACCGGCCGAGGAGCACTGGATTGAGCTTGAGATGAAGCTTATGGCCGATGCCGCACTCGTGGGCTTCCCCTCGGTGGGCAAGTCCTCGCTTATCGCGCGCATGAGTGCCGCCCGTCCCAAGATCGCCGACTATCCGTTTACAACGCTCGTGCCGAACCTCGGCATGGTGCGTGCCGGTGAGTATTCTTACGTCGTTGCCGACGTTCCTGGTTTGATCGAGGGCGCAAGCGAGGGCAAGGGCCTGGGCCATCAGTTCCTGCGCCACATTGAGCGCACGGCGCTCATCATGCATGTCGTTGACATGACGGGCGGGTTTGAGGATCGCGACCCGGTTGAGGATTACCGTATCATCAACCGTGAGCTCGAGCAGTATGGCGCCGAGCTTTCGGAGCGTCCGCAAATCGTTGTCGCCAACAAGTGCGATGCGCCGGGCACGGCCGACAAGATTGCCGACCTCAAGCGTGCGGCACTCGACGACGGCCATATGTTCTTTGCCGTGTCCGCCGTGACGGGTGCCGGTCTCAATACGCTGATGCTTGCCGTAGGCGAGCAGGTGGCTAAGCTTCGCGCCGAGCTGGCGGTCTCTGATGAGCCGGTCGATCTGCGCGACGAGGAGTGGGAGCGCCGCCGTCTGCAGCGCGAGAAGCGGTTCCGCATTGTCCAGGAAGAGCCCGGTGCCTTCCGCGTGGTCGGTCGTGCCATCGAGCGCATGGTCATCCAGACCGACTGGGAAAACGAGGAAGCCGTCATCTACCTGCAGCATAAGTTTGCGCGTATGGGTGTTGACGACGCGCTCGAGAAGGCCGGTTGCCGTGCGGGCGACGAGGTCCGCATTTGCCAGCGCGCCTTTGACTTTGAGGGCGCTGAGGACTTCTCGGAGTACGAGGAGCTCGAGGACGCTGGCGAGGACGTTGCCGTTGAGGCCATTGACGTGGCCGATGCTGCGGATAAGGGCGTCGAGGCTATCGATGCGGCGGATGCCGCGGACGATGCCGAGACCTCGGAGGGCGAGTAAGCCATGTCGCTGCGCGGTGGAATCGGTTTGCCCGAGCTTCCCATAAAAGAGGGCAAGGAGTTTCGGCTTGGCATTATGGGCGGCACATTCGACCCGATTCATTACGGGCACCTGGTGACTGCCGAGCAGGCGCGCGAGTCGCTCGACTTGGACGCTGTGCTCTTTATGCCGGCGGGCTCTCCCGCCTTTAAGCTTGACAAGCCGGTTACGCCTGCCGAGGACCGTTATGCCATGACGGTCCTCGCCACCGCCGCGAATCCGGCTTTTTTGGCGAGCCGTTTCGAGATCGACCGTCCAGGCGTGACCTATACTGCCGATACGCTTCATGCCCTTCGCGACTTTTACCCGCCGCAGGTAAAGCTCTACTTTATTACGGGCGCCGACGCGATTATTGATATTGTGACCTGGCATGATGCCGAGCGAATTGCTGAGCTTGCTACCTTTATTGCGGCGACGCGACCGGGTTTTGATATCGATACGGCGCGTGCCCGCATCAAAGAGTCGGGGCTGCCGTTCGATGTGCGCTATATTCAGATTCCGGCGCTGGCGATCAGCTCGACGAACATTCGTAAGCGAGTTGCCCGCGGCATGAGCGTGCGCTATCTTACGAGCGAGTCTGTGCTCGGCTACATTCGCAAGCGCAGTTTGTATGTCGATCTGGGTCAAGAAGATTTTGAGTGATGGGGGCTACGTTGTCGGTAGAGGATCAGTTTGAGGGCGATGAGCGCGCGCTGCTCAAGCGCATTCAAGAGCTGCTCGATGTTCGCATGAAAGATAAGCGCAAGCGCTATGTGCATTCGCTGGGTGTTGCCGAGACCGCACTTCATCTGGCCGAGGTCTACGGCGTTGACCGCTTTGATGCCGCTGCCGCCGGCTTGATCCACGACTGGGACAAGGTGCTTTCCGATGACGAGCTCGTGGCCCGCGCGCTTCACTATGGCATCAAGGTTGCCGGCTCTCCTTCCGCCGCGACGCCGCTTTTGCATGGCCCTGTTGCCGCCTATGAGCTTCCGCAGCTTTTCCCCGAGCTGTCGCCGGCTGTTTTCCAGGCTGTCGACCGTCACACCGTGGGTGCCTGCGACATGACGCCGCTCGATATGGTGGTCTTTGTGGCAGATGCCATCGAGCCCAACCGCCACGGCGACTATGCCCATGCGCTGCGCAAGATGGTGGGGAAGTCCTCGCTCGACGAGTTGTTCTTCTCCTGTTTTGCGCAGGGTCTGGTCTATGTGATCCAGTCCGGGCGCTATCTTTATCCCACGGCTATTACGATTTACAACCATTACGCCCAGCTGCGCTAGCTCGGGTGTGTCTAGAAAGAGGTATTCCATGGCCGACGAGACCATGACTGACGAGCAGATTCTTAAGGATGTGGAGCACAAGAGTTTCGTTGCCACGTCCGACCGCACCGCCGCCTCGCTGTCCGCGAGCGGTGTCGCCGCCGAGGATGTCGCCCGCGCCGCCGCGCAGGCCGCCTACGACAAGAAGGGCGAGGACGTGCAGGTGCTCGACCTGACCGAGCTTTCCGACGTGTGCGACTACTTTGTGCTTGCCACCGGTACCAACAACCGCCAGGTCGATTCTATCGTCGACGAGATCGAGGAGAAGGTCGCCGAGGCTTGCGGCGAGCATCCGTTCTCCATCGAGGGCCGCGAGCAGAAGACCTGGATGCTCATGGACTACGGTTCGGTCGTCGTCCACGTCTTCACTCCCGAAGCCCGCGACTTCTACCGCCTAGAAAAGCTCTGGGGTGACGCCCCCCAGCTCCCCCTCAACCTCCTCTAACAGCACATTTGATACGGGGCTTTTTAGCTAGCCTCGTGCATTTCGCCGGGCAGTTGCGGTTTTCCGTACCTGCCCGGCTTTCTTTTTGCCCAAAGGCGGTTAATCGTTGAAGCGGGATTGGCGGCCGAAGGATAGGGCGGTGTCGCCGAACTTGTCTCGGACGGCGTCGATCGCGACGGAGAGCTCGCGGCGGTCGCTGGATTGGGCTCCGCGGTCGTCGACTTCGCAGAACAGGTCGGTCTGGATGCCGCCCTGATGGTCAAAGTCGCTCATGCCGATGCCTGCTAAGCGAACATGCATGCCTTCCTGCCAGATGTTGTCGAGCAGTTCGAGCGCAACCGCGACAAAGATGTTCTCGTCGTCGGTGGGGTGGGGAAGACGCCGCTGCGCCGTGCGTCCGCTGCCATACGAATACTTAAGCTTGAGCGTTAGCGTGCCGCCCGTCAGTCCCTGACGGCGCAGGCGGCGTCCAACCGACTCTCCCAACAGCGCAATCGCCGCTTCGATGTCCCCACGCTCAGTCAAATCTTTCGCAAAGGTGCGCTCATTGCTCACGGATTTAACCTCGCGTTCCTCATCGAGGCTTGTTACTTCGGATATTTCGAGCCCCAGCGCACGCTGGCGCATGCGTTCGCCGTTGACGCCAAAAATTGCAGCTAGCGTGGATTCCGGCGCGCGTGACAGCTCGCCGAGCGTGTAGATGCGCATGCGGCGCAGTCGCTCCTCGGCCGAGCGCCCGATGCCGCTCATGGCAGATACCGGCAGCGCGGCCAAAAAGCGCTGCTCGGTTCCGGGGCGCACGATGGTCAGCCCAAACGGCTTATCCCGCTCGCTTGCGATCTTTGCGACCGTCTTGTTGCAGCCCGCGCCAATGGAACAGGTCACTCCCAGCGCTGCCACGCGGTCGCTTATGCGCCGTGCAACCAGCAGCGGGTCCTCGGGCGCAAAACGACCCGGTGTGATATCGATAAAGGCTTCGTCGATGGATACGCGCTCAACGCGCGGCGTCTCTTCGGCAAGAATCGCCATGACCTGCGCGCTCACCTCGCGGTAGCGATCAAAGTGCCCATGCGTCCAAATGGCCTGCGGACAGAGGCGCCGTGCCTCGGCCGAGGGCATGGCGGAGTGCACGCCAAAGCGACGCGCCTCGTATGAGCAGGTGGACACAACGCCGCGGGAATCGGCATCGCCACCCACGATGAGTGGCTTTCCGCGCCACTCGGGATGGTCGAGCATCTCCACGCTCGCAAAAAACGCATCGAGATCCATGAGGCCCACCGCCGGCCCCGTCCAGGGCGGCGGCGTGACGCCCGCAGCATCTTCATAACCGTATGTATGTTCGCGTCTATTCATGGCATGAGTATACCGCGCAGCTCATGTGGGGTGCGTGGATGTGCTTGCAAATCGCGAATTCTTGTCTAAGATATGGATTTGCCTTCGACTACACCGAAGAAGTTGGTCTCACGGACTTCACCTGCCCGCGTCGATGGCGTATTATGTTCAACTGTTTGTTTGTAGTTGCAGCCTAAAGCTGCTTGGTTGGAGGAGTTTCCTTTGGCAGTCAAGATTCGCCTTGCTCGTCACGGCGCTAAGAAGCGTCCGTACTACCGTGTCGTCGTCGCCGATTCCCGCGCCCCGCGTGACGGTCGTATCATCGAGGAGGTTGGCCGCTACAACCCGATGACCGCCCCCAAGACCATCAACCTCGACCTCGAGAAGATCGCCGACTGGCAGTCCAAGGGCGCTCAGCTCACCGACGCCGTCGCCGCTCTGGTCAAGGCCGCCAACGAGGGCGAGAAGACCGAGACCGTCGTCAAGAAGTCCAAGAAGCAGCTCGCCAAAGAGGCCGAGGCCGCTAAGGCTGCCGCTGAGGCCGCTGAGGGCGCCGAGGAGTAAATCGTGCCTGAGGTTGACGCTGCACAGCTCGAGGGTGAGGCAATGCTCTCAGATCGCATCGCCGATCTCGTCGAATATCTCGTTGTTCAGATCGTCGACGACCCGGATTCCGTGAGCCTTGAGGTCATCGATGGTGACGACGCCTCTACGATCGAGGTTTCGGTCGCCGAGGATGACGTCGCTAAGGTCATCGGCCGTCGTGGCCGTACCATCAAGGCCATTCGCACGCTCGCCCGTGCACTGGCCGCTCGCCTCGACACTGCTGTCGAGGTAGAGGTTCTGGGCTAGGACCTTGAGGTCCCAGTACAAAAACATCGCCCGTGTGGTCAAGCCGCACGGAAGGAAGGGGGAGGTCCTCGCGCAGCCGCTGCGGGGGCTTCCTTCTGTATTAGAGCCGGGTATGCGCGTCGCCCTGACGCCGCCGGCGCTCAAGCGCGACCGCTTTTGCACGGTCGTGTCCGTCACCGATACGGGCGATGGCGATCTGGTCTCGTTTGAGGGCATTGACGACTTGACGGCCGCCGAGGGCATCACGGGATGCTATGTGTTGGCAAATCGTGACGATTTTGAGCTCGATTCACTCGACGCCGCCTATACCGACCTGATGGGTCGCGAGGTGGTCGACGAGCGCTTCGGTTCGCTCGGCACGATCGTCGAGATCATGTCGACGCCCGCTAACGATGTTTGGGTTGTCGAGGGTGATCGGTACGGCGAGGTACTGATTCCCGTGATCGAGCAGGTTGTGCTCGATCTTCCCGACACAGGAACAATTTCCGTCCACGTTATGGACGGCCTGATCGATATGGACAAGTAGGGAGGACAACATGCTGATTGAGACCCTTTCGGTCTTTCCCGAGATGTTTGAGCCCGTCATGTCCACATCGATTTTGGGCCGCGCCCGCAAGGCCGGCCTTTTTGATTTTAAGGCGTATAACCTGCGCGACTGGACGCACGACCGCCATCGTACCGTCGATGACGAGCCGTACGGCGGCGGGCAGGGCATGCTCATGAAGGTCGAGCCTATTGCCGAGGCCATCGAGGCTATTAGCTCCGAGGGCCCTAAGCCCACCGTGGTGTTTTTTACCCCCTGTGGCGAGCCCTTTACACAGCATGTGGCCGAGCGCCTGCTCAAAAGCGAGCGCTTGCTGTTTGTGTGCAGCCGTTACGAGGGTGTCGACGAGCGTGCCTATGCGTATGCCGACGAGCGCCTGTCGATCGGCGATTACGTGCTCACGGGCGGCGAGCTTCCCGCTATGGTCGTTGCCGATGCCGTCGTACGCCTGATTCCCGGCGCCCTTGGTGACGAGATGAGCAACGTCGACGAGTCGTTCTCGACCGCCGAGGACGGAGGCCTGCTCGAGTATGCGCAGTACACTCGCCCTGCTGAATTCAACGGCGAGGGCGTGCCGCCGGTGCTCGTGAGCGGTGACCATGCCAAGGTTGACGCCTGGCGCCGTAAGAATGCCATCGAGCGCACCTGCCGCTGGCGTCCCGACCTGATCGAGACGGCGCGGCTTACGTCCCAGGAGCGCGCATACGCGCAGGAGATTCTGGACGCTTCGTATTCGCAGAGCGAGGAGTGAGAATGGTTCCATCGCAGCATTCCGCGTTGAGGGGCGCCTTTGAGTGGATCGCGGTCATCGCAATCGCGCTCGTGGCCACCTTCCTGATCCG
Source organism: uncultured Collinsella sp. (assembly GCA_900544755.1). Lineage (GTDB taxonomy): Bacteria > Actinomycetota > Coriobacteriia > Coriobacteriales > Coriobacteriaceae > Collinsella. The sequence goes on along the minus strand of UQWQ01000006.1, from coordinate 37,249 downwards.
CACCTTTGTGGTCGAGCCCTTTGTGGTGCCCACCGGCTCCATGGAGGATACGATCGAGATCGGCGATCAGATTCTGGCGCAGAAGGTCAGCCTCGAGCTTGGGCAGCCCGTCAAGCAAGGCGATATCGTGGTGTTCCACAACCCCGATGCCACGTCCGAGCATGACGTGCTGGTAAAGCGCGTCATCGCCACGGCCGGTCAGACGGTCGACCTGCAGGACGGCAAGGTTGTCGTCGACGGCCAGGCGCTCGACGAAGACTATACGACCGGCATGAGCTGGCCGCTTTCGGTCCAAGCCCCCGGCGCTCAGGTGAGCTATCCCTACACCGTCCCTGACGACTGTGTGTGGGTGATGGGCGACAACCGCGAGAACTCTGCCGACTCCCGCTACTTTGGCCCGGTCGACCGCTCCGACTTGATAGCCGTTGCACTTGTGCGCTACTGGCCGCTCAACCGTATCGGCGCTATCGACTAAAAACCGCTATAGTACAGTACCTAACCGTGTAATCGTTTCGACGAGGGGATATTAGAGGCATGAACGCTTCATCGCTTTCCTTCCAAGACATCATCCTGCGCCTCCAGCAGTACTGGGGCGAGCAGGGCTGCGTCATTATGCAGCCCTATGACTCCGAGGTCGGTGCCGGTACCTTCCATACCGCGACCACGCTGCGCTCGCTCGGTCCCGCCGAGTGGCGCACCTGCTATGCGCAGCCCTGCCGCCGTCCCGCCGACGGCCGCTACGGCGAGAACCCCAACCGCATGCAGCACTACTATCAGTTCCAGGTGCTCATCAAGCCCTCGCCGGTCAACGCCCAGGAGCTCTACCTGGGTTCGCTGGCCGCCATTGGCCTGGACCCCAACGACCATGACGTCCGCTTTGTCGAGGACGACTGGGAGAGCCCGACGCTCGGTGCCTGGGGCCTTGGCTGGGAGGTCTGGCTCAACGGCATGGAGGTCACGCAGTTTACGTACTTCCAGCAGGTGGGCGGCATCGAGGTCGACCCCGTGCCCGTCGAGATCACCTATGGCCTGGAGCGTATCGCCATGTACGCCCAGGGCGTCAACTCGGTTTACGACTTGGTGTGGAGCTACCTGCCCGACGGCACGCCCATGACCTACGGCGACGTGTTCCTGGAGAACGAGCGCGAGTTCAGTGCCTACAACTTTGAGGTCGCCAACGTCGAGATGATGCGTCAGAAGTTCGACGACTATGAGGCCGAGTGCCACTCCTGCCTGGAGCGCAAACTGCCGCTGCCGGCGTACGACTGCGTCATGAAGTGCAGCCATGCCTTCAACCTGCTCGATGCCCGTGGCGCCCTGTCCGCAGTCGAGCGTGCCAACTACATCCTGCGCGTCCGCGCCGTCGCCAAGGCGTGCTGCGAGGCCTACATGGCCGAGGTCGCCGGAGTCAACGAGAATGCCGATCAGGAAGGCGAGGTGGCGTAAGCCATGGCAGACGCTAAGGATTTCCTGTTTGAGATCGGTACGGAGGAGATGCCCTCCGCGCCGCTGAACAATGCCGTCAAGCAGCTCGGCACCATGATCGTCAAGGGTTTGGACGATGCCGGCCTGGCCCACGGCGAGGTCCGTGTGATCTCGAGCCCGCGTCGCCTGGCTGTGCTCGTTGCCGACGTCGCCACCGCGACCGATGAGGTTCACGAGGTCAAGCGTGGCCCCGCGGCCAACATTGCCTTCGACGCTGATGGTAACGCCACCAAGGCCGCCCAGGGCTTCGCTCGCAAGTGCGGTGTGGCTGCCGAGGATCTGGTCCGTCGCGAGGACACCGACGGCCGTGAGTACGTCTTTGCTGAGAAGAACATTCCCTCCGCACCGGCTACGCCGATTCTGACCGCTCTGTGCGAGAAGACCATCACCGGCCTGCAGTGGCCCAACTACCGCTCCCAGCGCTGGGGCCACGAGCACGCGACGTTCGTGCGTCCAGTCCGCTGGATTTGCTGCCTTCTGGGCGAGGATGTTGTGCCTGTGTCGTTTGCCGACGTGACGAGCGGCAACACCACGCGCGGCCATCGCGTGCTCGGCCCCGGTGACCACGTTGTCGCCAGCCCCGCCGCCTACGAGCAGGTACTCGAGGACGCCGGCGTGCTTTCTGCCGAGCGCCGCCGCGAGGCCATCCTTGCCGGTATCTCCGAGGTCGAGGCCGCTCGCCCCGGCTGCCATGTCGATACGCCCAAGAAGGTCTTTGAGGAGGTCATTAACCTCTGCGAGTGGCCGACGGTGCTCGTCGGTACTTTCGACGAGGAGTTCCTCAAGGTCCCGCACGAGATTATCTGCGAGTCCATGCTCACCAACCAGCGCTACTTCCCGATCTATGACGGCGAGGGCAAGCTGACGCGTGAGTTCGTGGTCGTCTCCAACAGCAAGCCCGAGAACGCCGAGCGCGTGATCGACGGCAACGAGCGCGTCGTGCGCGCCCGTCTGGACGACGCTAAGTTCTTCTACGAGGAGGACCTGAAGATCTCCCTCGACGAGTTCCGTGAGCGCCTGGCCAAGGTCGCCTTCCAGGAGAAGCTCGGTAGCGTGCTCGCCAAGTCCGAGCGTATTGAGCAGCTCGCGCTCGCTATTGCCCGCGAGGCCCATCTGGGCGCCCATCTGGCTGCCGATGCCGCTCGCGCCGCGCACCTGTGCAAGGCCGACCTGGTGTCCAACGCCGTCATCGAGTTCACGAGCCAGCAGGGCGTGATGGGCGGTTACTACGCCTGCGCGATGGGGGAGAACGACGAGGTCGCTCATGCCATTCGCGATCACTATCGTCCCCGCTTTGCCGGTGACGAGCTGCCCGAGGGCACCGCTGGCTGCATCGTGGCCTGCGCCGACAAGCTCGATACCATCGCCGGTATCTTTGCCATCGGCGAGCCCCCGACCGGCTCCTCCGACCCCTACGCGCTGCGTCGTGCCGCTATCGGCATCATCAACATCCTGCGCGACCGTCTGCCGATCGATCCCACGTCGCTTATCGACTTCGCCCTTGAGCTCTACAGTGAGCAGGGCATTGAGTTCGACGCCGCCGAGGTCGCCCAGCAGGTTCGCGACTTCTTCCATGGCCGCCTGGTGAGCATGGCCCGCGACGAGAAGATCCCGGCCGATACCGTTGCCGCCGTCTCCGCGGTGCACATCATTGCCCCGTCCGTCTTCTTCGCCCGCTGCGCCGCCCTCGACGAGGCCCGCAAGAACGACGCCGAGACCTTCGATAACCTGGCCACCGCCTATGCCCGCGCCGCGCATATCTCCAAGCCCGAGCTGGGTGCGGAGTACGACCGTAGCCTGATGGGCGATGCCGAGCTTGCTCTCGCCGACGCCTCCGAGGCCGCTCAGACTGCCGTCGACGCCGCCCTTGCTGCCGAGGACTACCCGGCCGCATTTGCCGCCCTCGCCGCCCTGCGCGCGCCCATCGACCGTTTCTTCGATGAGGTCATGGTCATGGACAAGGACGAGCAGCTTCGCGATAATCGCCTTAAGCTGCTCAACCGCTTCGAGGCCGTTTTCTCCGGCATTGCCAACATCGGTGAGCTTGCCCGCAAAAAGTAAGCCAGCCTGCGCATAAGCGCAAAAGGAGCCCCGCATGGATTGCCCGGTCACCGCTCGTCCCACCGTTATCGTTATCTCCGACTCGCTCGGCGATACCGCTTGTGAGGTGGTGCTTGCGGCGTCCGGGCAATTTGATGAAGGGGCTTTTCGCGTTTTGCGCCTGCCCAAGGTGACCTCCGTGGAGCAGGTCAAGTCATTTGTGGGGCCGCGCGTCGATGCCGACCATCGCGATATCGCCGTGTTCCATACCATTGTCGATCCGGCGCTTCGCGCCCGCGTGCTCGATTACCTGGGTATGCTGCATATCCGTTCGGTCGACCTGATCGGCCCGACGCTTGCCGTGCTGTCGTCGCTCATCGGTGTGCCGCCCAAGTGCGTTGCGGGCGTGATTCACAAGACCGATGACCGCTATTTCCATCGTATCGAGGCCATGGAGTATTTCGTTGAGCACGATGACGGTCGTGGTTGCGACGATCTGTCGGGTGCCGATATCGTGCTGCTGGGTGTGTCGCGTACATCCAAGACGCCGCTGTCGATGTATTTAGCCTATCAGGGCTACAAGGTCGCCAATGTCCCACTGGCGCATGGCATGGAGCCGCCCAAGTCGATTTACGAGGTTGACCCGATGCACCTGTTCGGCCTGATTTCGACCGTCGATGTGATTTCCGAAATTCGCGATAGCCGCTTGGGCGATGACTACGCCCGTGCCGTTGCCGGCTCCTATGCCGAGCCCGAGAGCGTGCGCGGCGAGCTTGAGGAAGCTCGTGCTCTCATGAAGCGCTTAGGCTGCTTTGTTGTGCGTACCGACGGCAAAGCCATCGAGGAAAGCGCTGCCGAGATCATTGCTCACCTTGAAGAGATTCAAGAGGCAAGAGCCCGCCGTGCCGTCCGCCGCGCTCAACAAAAGTAGCTCACTTGGGACAAGGTTGTTTGGGTAGCTAATTTGGGACGGGGCTCTTTTAGCTAACCAAAGAGAATACTTGGAAATAATGCTGATAAATGGTAAAGCGATTTAGCAAAAACATCGCATCCGACCTGCACTTTCCTTGTAGTGGTATCTTCATAAGGTAACCACCTTTACCTACCGTTTACCGCCGGTTTTAGCACGTTTACCAAACCGCGCACCCTCTGCTCAAGCCTGTCCAAAACCCGCCGTATAGTTCCCTCACGGCCCGCATCCGGCGGGTCGATTCGTTACCACGGTCGTGCGCGTAAGCGCATGGAAGGGGAAGTATCGTGAGCGATTGCAAGAGGGTTTACCGTTTTGGAACCGACGCCCAGGGCACCTGTGTCACTGAGGGCGACAAATCCATGAACTTCGTGCTTGGCGGCAAAGGCGCAAACCTTGCCGAGATGAGCCGCATCGGTCTGCCGGTTCCCGGTGGCTTTACCATTACCTGCCAGACCTGTGTCGAGTACTCCGGTGCCGGCAACGTCTGGCCCGAAGGCGCACTCGATGAGATCGTTGCCGCCGAGGCGGACCTCGAGGCCCGTTGCGGCAAGAAGCTCGGCGACGCCTCCGATCCGCTGCTCGTGTCGGTTCGCTCGGGCGCTCCGTTCTCCATGCCCGGCATGATGGACACGGTTCTCAACCTGGGCCTCAACGACGACTCCGTTCAGGGCCTTATCGCCCAGACGCAAAACCCGCGCTTTGCCTGGGACAGCTATCGTCGCTTTATCCAGATGTTCTCCAACGTCGTCATGGGTGTCGATGCCGACTTGTTCGAGAATGCCCTGACCCAGGCCCGCCTGGTCGCCGGCGTTCGCGTCGATTCCGAGCTTTCGGCCGAGGACCTGCAGGAACTCGTCGAGACCTTCAAGGGCATCTTCTCCGAGAACGTCGAGGCTGCCCTGTATCCCGAGCTCGAGGTCGCTGACGGCAAGCCCGTCTTCCCGCACGACCCGGAGCTTCAGCTGCGCCTTGCCATCCAGGCCGTCTTTGGCAGCTGGATGAACGAGCGCGCCTGCATCTACCGCAAGCAGCATGGCATTTCCGATGAGCTCGGCACCGCCGTCAACGTCCAGGCCATGGCCTTTGGCAACAAGGGCGAGACCTCGGCGACCGGCGTCGCCTTTACGCGCAACCCGGCCGACGGAACCAAGGAGTTCTATGGCGACTTTTTGGTGAATGCCCAGGGCGAGGACGTCGTCGCCGGCATCCGAAACACCGAGCCCATCGCCGACCTCAAGACCACCTCGGGCCTCGAGTCCGCAGGCGAGGAGCTCGAGCGCGTGTTCCTGACGCTCGAGGATCATTACCGCGATATGTGCGATATCGAGTTTACCATCGAGCAGGGCAAGCTCTGGATGCTCCAGACCCGCGTGGGCAAGCGCACCGCCACTGCCGCCCTGCGCATTGCTATCGAAATGGTCGAGGAGGGCCTCATCACCCGCGAGGAGGCTGTGAGCCGCATCGATCCCGCGCAGCTCGATCAGCTCCTGCACCCGCAGTTCGACGCCTCCAAGAAGTACGAGGCCCTGGCCAGCGGCCTTAACGCCAGCCCTGGTGCCGCCGTGGGCGAGGTCGTGTTCTCGAGTGATGACGCCGTCGCGCGTTCCGCCGAGGGCCACAAGGTCATTCTGGTCCGCTGGGAGACCAACCCCGACGACCTGAAGGGCATGGTCGCCGCCGAGGGCATCCTGACCAGCCACGGTGGCAAGACGAGCCATGCCGCCGTTATCGCCCGCGGCATGGGTACGCCCTGCGTTTGCGGCGTTGAGCGCTTCCACATTGACGCGGCAGAGAAGGTCGTGCGCATCGAGGGCAGCGACCGCGTGCTGCGCGAGGGCGATGTCATCTCCATCGACGGCACCCAGGGTATCGTCGTCGACGGCGCGGTCGACCTGGTCTCTGCAGAGCTCACCGGCGACCTGGACACCATCCTGTCTTGGGCCGATGAGATCCGTTTGGACGAGACCGACGGTCACGCCAACCACGTGCGCGTCAACGCCGACAACCCCGAGGATGCCGAGCTCGCGCTCGAGTTTGGCGCCGAGGCCATCGGTCTGTGCCGCACCGAGCACATGTTCCTGGGCGATCGCAAGAACATCATCCAGAGCTTTATCCTGTCTGACGATGAGGCCGTGAAGCAGCAGGCCCTGGCCGACTTGCTCAAGGTTCAGACCGAGGACTTCCTGGCGATGTTCAAGACCATGTCCGGTCGCGATGTGGTCGTCCGCCTGCTCGATCCGCCGCTTCATGAGTTCCTGGATAATCCTCGCGAGTTCGAGGTCGCCATCACCAAGAAGGAGGCCGCCGGCGCTCCCGAGGAGGAGCTCACTGCCCTGCGCGCCCGCCTGCGTCGCATTGACGGCATGGTCGAGTCCAACCCCATGCTGGGCTTGCGCGGCGTGCGCCTGTCCGTCGTCTTTGGCGATCTGCCGCTCATGCAGGTTCGCGCCGTCGCCACGGCCGCTGCCCGCCTTATCAAGGAGGGTGTCGACCCGCGCCCCGAGATCATGGTTCCGCTCGTTTCCATCACGGCCGAGCATGTCCAGACCCGCGAGGTTATCGAGCGCGTGATCGCCGAGGTTTCCGCCGAGGAAGGCGTCGAGCTCAATATTCCCGTGGGCACGATGCTCGAGCTGCCGCGTGCCTGCATGGTCGCTGACGAGATCGCCCATCATGCCGACTTCTTCTGCTTTGGCACCAACGACCTCACCCAGACGACCTTTGGCTTCTCGCGCGATGACGCCGAGGCCAAGTTCATCCCGCTGTACATGCATAAAAAGATCCTGAAAGACAACCCCTTCGAGACCATCGACGCGGCAGTGCTGGAGCTCGTGCGCTTGGCCGTCGAGAAGGGCCGCGCCACCAATCCCGACATGCACTTTGGCGTGTGCGGCGAGCACGGCGGCGACCCCAAGTCCATCAAGGGCCTGTTTAACGTGGCCGACGTGGACTACGTGTCCTGCTCGCCCTATCGCGTGCCCCTCGCGCGCCTGGCTGCCGCTCAGGCCAAGCTCGAGGCCAAGCGTTCCGCCTAACGTTTTGGGTTTAGACGCCTAGCGCAGCCCCCTTCATGCCGCCCGTCTCATTCGTGAGACGGGCGGTTATCATGTGCGGGTTTTGTCTTTTTGTCTGCGTGAAAAAATGTTCTTGCAGCAGAAACCCGCGCGTGTATACTCGAATGCGTTTGTTCAACTACGTGCCGGCCAAGGTGGTACGGCACCTCTAGAAGAGTAAGGAATTGCACATGGATTACATCCGCGCAATCGAGCGTCAGCAGATCCGCGAGGACATTCCTCAGGTTCGCGTCGCCGACAACGTCAAGGTTCACTACCGCATTAAGGAAGGCGACCGCGAGCGCATTCAGGTCTTCCAGGGCGACGTCATCCGCATGGCCGGCGCCGGTGCCCGCGAGACCTTCACCGTCCGCAAGATGTCCTTCGGTGTCGGTGTTGAGCGTACCTTCCCGCTTCACAGCCCCAAGATCGCCAAGCTCGAGGTCGTTCGTCATGGTCGCGTCCGTCGCGCCAAGCTGTACTACCTCCGCGACAAGGTGGGCAAGGCTGCTCGCATCCCCGAGAAGCGCTAAGAAGATCGCAGCGTCTGTCCACTCGTTTGGACACAAGGGTCACCTTCGGGTGGCCCTTCTTTTTATCTGATTTGCATGCAAGGAGGGCCTGGTATGGCCAATATGACGAGCTCGGTTTCGGCATCGCAGGTTGCCGGTGAGTTGGCGAGCGCTACGTTTGAGGAGATCCCCGCCCTCGTGGAGCATTATCGCGAGGACCCGCGCCAGCAGGTGATCAAGGCTTGCGAGCGTGCTCTTAAGCGCCATGCCAAGGAACTTGCCGAGCGCGAGCGCGTCAATGACATGTACGAGCTTATGCATGAGCTTGGCGGCGATGGGGTGGTCGTTGGTGTCGACGAGGTGGGTCGCGGATCGGTGGCCGGTCCTTTGACGGTATGCGCCATCTGCCTTCCTATGGAGCCGCGCGTCTGGGGCATCAACGATTCCAAAAAGCTCACGCCCGCGCGCCGCGAGTTGCTCTCGGTGAAGATAGCCGAGGTGGCGACTGCCATCGGCTTTTGCCATATCGCGCCGAAGGATATCGATGAAATGGGCATGGCCCGTGCTATCCGTACTGCCGTTGCGGGCGCCGTGGCCGATACGGGACTTGAACCCGACTGCGTCCTCATGGATGGCAACCCCTTGGGCGCCGTTCCTAACGAGCGCGATGTGGTGAAGGGCGATGCCAAAATCGCCTGCATCGCCGCGGCGTCCATCATGGCCAAGGTCACGCGTGATGAGATGATGGTCGAGTACGACGCCGAGTATCCCGAGTACCATCTGGCCGAGTCGAAGGGCTATGCAAGCCCCGAGCATATCGAGGCCATTCGCAAACATGGGCTTTGTCCACTGCACCGCGTGAGCTTTTGCGGAAACTTTCTGCAGACTGAGCGCCTTTTCTAGGTCAATTGTGGAGACAGGGACCTCTGGGGTTTTATAAACCTGCTGGAAGCGGGCCGTATGCAACACCATTGCTGCGTACGGCCCGTTTTTTGACGGCATTTGGTCAGCTTTTGGTTTGCTTCCGGTACTTACCCGCATGAAAGGTGCCCTCATCATCGGGGCAATGCAGTGTGCGGGAAAGGAGACCCCATGAGTGCCGCAAGCAAAAAGAGCAAGACGCAGCAACTCAAGGAGCGTTGGGAAAACGGCGAGCTCGACTGTGGGGCGATGACGCCCGACTTTATCAAGGGACTCAGTCCCCGCGAGCTGGGCATGCTGGGCGAGCTGATCACCATCGACTACTTTAACGAGCGCGGCTACACCTTGCTGGAGCAGGGTTATCGTTGCACCGAGGGCGAGGCCGATCTGGTGCTGCTCGATGAGCTCGACGATGTCGTGGTGATGGCCGAGGTCAAAACCAGACGAGTTGCACTGGATTGCAGCACGCGGGTCTTTCCCGAGGAGGCCGTGGACGCCCAAAAGCAACGCCGCTACCGCCGCATCGCAAGTTGCTACCTCATGGAGCATTATCCGCTCAAGGCGATTCGCTTCGATGCCGTGGGCGTCACCATTCGTGGCGGGCATATCGCCGAGATCGAGCATCAGTACAACGCGTTCGATTGGCAGGTGTCGTGATGGCGTTCGAGACGTTTGCCGTTCACGCGGCCTGCATCCGCGGCGTCGAGGCGATTCACGTCACGGTCGAGGTCTCGCTTGCCGGTGGCGTTCCGGGCATCCAGATGCTCGGCATTCCGAGCATGGAGGTGATGGAGTCACGCGGTCGTATTCGCTGCGCGATGCGCTCCGCCGGGTTCGAGATCCCGCGCTCGGGCATTACGGTCAATCTGGCGCCTGGCGATATTCGCAAGACCGGTAGCGGCTTTGATCTGCCCATCGCCATCGCGGTATTGGCGGCCGATGGTCAGATTCCCCGCGACAACCTCGATCGTTGTCTTATCGCTGGTGAGCTTGGCTTGGACGGTACGGTGCTTCCTGTCAAGGGCGAGGTGGCGTTTCAGCTATTGGCGCGTGATATGGGGCTGTCCTTTATCGCCGGCAGGTCCGATCAGCATGTGCCGCTTGCGGGCGTGGATTGTGGATTCATCGATCATTTGTCTCAGCTTGCCCATAGCATGGGCGATGCCGCGCGGCACTACTTGGATTCTGAAGTGCTCGAGGCGACCTTTGAGCCCGAGCTCGACTATGCCGACGTACTGGGGCAGGAGGTCGCCAAGCGCGGCATGGCGCTTGCGGCGGCAGGAGAACTCGGCTTGCTCATGATCGGGTCCCCGGGATCGGGCAAGACGATGCTCGCGCGTCGTATGACCGGCATCCTGCCCGAGCTTTCCGTTGAGGATCAACAGGAGGCGCTGTGCATCCATTCGGTTTTGGGTGAGAACATTGATGGCTTGTTGGCGGGGCACCGGCCCTTCCGCAGCCCCCATCACAGTATTTCGACCGCAGGTCTTATCGGCGGTGGGCGCCCGGTGCACCCGGGTGAGATCAGCCTTGCTCATGGCGGCGTGCTCTTTTTGGACGAGCTTGCTGAGTTTCCCACGGGTGTGCTGCAGACGCTGCGTCAGCCCATCGAACGCGGCTACGTCAGGATCGTACGCGTCGACGGGGCTTTTACCTTCCCGTCGCGCTTTCAGCTGCTGGCTGCGAGCAATCCCTGCCCCTGCGGCTTTTTGGGCGATCGTGAGGTACCGTGTCGCTGCTCGGCGGCGATGGTCGAGCGCTATCGGTCTAAACTGCGCGGTCCTTTGGCCGACCGTATCGACATGATGATCGATGTGACCCGTCCCGACCCTCAGGTGATTATCGAGGGCGCGGAGGGTATGTCGTCAGCTGAGTTACGTGACTACGTTGTGCGCGGTCGCGCTTTTCGCGCTTGGCGCGAATCCCGTATGGACGATGCTGATGCCGAGGCCGAGGATGACGAGACACGGTCCATTGACGGCGTCGTTTCGACCTTTGAGCTCGATGATGCGGCGGAGAAGTGTGTGCTCGGCCTGTCGAAGCGCACGCATCTCACGGGCCGCGGCATCGTGCGACTGGTGCGTATCGCGCGTACCATCGCCGACGTCGCCGAGAGCGAGCAAGTGACGCAGGACCACGTGCTCGAGGCAGCGATGTACCAGGGAAGGAGGGACCAATGATGGCCGAGGGGACCTACGAGCTGCATCCAGGTGATGCGTTGTATCCCGAGACCGTTTTGGAGCTTTCTGATGTACCCCAGACGCTCTATGTGCGCGGCAACCCCGAGGTGCTTTCGACGCCCGCGCTCTCCATCATCGGCGCGCGCAAGGCCTCGCCGTATGGTCTTGCCGTGGCAGAGCTTGCGGCAAAGGTGGCGGTCGAGGCGGGAGTGACGGTAGTTTCGGGCGGCGCGGTCGGTTGTGACCAGGCCTCGGGTTGGGCTGCGGTCAACGCTGGCGGCAAACACGTCGTGGTGCTGGGGACGGGCGCCGACGTGGTCTATCCGCGCTCGAGCGCGGGGCTTATTACGCGCACACTCGATACGGGTGGCGCGGTCGTGTCGATCTCCCCGTGGGGCATGGGTCCGCGCAAGTTTGCCTTTCCGCGCCGCAATCGCGTGATCGCGGCCCTGTCGCAAGCCCTCTTTGTATCCGAGGCGGGTATGCCTTCCGGGACGTTTTCTACAGCCGAGGCTGCTATGGATTTGGGGCGAGAACTTCTCGCTGTGCCGGGGTCGATCCTATCGCCCGAGTCGCGTGGCACGAATTACCTCATTGCGAACGGTGCCTGCTGCATCATCGACGAGGAATCTATCGAGATGGCTATCTCACGCATCTACGGCACTCTGCGCTACTCGCGCCCCGATGCTCCCGGCATTGCCGACCTGGATCAAACACAGCAGACCGTGATGCATGCGCTCATCGCCTCTCCGCTCAAGGTCGATGACATCGCGGCGCTCGTCTCGCTCGATGCCGTTGGCGTACTCAAACTCTTGGGTTCGCTTGAACTCGAGGGCCTTATCGAGCGCATGATGGATGGAAGGTATGCGCCCTCCAAGTTTGCCCTTCACGCCCAGACGCCCTTCGGTCACAATGGAAAACGTGTCAATTAGAAAGGTGTTTGCAGATGCAGTTCGATCAGGTGACGGTTATCGGTGGCGGTCTGGCGGGTTCGGAGTGCGCGATTCAGCTGGCAGACCGCGGGTTTGCCGTAAAGCTGCGCGAGATGCGCCCCCAGGTGAGCTCCCCGGCCCACCATACCGATCACCTGGCAGAGCTCGTCTGTTCCAATTCGTTTAAATCGACCCGTCCGGACTCTGCGGCGGGCTTGTTAAAGGCCGAGCTTGAGCGCATGGGTTCAGTCCTGCTCGATTGCGCCCATCGCGCGGCTGTTCCCGCCGGTGGCGCCTTGGCGGTCGACCGCGTCAAGTTTTCCGAGCTTGTCGAGGCCGAGGTTGCCGCCCGTCCCAATATCGAGGTCGCGCACGGCGAGGTCACGCAGATTCCCGAAGGTCACGTGGTCATTGCCGCCGGCCCCTTGTGCTCGCCGGCGCTGAGCGAAGAGGTCATGAAGCTCGTCGGTGGCGACGCCCTTGCGTTCTTCGATGCCGCGGCGCCGATCGTCGATGCCTCCACGCTCGATATGGACGTGCTGTTCTCGCAGTCGCGCTACGAGGAGCAGGGGAGCGGCGACTATCTCAACGCTCCGCTCAACAAGGAGGAGTACGAGGCCTTTATCGAGGCGCTTACCACGGCCGACCGCGTGGTGCTCAAGGACTTTGAGGGCGGCGATCTGTTCCAGGCCTGCCAGCCTGCCGAGGAAGTTGCGCGCACCGGCAAGGACGCCATTCGCTTTGGCGCCATGAAGCCCGTCGGCCTCACCGACCCGCGAACCGGTCGTCGTCCCTGGGCGGCGATTCAGCTGCGTGCCGAGAATAAGGAGAAGACCGCCTATAACCTGGTGGGCTTCCAGACCAACTTGACCTTTGGCGAGCAGAAGCGCGTCTTCCATATGGTGCCGGGCCTGGAGAACGCTGAGTTCTTCCGCTACGGTGTCATGCACCGTAATACCTTTGTCGACGCCCCGCACGTGCTCGATGGCACCTTTGCCGTGCCCGGTACCGGCGTGCGCCTGGCCGGTCAGATCACCGGCACCGAGGGGTACATGGAAGCCGTGGCGACCGGTCTGCTCGCGGCGCTCAACACCTATGCCGAGGCAATCGGTGCCGCGGGCGTCGAGTTGCCGCGCGTGGGCGCCCTGGGTGCGCTCGTGGGTTATGCGACCGATCCTGCCACCGTGGGCTATCAGCCTATGCATGTCAACTTTGGCCTGGTGCCGCCACTCGAGGATGGTAAGCGCCGCAGCAAGCGCGACCGCTACCAGGCCTATGCGGACCGTGCGCTCGAGGCCCTTGATGCCTATCTGGCCACTCGCCCCGATCTGTTTGGAGGCGACCGGTCATAGCCTTTGACCTGTACGACACCGTCGACTCGTTTATCGCCTATATCTCACGTGTCGAGGGACTTTCTCCCAACACGGTGACGGCCTATGGCTCGAGGCTGGAGCGCTTTGCTGCCTGGTGCGAGCGCGAGGATATCGATGCTTTCGCTGCCGACGTGCGCACCATTCGTCGCTATCTTGCCGAGCTTTCGCGTGAGCAGGTGGCTCCCCGAACGCTTGCGGCACACCTGTCTGCCGTTCGCTCGCTCTATCGGTGGATGGCTGCCGAGGGGGTCGTGGAGGGAGATGTGGTCTCGGCAATTTCCTCGCCCAAGCTCCCGCGCGATCTACCCGGTGTGCTGACGACCCAACAGGTGGAGGCGCTGCTCAAGACGCCTGATACCTCAACACCCGCGGGACTGCGCGATGCGTCGATGCTCGAGCTGCTCTATGCCTCGGGCGCCCGTATCTCTGAGCTCGCAGCACTCAATGTGGAGTCCATTGCGTGGTCCGAACGCACGCTGCGCCTGTGGGGCAAGGGGAGCAAAGAACGTATCGTCCCTCTGTATCGTCGTGCGCTCGAGGCGACGCGTCTCTATATTGAGGAGGGGAGGCCGGAGTTGCTCGCTCAGGCAAAGCGCCGTGACCCCGTTACCGGGCCGCATCCGCTGCTTATATCGGCGCGCGGTAATCGCATGAGTGCCGCTATGCTCAGGCGGCGGTTCCATACTCTGGCGACACTCGCCGGCATTCCGGCCGACATCGCCCCGCATGCGATGCGCCATACCTTTGCGACCGACTTGCTCGAGGGCGGTGCGGACCTGCGCTCGGTTCAAGAGCTGCTGGGTCATGCGAGCCTGTCCACGACGCAGATCTACACGCACCTCACGCCCGATCGGCTCAAACGTGCCGTGGCTCAAGCCCATCCCCGCGGCGAATAGTGGCTGGGACGTCCCGCGCCGCACTCAGGTGTGTGGTTTTGATTGCGGGTTGGCAGGAAGAAGCATTCCTGCTATCATTCATCGGGTTGCTTCACGGCAACATGTTTTTATCACGCACGCGCGGCTACTTCATACCGTGGTGCCCGGGCTTTGGTAGCACATGTCCGGGTTGGTTTTGGAGGATGACCCCGCGCGGAGGCAAACCACAGGAGGTTTAACATGGCTACCAAGATTAATATCCGCACCCTGCTCGAGGCCGGCTGCCACTTCGGTCACCAGACCCGTCGCTGGAACCCCAAGATGAAGCCGTTCATCTTCGGTGAGCGCAACGGCATCTACATCCTCGACCTCAAGCAGACCATCCTCGACGCCGATCAGGCCTACACCTTCGTCAAGAACGTCGCCAAGGGTGGCAACGTGCTGTTCGTCGGCACCAAGAAGCAGGCTCAGGAGGCCGTCAAGAACGCTGCTGAGCGCGCCAACATGCCTTACATCAACCAGCGTTGGCTCGGCGGTATGCTGACCAACTTCGTCACCATCCGCTCCCGCATCAACCGCATGGAGGAGCTCGAGGCCATGGTCGAGGACGGCCGCATGGCAGTGCTCCCCAAGAAGGAGCAGGCTGTGCTCGGCAAGGAGCTCACCAAGCTCCAGACCAACCTCGGTGGCGCCCGCGACATGAAGGGTCTGCCCCAGGCTCTCTTCGTCATCGACACTAAGCGCGAGGAGAACGCCATCAAGGAGGCTCAGCGCCTGAACATCCCCGTCGTCGCTCTGATCGACACTAACTCCGATCCCGACGAGGTCGAGTACGGCATCCCCTGCAACGATGACGCTATCTCCGCTGTCACCCTTATGTGCGAGCTCATGGCTGACGCCTGCCTCGCTGGCTCCGGTAAGGAGCAGGTCTCCGAGGCCGAGATGGCCGCTGAGCCCAAGGCCGAGTAAATCAGTCTTAGTTAATTCTTTTTCATCTCTTTGAAAGGAACCACAATGGCCCAGATTACCGCCGCTATGGTCAAGCAGCTCCGCGAGATGACCGACTCCCCGATGATGGAGTGCAAGAAGGCTCTCGTCGAGGCTGACGGCGACATGGACGCCGCTGTCGACGTTCTGCGTAAGAACGGCCTCGCCAAGGCTGCCAAGAAGGCTGGCCGCGAGACCAACGAGGGCGCTGTCGCCGCGTTCGTCTCCGAGGATGGCAAGACCGGCGCTCTGCTCGAGCTCTCCTGCGAGACAGACTTCGTTGGCTCCAACGCCAAGTTCACTGGCTTTGCTTCCAAGGTCGCTGAGGTTGTCGCTACCACCGAGCCTGCTGACGTCGACGCTCTGCTCGAGAAGCCGATGGGCGAGGAGACCGTTTCCTCCGAGCTCACCGAGATGATTCACATCATGGGCGAGAACATGAAGATCTCCCGCTTCGCTGCCCGCAAGGCCGAGAACGGCGCGCTCGCTTCTTACATCCACATGGGTGGTAAGATCGGCGTCCTCGTCGAGTTTGCTTTCGAGAAGGCCGAGACTGCTCAGGCTGAGTCCTTCAAGACCTTCGCTCACGACGTTGCCCTTCAGGTTGCCGCCGTCGCACCGATCTGCGCCACCCGCGATCAGGTTCCGGCCGAGACCGTCGAGCACGAGAAGCAGATCTACATGGCCCAGGCTGCCGAGTCCGGCAAGCCCGAGGCTATCCAGGAGAAGATGGCTGTCGGCCGTCTGGAGAAGTTCTACAAGCAGTCCGTGCTCACCGAGCAGGAGTTCATCAAGGACAGCTCCCTCACCATCAAGAAGTACGCTGAGCAGGTCTCCAAGGAGCTCGGCGACACCATTACCGTCGTTGCCTTTGACCGTCTGGTCCGTGGCGAGTAAATAAGCTCTTGTAGCTGGTAATGAGCAGGCTGTGGGTTTTACTCACAGCCTGCTTTTTCATGGCTCTTATCAGAGCCTTTGATATCATATTGAGAGTCTAATTAAAGGAGGATCGCTTTGTCCGACATCCGATATAAACGCGTGCTTCTTAAGCTTTCCGGCGAAGCACTGATGGGCGACGGCCAATATGGCATTGACCCCAAGGTTACCGACCATCTTGCCAAGCAGGTCAAGGAGCTGCTCGCCGTTGGCCATGAGGTCGGCGTCGTTGTCGGCGGCGGCAATATTTTCCGTGGCATGGCCGGCGCTGCCGGTGGCATGGAGCGTGCTCAGGCCGACTACATGGGCATGCTCGCGACCGTTATGAACGCGCTCGCCCTGCAGGATGCTTTCGAGCATAACGACGTTCCCTGCCGTGTGATGAGCGCTATCCAGATGAACGAGATCTGCGAGCCCTATATTCGACGTCGCGCCATCAACCACCTTTCCAAGGGCAACGTCGTTATTTTTGCCGCCGGTTCGGGCAATCCGTACTTTACGACCGACACCGCCGCGGCTCTTCGTGCGTGCGAGATCGGCGCCGAGATTCTGATTAAAGCCACCAAGGTTGACGGCATCTACGACAAGGATCCCGTCAAGTGCGCCGATGCCGTCCGTTTTGACAAGATTACCTATCACGAGGTTCTCGTTCGCGGCCTGCAGGTTATGGATTCCACGGCTACGGCTCTGTGCCAGGATAACCGTATGCCTATTTTGGTCCTCAACATCGATGGCGAGGACACCGTCAAGCGCGCGCTCGCGGGTGAGCCCGTCGGCACGCTCGTCTATCAGGAGGATTAAGCATGGCAGAGAACATCACCGCCCATATGGACAAGTCGCTCGAGTCCCTCAAGCATAACTTCTCCAAGGTCCGTACCGGTCGCGCCAACGCCAACATTCTGTCCGACATCACCGTTGATTATTACGGTGTCCCCACGCCGGTCACGCAGGTTGCCGCCGTCAAGACCCCCGAGGCTCACATGCTGCTCATCGAGCCGTGGGACAAGGCGTTCATCAACGCTATCGTCAAGGCCATCGGCGCTTCCGATCTGGGCATTACCCCCAACTCCGATGGCACCGTCGTTCGTCTGCCGTTCCCGGCCCCCACTGAGGAGCGCCGTCGCGAACTCGTCAAGGAGTGCCGCGAGTACGCCGAGCAGGCCAAGGTGTCTATCCGTAACATCCGTCGCGACTTCAACAATAAGCTCGAGCGCGATGAGGAGCTCACCGAGG
Source organism: uncultured Collinsella sp. (assembly GCA_900544755.1). Taxonomy (GTDB): domain Bacteria; phylum Actinomycetota; class Coriobacteriia; order Coriobacteriales; family Coriobacteriaceae; genus Collinsella. The sequence goes on along the minus strand of UQWQ01000006.1, from coordinate 19,749 downwards.
ACGATGTCCGTCGCGAGCAGGCCAAGGTCCAGAAGCACACCGATGAGTATGTCGCCAAGGTCGAGGAGCTTCTGAAGGAAAAAGAAGCCGAGGTCATGGAGATCTAAGGTGCAATACGACGAGCATAAACTGGTCGAGTACTTTGCCGACGCCCCTGCGGGCGTCGGTTTTTCCGACCTTGACCTCAATAACATCCCGCACCATATCTCGTGCATCATGGACGGCAACGGTCGTTGGGCCACGTCGCGCGGTCTTGCACGCACCGAGGGTCATAAGGCAGGTATCCTCTCGCTGCGCGAGATCATTACCGCCTGCGTGCGCCTGGGCGTCGACGTGCTTTCTGCCTATGCGTTTTCTACCGAAAACTGGAACCGTCCGCAGCATGAGGTCAACGTCTTGATGCATCTGTTTGCCAAGACGTTTATCGACGAGCTGCCGCTTCTGAAGCGCGAAAATGTGCGTGTTGTCTTTTTGGGCGACATTTCCGCGCTGCCCAAGAAGACCCGCGACGTTTTTGAACGCGGTCTTGCCGAGTGCGCCGATCACACCGGTATGACGCTGGCGCTTGCCGTCAACTACGGCGCGCGTGCCGAGATTACCCGCGCTGTCCGTCAGATTGCACTCGACGCTGCCGCCGGTAAGATCGATCCTGCCGCAATTGATGACGACATGGTGGCTTCCCACCTCTATACTGCCGGCCTTCCCGATCCTGAGCTTGTGATTCGCACCTCTGGTGAGCTGCGCCTTTCGAACTATCTGCTGTGGCAGGTGGCTTATTCTGAATTCTACGTCACCGATACCTATTGGCCCGACTTTGATCGTTGGGGCCTTGTCGACGCCATTTTGGCCTATCAGGGCCGTGACCGTAGGTTTGGTGGACTGAGCAAGACCGAGGAGGCTTAATCGTGTCCGATCGTCCCAAGGCATCTGCTCCCAAGACGCCTGCGCGCAAAGCTGCCACTGCGGGAGCGCCTGCAGCGAAGAGCGGCACCGGTTCGTGGCTGGCGGGCTTTATTACCCGTGCCGCCGCCGGTATCGTCTACGCCGTTGTCTTTATCCTGTGCCTGGTTTTGGGTATCGTGCCCACGGCCATCTTTGTTTCCGTCATGAGCGGTCTGTGCTGCTATGAGTTTTTCCGTATGACAAGGCTCGATGGCAAGATGGCTAACGAGCGCATGGGTATCGCTGCCGCCGTACTCTTTCCGCTGTCGGCGTTGGGCGATTCGATGTTGCTGAATGCCCTGCTTTTTGCCTTGATGCTCGCTGTGGGCATTTGGTATGTCTGGTCGCCGCGTACCCGCATCTCTGATGTGGCCGTGACGCTCATGGGTCCCATCTACACTGGCTTTATGCTGTCGGCTATCGTGCTGCTGCGCGATGCCGTGCCCGGTTTTGCCGGCGCCCTCCTTTCAGTGGGCGTTTGCGCGTCCCTTTGGGTCTCCGATTCGTTTGCCTACATCGTGGGCAGCCGTATCGGCAAGCACAAGATGGTTCCCAAGATCTCTCCCAAAAAGAGCTGGGAGGGGTTTGCCGGCGGCATCTTGGGCTCGGTTTTGATTTGGCTCATCCTGTGGGCGACGCACTTCTACAAGCTCAGCCTGCCCTATGCGCTGCTGTGCGGCGTGGTCGTGTCCATTCTGGGCGTTATCGGCGACCTTATCGAGTCGCGCATCAAGCGCGGTGTGGGCGTCAAAGATTCCGGCAACCTTATCCCGGGCCACGGCGGAATGCTCGATCGTAGCGATTCGCTTATCTTCGGCTGCATCACCGCGCAGCTGTTGCTGATGATCGGAGGCGTGCTGTAATGTCCTTCCAGACGACGTATGGCCCCGATGGACGCCTTCGCGTTGCCATCCTGGGCTGTACAGGCTCTATTGGCACCCAGGCGCTCGATGTGTGCCGCCAGCATGCCGATCGCCTGCAGGTGACGGCGCTGTCCGTTAACTCCAGTACCTCCGAGCTCGTTGCCGCTGCCCGCGAGTTCTCGGTTCCGGCGGTTGCCGTTGCCGATGTCGCTCATGGCGATGACGCCGTGCTGCAGGAGTTGCCCGAGGGAACGAAGCTCGGCGTTGGCGCGCAGGCGGTTTGCGAGCTCGCGCGTCGCGACGATGTCGACTGCGTGCTCGTCGCTATTGTGGGCGCCGCCGGTCTCGAGGCGAGCCATGCGGCCTTGACCTCGAATAAGCGCCTTGCCCTTGCCAACAAGGAGTCCCTCGTCGTCGGTGGCGACTTGCTTATGCCGTTGGCGCAACCGGGCCAGCTTATTCCGGTCGACTCTGAGCATTCCGCCATCTACCAGTGCTATCTGGGGGAGAACCCGCGCGAGGCCCACTGCATTTGGCTCACCTGCTCGGGCGGTCCGTTCTTTGGCCGCACGCGCGACGAGCTCGATCGCGTGACGCGTGCCGATGCCCTCGCGCATCCCACGTGGGCCATGGGTGCCAAGATCACCATTGACTCCGCCACCCTCATGAACAAGGGCCTGGAGCGCATTGAGGCCATGCATCTGTTTAACTGCGACCTCGATTTCATTAACGTGGTCGTGCAGCGTCAGTCCAAGATTCACTCTATGGTCGAGTTCGCCGACGGCTCCGTGATGGCGCATCTCGGTGCATCCGACATGCGTATTCCCATCCAGTTCGCGTTCTCGTATCCCGAGCGTTGGGATACTCCGGCGCCTCGTATCGATTTCCGCGAGCTGGGGCAGCTCACGTTTGATGCTGCCGACATGGATACCTTCCGCTGTCTGGCACTGGCCGAGCGTGCCGGCAAGACGGGTGGCACCATGCCGTGCGTGCTCAATGCCGCCAACGAGGTCGCCGTCGATGCCTTCCTGCACGATGGCTGCAGCTTTACCGATATCGATCGCATTGTGGAATCCTGCATGGACGCCCACGATATGCAGGTGGTCGATTCGTTTGAGCAGCTTCGCGACATCGATGCGTGGGCGCGTGAAAAGGCTGCGCAGGTGCTCGCCGCAACCCGTTCCTAACCCATAAGGATTGCTTTTTCGTTTTATGGATACTGTTCTGAGCGTTCTCTCATCGGTCTTTTGGGGCCTGCTGATGCTTTCCGTCCTCGTGTTTTTGCACGAGGGCGGCCACTTTTTGGCGGCGCGTGCCTGCGGCGTCCGTGTGACCGAGTTCTTTTTGGGTCTGCCGTGCCGCTTTGACATCCATTACACGTCGCGTCGCATTGGAACCAAGTTTGGCGTGACCCCGCTGCTGCTGGGTGGCTACGCTGCCATCTGCGGTATGGATCCGACCGATGTTTCGTGCGCCGACCGCGTGCTCGCGGCTATCTATCGTCATGGTCGCGTGACCGTGGCCGACCTTGCTGTCGAGCTCGAGCTTTCCGAGGAGGATGTGCTCGAGGCATGCGCCCTTTTGCTGGGCTGGGGCTCCATCGCGCCCTGGTATGAGGAAGGGGAGAAGCCCTCGCCGAGCTACTATCCCACCAAATATCAGACGTTGCCGCGAGACAAGGCAGGCTATACCACCTTTGATGGTCGCCGTTTCGATCGCGAACATGCGACTGCCGAGGGCGATGTGTGGGAGCTGCCGTGCGGCGAGGCCGAGTTCCTTGCGCAAGAGCGCTCGCACACCTATCTTGGCCAAGGCTTTCTTAAGCGCGCCTTTATGCTGCTCGCGGGCATTATCGTCAATATCTTGACGGGTTTTTTGCTCCTTATGAGCATCTATTCCATTGCGGGTGTCACCGTGCCGATGGATACCAACGTGATCGGTCAGGTTGACGAGGGGTCTATTGCCGCCAAGGCGGGTATCGAGGGCGGTGACGCGATCCTTTCGGTTGACGGTGTCTCATGTTCCACTTGGATGGATGTCTACGATGCCATCGGCAAGGCTGCCGGTAAGGACGATATCGCCATCGAGTACGAGCGTGACGGCAAGCAGCATTCGACCACGGTTGCGCTCAAAGAGGACGAGCGCCTAGGTGTGTATGCCTCTACGCAGGTGGTCCGTTTAGACCCCATCACGTCGGCTCGCCTGTCGTTCTCCTATGTCGTGCAGACAGCGGATGGCGTGATGCGCCTGCTCCAGCCGCAGCATACGATGGAGATTCTCGATCAGTCTTCTTCGATCGTTGGTATTAGCGTTATGTCCTCACAGGCCGCTGCTGCCGGCCCTGCCACGTTCCTTTCGTTTGCCGCCCTCATTTCGTTCTCGCTTGGCTTTATGAACCTGCTGCCCATCCCACCACTCGATGGCGGCAAGCTGGTCATCGAGATCATTCAAAAGATTGCGGGCCGCGAGCTGCCGCTCAAGGTCCAGACGATTGTGAGCTATGTGGGCATCGCGCTCTTTGCGCTGCTGTTTGTCTATATGCTTCGTTCCGACATCCTTCGTTTTATTCTGTAGGGGAGTGTTTGGATTGTCTTTATCCCATCCTTTGCCTCGCGAGTTGACGCGCCCCGTGCATGTGGGCGGCGTGCAGATCGGTGGTGGCGCTCCGGTCGTGGTTCAGTCTATGACCTGCACCGATACTGCTGATGCCCAGGCAACGCTTGCGCAAGTGTGCGCGTTGGCGCAGGCTGGCTGCGATATCGTGCGCGTGAGCGTGCCCTCCGAGGCCGCGCTTGAGGGCTTCCGCACCATCTGTGCCGAGTCTCCGGTGCCGATTGTCGCCGATATCCATTTTAACCATAAGCTCGCCATTGGTGCCGTTGAGGCCGGTGCCGCCAAGCTGCGCATCAATCCCGGCAATATCGGCGATTGGGCCAAGGTTGACGCGGTGATCGATGCTGCGGGTGCCTCGGGCTGTGCGATTCGCATTGGCGTGAACGCGGGCTCGCTTGAGCAAGATATTGCCGAGCGCGACGACCTCACGCAGCCCGAAAAGCTCGTGATGTCGAGCGAGCGCTTCGTCAAGCACTTTGAGGATCGCGGCTTTACGAACATTGTGCTTTCGGCCAAGGCCCATAGCGTGCAAACGACGCTCGATACCTATCGAGCCCTGTCACGTGAGATTCCCCACGTTCCGCTTCACCTGGGCGTGACGGAGGCGGGGACCAAGCTTCAGGGCACCATCAAGAGCTCTGTAGGCTTGGGTATCTTGCTTTCCGAAGGCATCGGCGACACCATGCGTGTGTCGCTCACGGCCGATCCGGTTGAGGAGCCGCCGGTCGCCTGGGGAATTCTACAGTCGCTGGGCCTGCGTCGCCGTGGTCCCGAGATTGTCTCGTGCCCCACGTGCGCCCGCTGCCAGGTTAACCTCATTCCCATCGCCGAGGAGGTCACCGAGCGGCTTAAGAACTATTCCGCGCCGCTTTCGATTGCCGTCATGGGATGTGCCGTTAATGGCCCCGGTGAGGCTTCTGATGCCGACCTGGGCGTTGCTTGCGGACGTGGTCAGGCCTTGCTCTTTTCGCATGGCCAGATCATTGGTAAAGTAGCTGAGGACCAAATTGTCGACGCGCTTATGGCCGAGGTCGACAAGCTTATTGAGGAGAAGTAAATGACTCGAGCAATGTATATGTCTAAGCTCTATGCGCCGACGCTTAAAGAGGATCCGGCGGACGCTGAGCTCGCCAGCCACCGCCTGTTGCTCCGTGCCGGCATGATCCGCAAGGAGGCCGCCGGCCTGTATTCCTATCTGCCGCTTGCTTGGCGCTCGATCCGCAAGATTGAGAACATCGTGCGCGACGAGATGGACGCTGCCGGCGCCCAGGAGCTTATGATGCCCATCATGGTCGATGCCGAGCTGTGGCGTGAGTCCGGCCGTATCGATGCCTATGGCAAGGAGCTTGTGCGCTTTGATGACCGCCACGGCCGCGAGTTTGTGCTCGGACCCACGCACGAGGAGACCGTCACGGCCCTAGTGCGCAATGAGCTGCGCTCCTATAAGCAGCTGCCCGTCAACCTGTACCACATTCAGGACAAGTTCCGCGACGAGTTCCGCCCTCGCTTTGGCCTGATGCGCGGTCGCGAGTTCATCATGAAGGACGCCTACAGCTTCTCCGCCACGCAGGAGAGTCTGCAGGAGGAGTACGACAAGATGAAGCAGGCCTATGCCAACATTTGCGAGCGCTGCTACATCAAGGCTCTGCCCGTTGTCGCCGACTCCGGCGAGATCGGTGGCGATACCTCCGTCGAGTACATGGCTTTGGCCGACGCCGGCGAGGCTTCGCTCGTCTACTGCGACGATTGCGGCTTTGCTGCCGATGACGAGGCCGCAAGCACCAAGGTCGTTGTGACCGAGGGTCCTGGCGACGGTACGCTTACCAAGGTCGAGACTCCGGGCATGGGCACCATCGAGGCCGTTGCAAAGTTCTTCGGCTTCCCCGAGAACGGCACGCGTAAGTCTCTGGCACTCATCGACGCCGAGGGCAAGCCCGTCGTGGCCATTGTTCCGGGCGACCACGAGCTCAACGATTGCAAGGCCGAGCATGTCTTTGGCAAGGGCTATCGCATGATGACTGATGAGGAGCTCCAGACCTACGGTCTGCATAAGGGCTTTATCGGACCGGTTAACCTGCCCGAGGGCATTCGCCTGGTGTGCGACGAGAGCCTGCGCGAGTCCAAGCAGTGGGCCTGCGGTGCCAACGAGGTCGATTATCACTTTACCGGTGCCTGCCCCGAGCGCGACTTTACCGTCGACGAGTGGGCCGACCTGGTAACCGTCGTTGCCGGCGATCCCTGCCCGCACTGCGGCAAGCCGCTCTCTGCTGCTCGCGGCATCGAGGTTTCGCAGGTCTTCCAGCTGGGTACCAAGTATTCCGAGGCCATGGGCGCCACCTTTATGGACGAGGCCGGCAAGGAGAAGCCGCTTATCATGGGTTGCTACGGCGTGGGCGTGTCCCGCTCGCTTGCTGCCGTCGTGGAGCAGCACAACGACGAGCACGGTATCGTCTGGCCGGTTTCCGTTGCCCCGTACGAGGTCGCTGTGATTCCGCTCGATCCCAAGAAGGAGGAGTGCGCAACCGTCTGCGACCAAATCGTCGAGGGCTTGTGCGCCGAGGGTATCGAGGTCGTCGTCGACGACCGTGACGAGCGTCCCGGCTTTAAGTTTGCCGATAACGACCTTATGGGATTCCCGTATCAGGTGGTGCTTGGCAAGCGTGGCCTTAAGAATGGCACCGTTGAGCTCAAGGACCGTGCCACGGGCGAGCGCGAGGACGTGGCGATTGACGAGGTCGTCGCCAAGGTTGCCGAGCTTGTTAAGGCGGCCCGCCGTTAATCGACGTTTCTGCTATTAGATGTAATCGCGGGACTGCTCCGTATCTCTCTTAGGAAGAGATGCGGAGCAGTCTATTTTGTTGCGTGAATAAACTCGATGGGTAAAGGAAAACCCCACAGCCCATATGAGCTGCGGGGTTTTCTTGTGCCTCCGATGCGAAATAAATCGCTCAGATATTACTGATAATCGACGACGTCGATCCAGTTCTTCAGGAACTCATCGTTCACGTTGCGCTTACGAGCGAGCTCGGAAGCGGCGACGATGCTCGTCCACTGACGCACGACCTGCATGGGCATGTCGGCGCGGTCGCAGTAGAGCTCCAGGTAGGCCTCAGCCTGATCCTTGCTGTTGAGGGTGAAGAGCAGGTAGGTGGTGGCAACGTCGGCAGCAGGGGAGCCCTGGGTGGCGTGTGCCCAGTCGCACACATAGAGCTGGCCGTCGTCGCCGACGATGACGTTGGAGGGGTTGAAGTCGCCGTGGCAGACCTTGAACTCCTTGGTCATGCCGTCCAGACGCTCCTGAAGGTTGTAGCGCGTGGTGGCATTGAGCTGATCAAGGCTGTCGATCATGCGGGCGAACTTGTCGCGCTGACGGTTGAGCAGCGGGGAGGTGTAGCCGTGGATCTCGATCTGGAGGTCGACGAACATCTCGAGATACTCACCAAAGCGCTGGGGCTCGGCAGTCATCTTCTCGGCAAGGGTGGTGCCCGGAACCTTCTCGGTCACGAGCGCCCAGCCGTTGGCGTTCTCGAGCTGGGAAACCTCGAGAGCCTTGGGGCTGCGGATGCCGCACTCATTGATGCGGGCAAGATTCAAAGCCTCGTTGAACACGTCGGAGACAGGCTTGGTCTCGTTAAAGACCTTGACGATCTTGTCGCCCAGGTCGTAAACGACCTTGTTGCCACGGCGGACGAGCTCGGTCTTGGAATCGGGTAGCAGCATGGTTGCATCCTTTCAACGATGCGATAGAAGCGACGGCGGGGGTGTGTGAAACACCCGTGCACCCCCGCCGTTAAAAACCGTGCTAAAACTAGCAGACGGCGTAGTCCTGAGGCTCGCGGCCGTAGTAGGCGTCCAGGTAGAGCTCCTTGATCTCGCTCATGAGCGGGTAGCGCGGGTTGGCGCCGGTACACTGGTCGTTGAATGCCTGCTCGGTCATCTCGTCGAGGGTGTCGAGGAAGTACTGCTCGTCAACACCGTAGTCGGCGATGGTCTTCTTGACGCCGATGAAGTCCTTGAGCTCCTCGAGCTTCGTGATGAAGTTCTCGAAGACCTCATTGTCGTCCTTGCCCTCGATGCCGCAGTACTTGGCCATCTCGGCGTAGTTGTGCAGCGCGTTGGGGTAAGGATACTGGGAGAAAGTACCCATCTTGACGGGAGCCTCGGCGGCGTTGTAGCGCATAACGCGGGTCAGGATGACGGCGTTGGCGAGGCCGTGGGGCAGGTGATGGAAGGCGCCGAGCTTGTGAGCCATGGAGTGGTTGAGGCCCAGGAAGGCGTTGGCGAAGGCCATACCGGCCATGCAAGAGGCGTTGTGCATCTCCTCGCGTGCATGCGGGTCCTTGGCGCCGTTCGTGAAGCTGGAGGGCAGGTTCTCGAAGACGAGCTTAGCAGCGCGCTCGGAGAGGCCCTTGGTGTAGTCGGAAGCCATGATGGAGACGTAGGACTCGATGGCGTGGGTCATGACGTCGATGCCGGAGGCAGCGGTCAGGCCGCGCGGGGCGGTCATGCAGTTGTCGGCGTCGACGATAGCCATGTTGGGGAGCAGCGCGTAGTCGGCGAGCGGCCACTTGATGCCGGTCTCCTTGTCGGTGATGATGGCGAACGGCGTGCACTCGGAGCCGGTACCCGAAGAGGTCGGGACGGCGACGAAGTAGGCCTTCTTGCCCATCTCGGGGAAAGTGAAGATACGCTTGCGGATGTCCATGAAGTCCATGGCCATGTCCTCAAACTTGCACTCGGGGTGCTCGTACATCATCCACATGATCTTGCCGGCGTCCATAGCGGAGCCACCGCCGACGGCGATGATCACGTCAGGCTCAAAGAGAGCCATCTGCTTGGCGCCGCGACGTGCGCACTGCAGCGACGGATCGGGCTCGACGTCGTAGAAGCAGTCGTGGGCGATGCCCATCTCGTCGAGCTTGGCCTCGATGGCGCGGGTGTTGCCATTCTTGAAGAGGAACTGGTCGGTGACGATGAAGGCGCGCTTCTTGCCCATGACGGTACCGAGCTCGTCGAGGGCGACGGGCGTGGAACCCTTCTTGAAGTAGACCTTCTCGGGAGCGCGGAACCACAGCATGTTCTCACGGCGCTCGGCCACAGTCTTAACGTTGATCAAGTGCTTCACCCCAACGTTCTCGGAGACGGAGTTGCCGCCCCAGGAGCCGCAGCCCAGGGTCAGAGACGGCTTCATGCCAAAGTTGTACAGGTCACCGATGCCGCCGTGCGAGGACGGGGTGTTGATGACGATACGGCAGGCCTTCATGACGTGCTCGAACAGGCTGATCTTCTCGGCCTGGGCGGGGTGCACGTACAGAGAGGCGGTGTGGCCCGGGCCACCGGCGAGCACCAGGTGCTCGGCCTTGTCGACTGCCTCCTGGAAGTCCTTGGCGTGGTACATGGCCAGGACCGGGGAGAGCTTCTCGTGGGAGAACTCCTCCTTGGCGGGGTCGGTGGAGGTGACCTCGGCGATCAGGATCTTGGTCTTGGCGGGAACCTCGATGCCTGCGAGCTCGGCGATCTTGGCGGCAGCCATGCCGGGGATGCGGTGGTCGAGAGCGCCGTTCTTGAACATGGCGGCACGCAGAGCCTCCATCTCGGCACCCTGCTTGACGAAGTAGCAGCCGCGCTTCTGGAACTCGGCCTTAACCTGGTCATAGATGGTGTCGATGACGGTCACGGACTGCTCGGAAGCGCAGATCATGCCGTTGTCGAAGGTCTTGGAGTGGATGATGGAGTTGACGGCGAGCAGCACGTCGGCGGTGTCGTCGATGACGACCGGGGTGTTACCGGCGCCAACGCCCAGGGCGGGCTTGCCCGAGGAGTAGGCGGCCTTGACCATGCCCGGGCCACCGGTGGCGAGGATGATGTCGACGTCGCGCATGACCATGTTGGTCAGCTCGATGGAGGGGACATCGACCCAGCCGATGATGCCCTCGGGGGCACCGGCCTTGACGGCGGCGTCAAGCACGAGCTTAGCGGCGGCGATGGTGCACTTGGCGGCAGCCGGGTGCGGGGAGATGATGATGGCGTTGCGGGTCTTCAGGCTGATCAGCGTCTTGAAGATCGCAGTGGAGGTGGGGTTGGTCGTCGGGATGACGGCGCCCACGATGCCGATGGGCTCGGCGATCTTGGTGATGCCGTAGGCCTCGTCGCGCTCCAGGACACCACAGGTCTTGGTGTTCTTGTAAGCGTTGTAGATGTACTCTGCGGCGTAGTGGTTCTTGATGACCTTGTCCTCAAGAACGCCGCGGCCGGTCTCCTCGATGGCCATCTTCGCCAACGGGATACGAGCCTTGTTGGCGGCCATGGCGGCCTCATAGAAGATCTTGTCGACCTGCTCCTGCGTGTACGTAGCAAAAAGCGCCTGGGCCTCTCGCATCTGAGCGAGCTTAGCCTCAAGCGCCTCTACGTTGTCCACAATTGCGGGAGTAGTGTTTTCCGGTGACTTTTTCACCATTTGTGTCTCCTTGCGAACGGAGATTTACCCTACGTCTTGCATGATAGCAAGAAATAATTCGGTAAACGGTAAGATTCCCGTAAAAGGCACACTAAAACGCTTCAATAAACTGAAACGTTTCAACTAATTATCTGCCTGCTGCATCGCCCCGCTCATTGGGGACAGGCTTACATGAGTGCTTTCACTCATTTGGGACAGACATCGATTTGTCATTTTGTCGTTTTGGGCATGTTTTTGTCGTTCATTGTATATAAATAGGTCACAGGCTCAGCATTTCGCGTTGCTTCTCTCCTTTTAGGTGTTGCCTGTACAGTTTTGAAAGGAGAGATTATGCCCCGATGCGCCCGCGCCGTTTCGCTCACCGGCTATTACCACGTCTATGACCGCGGCAATTCCAAACAGATTATTTTTGAAGATGACTCCGACCGCTATCGTTTCTTATCGGATATCTCGGACAGGTTTGCACGCCATAAAGTGGCGGTGTTGGCTTGGTGCCTTATGGACAATCACTTCCATTTGATGGTTGATGACCCATATGACAACCTTTCAAGGGCGATGCAGTGTGCTCTGACGGCGTACGCTAAATATTTCAACGGGAAAACGGGGAGAACGGGCCACCTGTTTGACAATCGCTATTCGCGTGTTGCGGTTGAGTCTGACACACAGGCGGTGCAGCTACTCGATTATATCCATCTCAATCCTGTGAAAGGGGCGATCGACTCACTTGAAGCATACCGCTGGTCAAGCTTTAGGGCATACCAGCTGGGCTACGATCCCTTTGACATCTGCGATGCGGCCCCTATGCTCGATATTGTCGGGGGGTCTCGTCGCTATTGCGAGCATCTTAAGGAAGTTGCCGGGCGGATCTGGTCAGTTGAGATTCTTCCGCGTCGACGGATTCCCGACGAGGATGCCCTTACCGTCGCACGCGAGGCCCTGCCGAGCATTGATCCTGCGCTGCTCAAGGCCCTGCCTCACCCCGAACGTGATGCGTGTCTGCTGAGGCTCAGGCGGGCGCATCTCACGGTCAAGCAAATTGCCCGTATCACCGGTATCGGCGCCACAAGCGTAACCAAGGCCACCGCAGGCTGGAACGAGGCGGCGTGAGGCAGGGGCCGAACCGCTGCCGGCATGCGTTACGTCTGTCCCCAATGCATGAAAACACTCATGTAAGTCTGTCCCCAATGAGTGGAAAAAGGCGCCCTCCGTAGTGGAGGACGCCTTTGGTAAGTTCTATGTGAACGCGAGGTCTTTGACCCGGAGAGTCCGAGGTACTTGTTGGTAAGACCTTATTTAGGAGCGCGCAACCTTGCCGGACTTGAGGCAGGTGGAGCAAACGTTCATCTTGCGACGGTGACCATCGACGACGACGTAGACGCGCTGGATGTTGGGGCGGAACTTACGGTTGGTGACGCGGTGAGAGTGGCTGATGGAGCGACCGGCAACGGGGTGCTTACCGCAAACTTCGCAAACTTTGGACATAACTGACCCTCCTTGGGCGACAAACGAACATGTCGCGTTAACAAACAAGCCTGAACTATAGCACAGAAGTCACTCCCTGTGCGCAATCTACACAGAGATATTCCTCTTTTGGCGATAGTGCCCACGCTACGGCCCTGGACGTAGATCCGATTTGCGTGCAGCAGGGGGGATTATGCCAGCTCGCAACAAGGTTTTCAAGCTCGTCCCACAAATATATATAGGTTTATTGAGCGTAGGGCTCCGTTTACGGATTGCTCTGTATTTATGCTCGCAATTAAGCTCAAGGTTGGCTACACTATCCCTTGACCATTAAAGGGGTACGAGATACCCACATGGAATTACATAGCTGCCAAAGAGCAGCCCTTCCTGTGGGTGTCTGGTCCGCTTTGAGCGGTCGGGCATCTATTTTTTTGACTGTGTCAGCAGTCAAGACATGTGAGGAAGGAGATCGATGGGCACGACTTCCCCCAAGGCGGTCATCATGGACGAGACCGCCGTCAATCGAGCGATGACCCGCATCGCGCACGAGATTCTCGAGCGCAACGAGGGCTGTGAAGACCTCGCTCTGGTCGGCATCGTCACGCGCGGCGACCTTCTGGCAAAGAAGCTCGCCGAGGAGATCAAGGAGATCGAGGGCGTCGACGTTCCGCTCGGCAGCCTCGATATCAGCTTCTACCGCGATGACTATGCGACCAATTTCGCTCCCGCGATCCACGCTACCAACATTCCCTTCAGCGTCGACGGCAAGCGCGTCGTGCTGGTGGACGACATCCTGTATACGGGCCGTACCATCCGCGCCGCTCTGGACGCCGTTATGGACCTGGGCCGTCCGAGCCGTGTTGAGCTGGCAGTTCTCGTTGACCGTGGCCACCGTGAGCTCCCCATCTCGCCGGACTTTGTCGGCAAGAACGTTCCCTCGTCGCATGAGGAGAACGTGCACCTATATATGAAGGAAGTCGACGGCCACACCGCCGTCGAGATTAACGACGTCGCGCCGGGTTCCCACGTGGGCTCCGCGCCGCTGGGAGGTGAGTAGTACCGTGGCGTTCAACCATAAGCACCTGATCGACATTACCGAGTACTCCGAAGAGGACATCAAGCTCATCCTCGAGACCGCCAAGGCGTTCTCCGAGGTCAACGAGCGTGCGATCAAGAAGGTCCCCACGCTCAAGGGCAAGACCATCGTCAACATGTTTAACGAGCCCTCGACGCGCACGCGCAGCTCCTTCGAGCTCGCCGAGAAGCGTCTTTCGGCCGACAGCCTCAACTTTGGCGGCTCTTCGACCTCCACGGTCAAGGGCGAGAGCCTCGTCGATACCGTCGAGACCCTCAACGCCTATAAGATCGACTGCATCGTCGTGCGCGACAAGCACGCCGGCGCGCCCTACATCGTCACGCAGAACTCGCCCGCGAGCGTCATCTGCGCCGGCGACGGCAAGCACAACCACCCCACGCAGGCCCTGCTCGACCTGTACACCATCTGGGAGCACAAGGGCGACTTCCACGGTCTGAAGGTCGCCGTCGTCGGCGATATCGCGCACTCCCGTGTCTGCGGCTCGCTGATCCCCGCCCTTAAGATCATGGGCTGCGAGACCTACGCCGTCGCCCCCGGCACGCTGCTGCCGCCGGCGCCCGAGGTCCTGGGCTGCGACCACGTGACGAGCGACCTCGATTCCGTCCTGCCCGAGCTGGACGTCGTCTACATGCTGCGCGTGCAGCAGGAGCGCCTCGAGGGTGCCCCGTTCCCGACCATTCGTGAGTACCACAAGCTCTTCGGCCTGACCAAGGACCGCGAGAAGCTCATGAAGCCCGACGCGATCATCTGTCACCCGGGCCCCATCAACCGCGGCGTCGAGTTCGACTCCTATATGGCCGACCACCCGCAACGCTCCGTCATCCTGGAGCAGGTCTACGCCGGTATCTGCGTGCGTATGGCTATCCTGTATCTGCTGCTTGGAGGTGCCGATAATGGCCTTGCTTCTTAAGAATGCCCACGTCGTCGACCCGTCCGTCGAGCTTGACGGTGTCGTTGACGTCCTGATTGACGGCGATAAGATCGCCGAGGTCGGCGAGAATCTCGCCGTCGAGGGAGCCGAGGTCCGCGACCTTTCCGGCAAGTATCTCGTCCCCGGCCTGGTGGATATGCACGTGCATCTGCGCGAGCCTGGCTACGAGGTCAAAGAGGACATCGAGAGTGGCACTCGCGCTGCTGCCAAGGGCGGCTTCACCGGCGTGTGCGCCATGCCCAACACCGATCCCGTCACCGATAACGGCACCGTCGTGGAGTTCGTCAAGTCCCGCGCTGCCGAGGTCGGTCACTGCCGCGTCTATCCGTCGGGCGCCATGACCCGCGGTCTTAAGGGCGAGGCTATGTCCGAGATGGGCGATATGGTCGCCCACGGCGCCGTCGCCTTCACCGACGACGGTCGTGGCGTGCAGGGCGCGGGCATGCTCCGTCGCTGCATGGACTACGGCAAGATGTTCGGCAAGGTCTTTATGAGCCACTGCCAGGACGAGGACCTGGTCGGCCACGGCCAGATCAACGAGGGCAAGGTCTCGACCCGTCTGGCTCTCGAGGGCTGGCCGGCTGCCGGCGAGGAGCTCCAGATCGCCCGCGACATCGAGATTGCCAAGCTGACCGGTGCCAAGCTGCACATCCAGCACATCTCCACCGCTCATGGCCTGGAGCTCGTGCGTGCCGGTAAGGCTGCCGGTGTCCAGGTGACCTGCGAGGCTACCCCGCACCACATGTTCCTGACCGAGAACGACCTGGACGAGACCTACAACACCTCGCTCAAGGTCAATCCGCCGCTGCGCACCGACGAGGATGCCGAGGCCATCCGTCAGGGTGTCATCGACGGTACCGTCGACGCTATCGTTACCGACCACGCTCCCCACACCCCGTGGGAGAAGGCCCGCGAGTTCGAGCTCGCGCCCTTTGGAATGATTGGCCTCGAGACTTCGCTGTCGCTCGTGCTCACTGAGCTGGTCAACACGGGCAAGATGAGCGTGAGCCGCATGGTCGAGCTCATGGCCATCAAGCCGCGTGAGATTCTGGGCCTCGATCAGGTTCAGGTCAAGGCGGGCTCTGTCGCCGACCTGACCGTGTTCGACCCCTCCGCAACCTGGACGGTTGGCGAGGACGGTTACGAGTCGCGCGCCGAGAACTCCGGTTTTGCCGGCCGCACGCTCACCGGTCGTGCCACCGATGTATTTGTCGGTGGCAAGCAGACGCTCGCCGACGGCTGCATCTGCTAGCATAGCCTTATCGCTTTTGTGCGCGGCGCCCTTGCGGTGCCGCGCTTTCTGTTCGTTTAGACCATGCAACCGCATGGGGGATTGGAGCGTCTATGCCCACACCTTCCACTGCACGCATGCACGACTTCGAGGTCGTCTCGAACCGGGAGATCGCCGACGGCATCTTCTCGCTCGTCATCTCGGCCCCCAAGCTTGCAAGTGCGCTCAAGCCCGGTCAGTTTGTGAACATCGCCGTCCCCGGCGATGCGTCTTCTCTGCTTCGTGTGCCCTTGAGTTTCTACCGCGCCGACGCCGAGGCTGGCACCGTCGAGCTGTGGTACGCCGTCGTGGGCGACGATACCCGCCGTTTGTCCCAGATGGGCCCTGGCTCCGCCTCTAACCTGTTGGGCCCCGGTGGCCGTGGCTGGATGGTACCCGAGGGCACCAGGAAGGCACTGCTCGTCGCCGGTGGCATCGGCGTTCCGCCTGTGCTGTGTCTTGCCGGCATGCTTGCCGAGCAGGGTGTTGATGTGGACGTGTGCCTGGGCTTTGGCACCGCTTCCAAAGTCGTGGGTGTCGATGAGTTCCGCGCGCTGGGCGCCACGGTTAACGTGTGCACCGACGACGGTTCGCTCGGCACGCACGGTTTTTGCACCGATCCTGCCGCAGAACTGCTTGGCGAGGGCGGCTACGACTACGTGGCCAGCTGCGGCCCCGCCGTCATGATGAAGAAAGTCGCCGCCGCTGCCGCTGAGGCCGGTGCGTACTGCGAGGTGTCGCTCGAGCGCATGATGAGCTGCGGCTTTGGCGCCTGCAACACCTGCAATGTCGAGACGGTCGACGGTATGAAGGGCGCCTGTATGTGCGGCCCTGTGTTCGATGCTTCCAAGGTGGTGGTCTTCTAGTGGGTACCGTGAACATGGCCGTCGATTTCGGCGGCGTCAAGATGCAGAACCCCATCAACACCGCAGCCGGTACCTTTGGCTACGGTTGGCAGTTCCAGAACTTCTTTGATGTTTCCCAGCTGGGCGCCATCACCACCAAGGGTTGCGCTGCCGAGCCCTGGCCCGGCAATCCCGCGCCTCGCATGGCCGAGATCCCGGGCGGCATGATCAACTCCGTGGGCCTTCAGAACCCCGGCGTGGCCGCCTTTGCCCGTGAGTCCGGTCCTTGGCTCGAACAGCTGTCCAAGGACGGCTGCCAGGTCATCTGTCAGGTTGCCGGCCACTCCGTTGACGAGTTTGTCCGCGCACTCGAGATGTATGTCGAGCTGTGCCCCTGGGCTGCCGGCTACGAGATCAACGTGAGCTGCCCTAATATTGCCGCCGGCGGTGCCGCCATGGGATCAACGCCCGAGGGCGCCTCTTCCGTTATGGCTGCCTGCCGCAAGGTGACCGATAAGCCGCTGTTCGTAAAGATGGCTCCGGTCAACGTTGCCGAGATTGCCAAGGCTCTCGAGGCCGCCGGCGCCGACGGCCTTTCGGTCATCAACTCCATCCAGGGCATGGCCATCGACGTTCATACCCGCAAGTCCCGCGTGGCCAAGCCCAAGGGCGGCCTTTCGGGCCCGCTGTGCCACCACATCGCCGTGCGCATGGTCTGGGAGGTTGCCCAGGCCGTCGATATCCCCATCAACGGTGTCGGCGGTGTCATGACTGGCGAGGATGCGGCTGAGTTTATCCTGGCCGGCGCCACCTGCGTGTCGGTCGGCATGGCCAACTTCGTCGATCCGTGTGCTTCGCTTAAGATCGCGCATGAGCTCGAGGCCTGGGCCGAGTCCCAGGGCGTAAAGGACATCAACGAGCTGGTGGGTGCTTTCGAATGCTAGAGAATGATGCCCGCGACCGTGTTATCGTCGCCCTCGACTGCGACCGTGAGCGCGCGCTCGAGCTCGCCCACGAGCTTTCGGGCCATGCCGCCTGGCTCAAGGTCGGCATGACGCTCTATTACGCTGAGGGTCCCCAGATCGTCAAGACCTTTAAGGACCTTGACTTTAAGGTCTTCCTCGACCTTAAGTTCCATGACATTCCGCATCAGGTGCGCGGCGCTGCCCGCTCGGCCTCGCTTGCCGGTGCCGACCTGCTTTCGGTCCACGGCCTGGGCTCGGGTGCTATGCTCGCTGCCTGCCGCGAGGGTGCCGAGGAGGCGCGTGAGGACCGCGCCAAACTCGTCGCCATCACCGTGCTCACGAGCATGAATCAGGATGCCTTGAGCGAGATCGGCGTCGAGTCGCCCGTGGCCGAGGAGGCCGCCCGCTTGGCAAAGCTTGCTCAGGCCAACGGCATCGATGGCATCGTGTGCTCACCGATGGAGGCTCACGACATGCGTGAGCTGCTGGGTCCTGATGCCCTGATCGTGACTCCGGGTGTGCGTCCGGTGGGTGCCGCCCTTGGCGACCAGTCCCGCGTGGCGACGCCTTCCCAGGCTATCGAGCGTGGCGCAAGCCACATTGTGGTGGGCCGTCCCATCACCGGTGCCGACGATCCGGTTGCCGCCTTTGACGCCATCGTCGCCGAGCTGGTCGAAAACGTCGCGTAAAAGATTCCCCTAAGTCACCACTTTTGGGTCTCATTAGCACAAAATAGCCCCTGTGCCTGCGTAAACTTTCCCATCCTTTGTGTGGAATCGCAGGTCAGGGGCTTAACTTTGGGCGCAGTATATTGCACTTTTTGCGGGTATCGTCTAACCTATGGAGCCGCGATTAGGCATTTTGTACGTTCTACGTGCTAAAATGCCAATTATTGAATCAGATATAACCCAACTATTTGGAGGTACGAATGGCACTCCCTCAGCTTACCGACGAGCAGCGCAAGCAGGCTCTTGAGAAGGCTGCTGCCGCACGTCACGCCCGCGCTGAGCTTCGCGAGCAGATCAAGAAGGGCGAGAAGTCCCTCGAGTCCGTGCTCAACTCCGATGACCCCATCGCTTCCCGCATGAAGGTTTCCACCCTCATCGAGTCTCTCCCCGGTTATGGCAAGGCCAAGGCCGCCAAGATCATGGAGGAGCTCGGTATCTCCGCTACTCGTCGCGTCCAGGGCCTCGGCGTCCGTCAGCGCGAGCAGCTCCTCGAGCAGCTGACCAAATAAGTGAGCGCTCAGGATTCCAAGCTCTTTGTGATTTCTGGACCGTCAGGCGCAGGCAAGGGTACGCTCGTCACTCGTGTGCGCGAGCGCCGCTCGAACCTGGGTCTGACGGTTTCGGCTACCACGCGAGCACCACGCAAAGGTGAGGTCGACGGCGTCAACTACTTTTTTCTGACGCGTGAGGAGTTCGACCGCCGCGTGGCAAACGGTGAGTTTGTTGAGTGGGCCGAGGTCCACGGTAACTGCTACGGCACGTTGGTGAGCGAGGTCACATCCAAGCTCGCCTCGGGCTCGTCTCTGATTTTGGAGATCGATGTCCAGGGCGCCCTGCAGGTGAAGGAGCGTTTCCCCGAGGCCGTGCTGATCTTTATCAAGCCGCCTTCGCTTGAGGTGCTCCGCGAGCGTCTAGTCGGTCGCGGTACCGAGACGCCCGAGACGATTGAGCTGCGTATGGCAAACGCCGCCGATGAGCTTGCCCTTGCCGACCGCTACGACGACGTCGTGGTGAATGACGATCTCGACCGCGCGACCGATGAGCTCGTTCGCGTTCTCGATATGCATGAAAGGATCTGAGGTCCGTGTCCGTTGTAAAGCCTTGTATTGACGATCTTCTGGAGAAGACCGATCATAACCGCTTCCTGCTCGCTTCGCTTGCCTCCAAGCGCGCCTGCGACATCAATAGCATGCTGCGTGGCCAGCACAACCGCGTGCTTGCCGTCCAGGATGTCGATGACATCACCATCGGGCTTTCCGGTGCCGATACCATCTCGATGGCTATGGACGAGATTGTCGACGGCGACATCTCTTACGACGAGGCCCGTTACGAGAAGGCGCTCGGCCACAAGGTTGCTGAAGCCTAAATGGCGGCTCGCGTCTGCCTAGTCCACTATCACGAGGTTGGACTGAAGGGCAAGAACCGCGCACATTTTGAGCATATCCTCATGGATAACATTAAGGCGGCCTTGGCCGCCTTTTCCGTGAACGCCTTCTATTAATCCGTTTTTTGTCAGCACCGGCAAGATCCTTTCTAAATACTTCAAAGAAATACCTTGCCGGGCAGCCACGATTTTCA
>UQWQ01000005.1 GCA_900544755.1 uncultured Collinsella sp. | reverse complement strand
CCCGTTCAGGCTGTTGCGTTGAGATTGAAAATCAACCCTTGTCGATAGTCCCTCTTTTTTCAAAATGTCGCGCACCTCGTTCTTAGTAATCGGCTTTTCAAACAACGAAAGCAAAGCGAACGAAAAATCATTAACCGCACACATTCTATGGGTGGCACAACTCAGCAGTACTCTTAACCCCTCTTTTGAGCGTCCGACTTCTTTAACAAACGAACTTTTAACCAATTGAAAACCATTATCGTGCATTACATAATCGGCATCGATATTTGTATTCAGCAATCCATAATGCAACAGTTCTTCTATCGCCCTTGTCAGCTCGAGGTCGCCCTGATCAAGAATAAGAGAAATGCTACAATTGGCCTCCAATAAACGGGCCAACTTATGGTATACCAACTGGGAAACAGCATAGACATGATGGTATTCAGAATTATAGAAGTAGGCAAATGGCTCAACGAGCACGACAGAGGTCTTGGAATCCAGCCAGATTCGATCAGCTGGATTTAGACTAGTTAGCCGTCGCTTTACTTTGGTCAAATGTCCCTTATACCTGACAGCGTGAATAGAATCTAGGATCCAGGTCACCTCTGAAATATGAAGCCGCTGGGGCAAGTCAATTGTGTCGCTACCGTTTATGACCTCTTGCATATAAAAATCAATATGATGCTCATCAGATAAGGATTTTGCTTCATTTAAAGTTAAACCAGTGCCTGAAACATAATCTACTTCGAGGCGCAAATCCTCATATTGGGACTGCGGCATTACAGAGACACCATACTTATCGGGATGATTCCAAACATCCGACCCCATAACGAGACCAAAATTCGTAAATCCTCTCGTGGAATATGGAACACCACATACCTGTTTTGAATAATTCAAAACATTCTCTGTATAAGCTAAGGTGTTCAGAGCCTCTTCTTTAGTTTCGGTCGGAAAGCCAATCATAAAAAATAGATGAACAGGAATACCCGCATTGAGACAATCATGGATATTGCGATCAATCCAATCAACTCTCGTGTTCTTCTTCATTAGATCAAGAACTCTTTGGTTGTATGACTCGAGGCCAAACTGAATCTGCCTACATCCACTTTGGTATATCTTGTTAAAAACGTCTGTACTTAGGGTTGGAGAGAACCTCGTTTCTCCATGCCAGAAAAACGTTTTTCCCGATGCGTTTATTTCATCCGCGAGTTGCTCCATTCTTTTGCCTTCGAATGTTTCATCCACAAAAGAGAAAACTCTCGTGCCGTATTTTTCATTTAACCGACACATTATTTCAAATACTCTCGATATAGGCATCTTTCGGTAACAACCACCGGTAGCACCGGGAATGGTGCAGAAGGCGCAATGATTAAAACACTGCCTAGAGGAATAAACCGGCAATATTAGCTCAGGCATGAAGTATTTAGAAAGGGCGAAGCCATCGAAATCGGGAACTGTATCGTTGATAAATGTTTGCTCAATCCGATGGTTTTTATATATCTTTCCACCTTTAGCATGGCAAAGGTTTGGAACACAGTCGAGATTGTCATCACCAGAGTCAAGAGCCTCAAGAAGACGTGCAAGCGGCTCTTCGCCGTCATACATCATTATCGAATCAATGTATTCAAAAAAGGGATGCCATTCTTTCATGCAGTCATCTGCTAAACGAGTAATGTAATTGCCGCCCAATGAGACGTGTTTAACAGATGGACATTCTTCTTTAATCAGTTTCGCTAACGTAACTGCAGAAATCAATTGGAAACAGCCGCTCACCGAAATCCCAATAAACTCGATTTTTTCCCTCTGAATACGCTTAAGAAAGGCAGTTTCATAGAAGGAAATAAACGGATTATGCAAGGTATCCGCAAGCGATTTCATTATTTCTGGTGTCGAATAATAATCATAGGGCAGATCTATGGAGTTGAACGTGTATTTAACTCCATATGAGACGTGATTTATGATATAGAGTGCATTTCTAAAAATGTTTTCAGCATATTGTCTTTCTTTTAGATTAAAGTATCTCTTCGATCTGAAAATATCTTTTGCCTCGTCAACATTAAGTGCCAACTTTTGTATCAACTCGATTGTTAATTGGACATTCGAACTAAACGAATCCTTTGATTCCCGATACCTTTTACAGCACTCTTCGACATGTCTAAAAGATAGGAGGTCATCGTAAAATTCCACGTTTAAGTCAACAATGTCAACTTTGTATTGTTCAACCTCTTGAAGATATGACTTCAAAACAGGCAAGGCAAGATACGGCCCCACTGGACTCCATCCTGGGGGAAATACTAAAAGCGTTTTAGGCATATCAACGTCACATCTTTCGCAAATAATTCAATTGAAACACAACTACCATCATAATTGAAAATACACCAAGTCCTGTAACGAGAATTGAGAACATCGCGATGCTCGTGAACAGCGAAACAAGAAGTGTTGAAATAACAACAGCAACCGATTGCAAAGACTCCCTAATTGAAAACAGGCTTATCGATTCAGATCCGTCTCTCGCCAAATCCTGCAGCGATGTTATGAGAAGCACATCTTGAATGGCGTTTCCGGCACCGACGATAAAAAGGAAAATAAACGATATCCCAGACGCATAGCGATAGCCAAACGCCAGATACGCACCGAGCGCAAGATACGTCACAAAACAATATGATTTAACGCAATCGGAACCACTGATTAAACGACCATATATTGTATTTCCGAACAACAGTCCGATTGTAAGACTACTCTGAAGGAATCCGTATTGTATCGATGACGAGTCAAATTGCAATTGCGCTATAGCTGGCAAAAGAGAATTCAGAGAGCCGAATGCCACGCCACTAGAAATATCGATTAATAGGAAACCAATTGCCAAGTGCTTCGCGCTAAGATCACTAAATGCAGTCCTGTTTTTTTCATTTTTGCTTATTCCCTCTTTATCATTAACCTCGATAACCGACGGAACATCTCGCAGCAACCAGAACGACGCGGCAAAAGAAAGCGCGTCTAATGCAAGAACAGCCTCCGCCCCAAATTGAGCGACAACAAAACCGCCGGCAACTGGCCCCAGAACCATCATCAAATTCTGCAGGAACCCAAACGAATTATTAATTACGTCGCGATTGATACTATTCGTATTGGCTCTTAACAACGAGTAAAAGCAGGGCATTTCTACCGTTCGGCAAAGCGATACCGCGCACGTAATAGCAAACATACTCCATTTACTATCAACAAAAATATAGCAAACGAATAATCCCGCGCGAATTAAGTCTGCCAATCTCATGGCCTGCAGTGTCCCGATACCCATCTTCTGAGGCAGCTGCGCGAGCGCAACTGAAAACAGAGAGGGGGCAAATCTGCAGCAGACCATCAAAGCAGTTGCAGAAACATCGTGAGTTACCTCGTAAATTAGCATTGGCAAAGCAATATTCGCACACCAATTGCCTATTTCGCTTATCCCTCTAGCAATATATAGGACCCGAACCGGACGGCTAGCTCTCAATACCGTGAACATCACGATTAACCTCGTATTTCAGGCCTCGTTCATCCCTTAATAGGAATCCATAATCAACCAAGTACCGCCTCAACACGGCATAATCAGGATAGAGCTGTGACAGCACACGATTAACCTGAAGCTCCGTATAACTTGTATTTAATTCAAAGAAAGAGACGGCCCATAGCAGCATGATTCTTTTATAGCTTTCCTTTTTTGGAATTGAAACCAGCTCGCCATTCTTGAGAAATCGTTTTTTAAAGTCTATTAGCTCATCCATTCACATCCTCCATTTCATACGCATCTAATACTAAAAATGCATACGCTTTAGGTCATCGCATTCAGCTTCTTTATTCGAACTAAACTCGAACTAATCTAAATTATTTGCTCAGACACTCTTCGAAAGCTCGTTTTTCACTCTGAGTAAAATGCCCTTCCCAGTCAGTCCACGAACAGGAAGGCAACTCACAACGAGCGGAGTCGAAACCCTCTGCCGTCGGTCGTTCAAAATGCACGATAACCTTTTCGATATCGCCATCTGTAATCAGGTCAGAATGAATGACCTCGGTTCCATCTTCGAATGTCATATACGGGTACATCACGTAAACCACCTCGCAAACATAAATCCAGTTTAGCATCAAGCTATCGCACCAAAGACAGCAAGCCCCCTTGATGAGTTGATGGTATCTGTTAAATGTCACGTACGATTCACATCTGGTGGGTACCCTGATGGCTACACGAAACGAAGCAGATTTACACCGGGAGGACCCCGTATGACAACCAAGTACACCGACGCGCCGCGCACGCGCGTCATGACGCCGGCATCACTCAACAACGGCGTGCACGAGAACCATTCCATCGGACAGACCATGGCCATCGCGCCCAAAAAGGGCCTGTTCGACGACATTTCCATTCCCCAGATCATCGCCGGCGCCGCAGCTGCCGCCACGAGCGTGGCGCTTGCTTCAAAGATCGGCATTGCCGGCTCGGTGATTGGTGCCGCTGTGAGCTCAGTCATCACTGTTGTGTCCTCGCAGGTCTATCGCCACTTTATCTCCGCCAGCGCCGAAGCAATCAAGGGCACGCATGCCGCTGTCGACTACCCTACCGGCGCCTACGAGCCCGTTGAGCCCAATGTCGAGGAGCACCTAGGTGGCGCCGCAACCACGCAGGAGATGCGCCAGGTTGCGGGACGCGCGACCACGGCGCGCATCGCTCCCAACAGCCTGCGCGCCAAGGCGGCGGCTGAGCGCAGCCAGACGCAAAAGAAGGTCATCGTCTTCTCGATCGCTATCGCCATCGTCGCGGTCATCGCCTGCGCCGGCGCCATCCTTATCACCACTGCCGGTGAGGGTCTGGGCGAGCGTCCCGAGCCAATCCTGTCGTCGCGCACGACCGAGAGCGATGCAAATGGCAACACCCAGTCGCAGGATCAGCAAGCACAGACGGACGATACGCAAGACAGTTCTACCTCTGCCAATTCGTCCTCGAACACCCAAAACCAATCGCAGGGCACCGATTCCTCTGCGAACAACAGCGGCACGCAATCCGGCACGACTGACTCAAGCCAAACGACTGACGGCTCTCAACCGAGCACGGGCGGCCAGACGAGCGACACCACGTCGGGAACGGGCACAGCAGGCAGCAGCAACAGCAATTCGAGTGACACCACATTGGGCACGACATCTAACAGCTCGAGCCAAGGCACGGCATCGGGCAACTAAGCACTGCATCCCCAGATAGGCAACCTGTACAACGGGCGCGAATCGATAGCGGTTCGCGCCCGTTTGCCTTGGGTGCCGCCATGGCGAACGCTATGCGATGGTAAGATGCTTTACGTGTGTAAAGAGGAGATTTGCCATGAGCAAGACAATAGTT
Source organism: uncultured Collinsella sp. (assembly GCA_900544755.1). Taxonomy (GTDB): domain Bacteria; phylum Actinomycetota; class Coriobacteriia; order Coriobacteriales; family Coriobacteriaceae; genus Collinsella. The sequence continues at coordinate 41,744 of UQWQ01000005.1, read as the reverse complement.
AGGCCCACGCTATCGCTGGGCAACCACATCTATCTGTATCGCCTGCTGCGCGACGCGATTGGGTGCGGTAAGCAAACGTTTATGACGCAGGTCGAGGAGGCGCTCGCCGCCGGCGACATGGCCGCTTATGACTTGGGCTTCGAGTCCACGCGCGAGTTGCTCGAGGAACTCGACGACTGCATTAAACTGACCGTCTTTAAGGGCGGCCGCCTGTATGCCACCGCCATCGCCAACGAGGCATGGGATGCCGCCCTTGCCAAGGACGAGGACAAGCGCAAGGCTACCAAGGGCGCCAAGCAGTCCTACAAAAAGAAGAAGCACGGCAAGAAGGACCTGAAGGCCGTGCGCCCCAAGCACGTTAAGCGTCCCGAGCCCGAAGCCATGGTTGGAGCCGTGCCGGAACCCGAACCCGAGACAGAGATCGAAGTCGCTATTGGAGTAACAGCAGAGGCCGAAACCGAAATCGCCGCCACGACCGATCCCGAAGTCATATCCGAGCAGGAAGCCACTGCGGAGCTCAACGAGGCATCCAAGTCGACAACCGAAGAGGCGGCTGGCCAGCCCGAGGCGCCCGTGTTCCAGAACCACGATGTCTTTGGCGACAACACCGAGGACAATCAGTCCGACGAGCTCGCGGATCAAGATGCTGCCGAGGCAACACCGGAGCCCGAGGCGCCCCAGCCTGCCATCTCGCTCACGGTTGTCTACGACCCCGAGAACGCCAACGCCGGCATCACCACCATGGTATCCACGCCGGTCGAGGCCAAGCCGAACGTCGAGGCAGAGGACACTCCGCAGGCCGATGCCAAAACCGGGACCGAAGACACGTCCATCTCCGTGGAACCGACAGATTCCATAGCTAAGCCAGAAGCGGCATCTGAGTCTGCACCTGTCATTGAGTCCGCATCCGCACCCGCCTGTGACCAGGCTCCCACACCTGCACCGACTCCGGTCCCCAATTCAGCACCGGCCCCCGCTTCCGCAGCACCAACCATCCCCGGGGACTTCCCCATCGATTTCGCGACCGAGGTCTTCTGCCCTAGCCCGCTGCTGCACCAGCTGTCGACTTATCTCCCCTACGGCGCCGACACCCTCGGCATCGTCGGCGAGTACTACTGGATCGCTCGCGAGCGCGGTACCATCGAGGCCGGCCGTAACCGCGCGAGCTTCCCCCTGCGCTACACACAGGCCGGCAAACGCCACGAAGTCACCGTACGCATTCGCCGCAACACCACCGGCGGCCTCGGAGCCACCTGGGCCATCGACAAGGTCGAAGCCCCGTCGAGTAAAAAACGGCCTCGGATAGCCAATTGACCATCCGAGGCCGTTTGAATTCAGGCCTTTTAGTTGTCATCGGCGCATATAGACACCAGAGAAGCAAGCTCATCCTCAAGTTGCGGAGCAAAGTATCTAAAAGAAACCTGCGCTCCAGTCGGTATCGACTCAATCATATTCGCAGCATTATCTGAAACTCGGTACGATGCAGTTTCACCTGTCTTCAAATCCTCTATTGAGCAGACAGCGTCTTCAGCATCAATCGACCTAAGCACGCCTTTTCCTTGTAACATCACATCGGCATGCCCGCCAGCTATTTCTAATGAACCTGAGTCTGTCGCAGTCACTTCTCCGGAACCTCCGCGCGATATCTCTTCCTTTGTTGAACAGCCCACCAATGAAGCCATCAGCACCAAAGACAGAGCTAGACGAATCGTCCTACTTCGAAAAAGTCGTTCCATAAGTCCACGCATAATAGCTCTGATCATACTTCAGGAAGGATAAAGATGAATTCCAGCCGTCCGCTATGCCAATCATCTGCCTTGTCTCTCCAGTTTTCTTACCAGTAAGTGTGGCGTAAGCCTCCGCTGTTACAGAATGGGCTGATCCGTTGTACAAACTCGCATGTAAAACATTCGGTCTATTAGAGTTAATCTCATTTTGAATGCTCGCGATAGCCGGAGAGGAGACAGTGCGGGCGATAAGAGTACTTCCTCTGCTTGCGCAGTAATTTGTAAACCCCGTTGCACAGGTTGATATCGGCGTTCCGCCCAAAACAACGCCGGGAACAGTCTGTTCTTCATCGGAAAGAGCATGGGTATTGGTGTAATTCCATATCTGCATATATTGCGAAGGGTCGTTATATAAATTGGCAATGCCATACAGTTCCGCAACGTTCGAAAAAGCTGTCACCATACAAGCATAGTGGGCAGTAAGCCTCTTAATCTCGCTTTCATCATATGACATAAACTGAGAAATGGAACGAAATCCAGATACTGTGTAATCCTGCATTTGAGTTGCGTAAATTACGACATCGTTCCAGCTTGAAGGTTTATTCGATAAAACGACAGGCCGTCCTTCTATGGAAACAGCCGGGATTGTTCTTCCGCAATTTGTTGTTATTGAACCGTCCAAAGATTGCACACCGAATTCGAATGGATTGATCATTACGACTGGGTTATTGAAAGAATAAGACTCAACACCAAGATCTCCTCCCCGATCCATAGGGCTGACTAAGCCGTCTCCAAAACGATATCCCGTAAGTATTTCATCATCTGAAGCATCTAAAACCAAATAGCCCGCGGCTCTATTGAATGTCACAACCGGAACAATGTAGCCAAGCGGGGACCCATCAACGTCTACAAAAGGAATAGGGTCAGAAGGCGTATACGAAGAGCCGAGGAGTCCCTTTATATATTTATCGGCAAGCTCTTGCGCAATTTCTGAAGTAAATTGTATCTGCTCACCATCAATATTGCCCGTCGAAGCAAAAACCTCTTTCGGACGTGCGGCTAAGGCGACAATTGAAGACGCGACAAGTTGCAGAAAACGACGACGCGAAAGCATATGTTCTTCTTTCTAGAGGAGCGACTTATAAGATACTCCTATTCTATAACCTTTTTTGTAACGTTACAGCACTGGTTATATTTCAATTCGATTTGCTTATGTCCTTGTAACCCAATACGTCTTTACGTTTTAAACGGAATTAGAAAATCACTCATAGCAAAAACGGGCTTTAATCCCAAAGAGATGACTTTGATTATGAATCAAACCAGCAGCCAGGGCATAGCTGCAGTGCAATTGCTACAAGAAAGGCCGCCCTTGCTGGCGGCCTTTCTACTTGCTACTAGTCGCGCGTCAGCTTGCGGTGAATACGATGCGGCTGGGCTGCGTCCTCGCCCAGGCGCTCGATGCGGTTGGCCTGATAGGCCTCGAAGTTGCCCTCGAACCACGTCCAGTTGCCGGGGTTCTCGTCGGTGCCCTCCCACGCCAGGATGTGCGTGGCAACGCGGTCTAGGAACATACGGTCGTGGCTAATGACCACCGAGCAGCCCGGGAACTCGAGCAGCGCCGCTTCGAGCGAGGACAGCGTCTCGACGTCGAGGTCGTTCGTGGGCTCGTCGAGGAGCAACAGGTTGCCGCCCTGCTTGAGCGTGAGCGCCAAGTTCAGACGGTTGCGCTCGCCACCGGAGAGTACGCCGGCGCGCTTCTGCTGGTCCTGGCCCTTAAAGCCAAAGCTCGCCACGTACGCGCGGCTCAGAACCTCGGTCTCGCCGACCATCATGTGGTCCAGGCCGTCCGAGACGACCTCCCATAGGTTCTTATCGGGGTCGATGCCGGAACGGTTCTGGTCGACGTAAGAAATCTTGACGGTCTCGCCCACCTCGAGCTCGCCCGAAGTCAGCGGCTCCAAACCCACGATGGTCTTGAAGAGCGTGGTCTTGCCGACACCGTTGGGGCCGATGACGCCCACGATGCCGTTACGCGGCAGGGTGAATGAAAGGTCGTCGATGAGCACACGGCCATCGAACTCCTTGTGCAGGTGATGGGCCTCGAGCACCTTGTTGCCCAGACGCGGACCCACAGGGATGCGGATGTCGGTCCAGTCGAGCTTCTGGCTTGCGCGGGCCTCGGCCTCCATCTCCTCGTAGCGAGCCAGACGGGCCTTGTTCTTGGCCTGGCGGGCCTTGGGCGAGCTGCGTACCCACTCGAGCTCAGCCTCCATGCGCTTGGCGAGCTTGGCGTCGCGGTTGCCCTGCGCCTCGATACGGGCGGCTTTGGTCTCCAGATACGTGGAGTAGTTGCCCTTGTAGGGATAAAGGTGACCGCGGTCGACCTCGCAGATCCACTCGGCAACGTTATCCAGGAAGTAGCGATCGTGCGTGACGGCAAGCACCGCGCCCTGGTAGTTGTGCAGGAAGTGCTCGAGCCACAGGATAGACTCGGCGTCCAGGTGGTTCGTGGGCTCGTCAAGCAGCAGCAGGTCGGGAGCCTCGAGCAGCAGCTTGCACAGCGCCACACGACGACGCTCGCCGCCGGAGAGCACGTTGACCGGCATGTCGGAATCGGGCAGCTGCAGGGCGTCCATGGCCTGCCCGAGCTTGGAATCGATATCCCAGCCGTCGGCGGCGTCGATCTCGTCCTGGAGCTTTCCCATCTCGGCCATGAGGGCGTCCATGTCGCAATCCGGGTCGCACATCTCCTCGCCGATCTTATTGAAGCGATCGACCTTGGCGATCATATCGCCAAATGCCATGCGCACGTTCTCGATGACGGTCTTGTCGTCATCGAGCGGCGGCTCCTGCTGCAGGATTCCTACGGTGTAGCCGGGGGTGAGCCTGGCATCGCCGTTGGAAACTTCCTCGATGCCGGCCATAATCTTGAGCAGGGTCGACTTGCCCATGCCGTTGGGGCCCACGACGCCGATCTTGGCACCGGGATAGAAGCTCAGAGTCACGTCGTCAAGAATCACCTTGTCGCCATGGGCCTTGCGAGCCTGATACATTTGGTAGATAAACTCCGCCATATGCCTGTTTTATCCTTTCTACCTGCTGTTTCCCTATTCTTGATTCGCTTTAGTGGAAACGAAATGAGGAAACCAGCTCTGAAACTTAACGAAAAAGGGGCATGGTTGCCCACACCCCCTAATACTACCTGGGAAAAGTCCCCCAGAACATACTATGAACTGCGTACGCTAGTTTTCCGCAACCTTAGCGAACGGCTCGCTGCGATTTACGCCACAGCAGATACGAATAGACGTAGGCAGCTCCGGCTGAACCAAACGCCAGAACCGCAATCACCGCGGCAACGACTTCACTCGAAAGCACCGCACCTGCCACGCCCATCACAATCAGGCCAATACCCAGCACCATAAAGCAGGCGCCACCAAAACGCTGCGTACGGCGCCAGTTCTCGGGATCGGCAAGCGCCCAAGGCGTCTTGATACCGAGCGTATAGTTCTGCTTCACACGCGGCAAGTAGTTGCCTGCGCCGATGAACAGCAAACCGATAGCACCGGAAATCAGCACGTTGACCGAACCGACCGCCGGCACCACGCCCCAGACCGTAAGCTCTCCCAGCCAGCTTATGGCGCACATGAACAAGGTGAAGGCGATTACGAAGCCCTGATAGAACTTGCCCGAGGTTCGATATGCCTCACCTTTGGGATCGATGCGCGGCACCACGCAGAACATTGCGAGAAGCGCCAGAGGCAGCACGCCGAGCGCGGAGGCCATCCAGCTAGGACCCCAACCATCGACGGCGCCGTTCGCGCCCCAGTGCGTGGGAATCTGTGCAGGCAAGCTCGGCATCACCATGAGGTGCGCTACGACATTGGCGACGCACAGAACGACCAGCGCAATCCACACGCGCGACGATACCCCCGTGGGGTGAATGCCCTTGTTTTCGTTATTCATCCTTATCACCTTCCGTGTTTGTAAAGCCCATAAACCAGCCAATCAAGTCCTGCATGACGGTGGTGTTTAAGCTGTAAACGATGTTTTGGCCATGGCGCTCGTCGGTCACCAGCCCGGCGTTTTTGAGCGTCGCCAAATGATGGCTCAATGACGGCTTGCTGATGTCAAAATGCTCGGCAAGCTCCCCGGCCGTACAATTGCCCTCGCGCAGCAGTTCCAAAATGTGACGTCGTGTAGGATCGGCCAGCGCTTTAAAACCCTCTCCCGGCATAGGACCTCCTCTCACTATCTCTCACGACGCGCACACTATACTCGTTATTTAGATGTTTGTCAAATTATCTAATTTGATACTAAGTATAGAACATGCGTTCGTTTTTAGATACAATGAGCCCAGAAGCAGATGGGTCAGCTCCCTCTTACCAAGAAGGAGATGGACTATGAGTATTGACGATGTCCTGACGTTGTTATTGCTTGTAATCGCGGCTGTGGAACTCGGCATCCACATTGGAGGTCGAATGAAATAGCCGCCCCCGCGTAATGCGAAGACGGCCACTTCTCACGCTACAAACGTGTTTTGGAGTTGGCCAACCCGCTGCAACGGGTGCCATCTGCTTCATCTTATGCGAATCCCGATCTCATTTCAACAAGCCCCTAGGGCTCAAATGGAATCGTGATAATCCCTATAATGGCGATAGCCCAAACACGATCCGCTTCCCCATCGGAGGACATCTATGACCGAAACCGCAGCCGCAGCTCCCGTCGAGACACGCGACACCAAGCTCGAGATCATCATGGGCCGTGAGGCGCTCGACAAACTTGCCAACGCCACGGTGCTGGTGCTGGGCTGTGGCGGCGTGGGATCCAACTGCTGCGAAGCGCTCGCCCGCGGCGGCATCGGTCATTTTATGATCCTGGACAAGGACATCATCGCGCCCAGCAACATCAACCGCCAGGCCATCGCCTTTCATAGCACCATCGGCAAGCGCAAGGTGGACGTAATGGAAGCCATGATCAACGATATCAACCCTGCCGCCACCGTCATCAAGCGCACCGAATACCTGTTGAGCGACAATATCGACGAATTTTTCGCACGCGTTTTGGAGCAAACGAACGGTAAACTCGACTACGTCATCGACGCCATCGACACCATTTCGGCCAAGCTCGCCATTGCCAAATATGCTCAGGACCACGACATCCGTTTGGTTAGCTCCATGGGCGGGGCCAACAAGCTCCATCCCGAATGCCTGCATTTTGCCGACATTTTTGACACCGTGCGCGACCCTATGAGCCGCATCATGCGCAAAGAGTGCAAAAAACGCGGCATCAAGAGCCTGCACGTGCTGTTTAGCTGCGAGGAGTCGGTAAAGACCCAGCCTCGCGACCCTTCCAACATCCATGAGCGCACCGAGCTGGGAACCGCGAGCTTTATGCCGCCCATCATGGGCCAGATGATTGCCGGCGAGGTTATCCGACAGATCAGCGGGCGCGGTACCGAGCGCGTGCGCTCCGACGGCCAGCGCTTGGACTAGCAGGGATGCCGCGATGGAGCCGCAGTTGTTTGATGCACACTGTCATCTTGATTTGATGGCCTGCCCGGATACCGTTGCCGATGAGTCGGCGGAACTGGGCCTGGTTCTATTTGACTGCGGCGTCGACCCACGCGACTTCGCGGCAGCAAAAACGCGTGGCAGTCACCACCCGAACATCATCGTGGGTGTAGGTGTCCATCCCTGGTGGCTCGCCGACGGTCGATGCGGCGCTACCGAAATCGACCTGCTTGGCGAAGTCGCCGCACAAGAGCGTTTTATCGGCGAGATCGGGCTCGACTTTTCAGCGCGCTTTACTGGAAGTAAGCTGCTACAAATACAGGCACTTGAACAGCTCTGCGATGCGCTCGTGCAGCATCCTCTTACCGGGCGCGTGATATCAATTCACGCCGTTCGTTCGGCGGGAACCGTACTGAACGTCCTCGAATCGCATGGACTACTCATCCCAAACTCCGACTCCCCCGTTATCATCTTCCACTGGTTTAGCGGCACTTCGGACGAACTCGTCCGTGCGCGAAACGCAGGCTGCTATTTTTCCGTGAACGAGCGTATGCTCGCCACCAAGCGCGGTCGCGAATATGCCCGACAGATTCCACTCGACCGTCTACTGCTCGAGACCGATGCGCCGGCCGAGCCAAACACAGAAACAAGTGTACAATCGCTCATCAGATCGCTCGCAAGGACCTCGATGCACATTGCCTCACTCAAAAACTGTGACGCAAAGCGCATCGAGTCGGTAGTTTTAGCAAATGCGCACTCTGTTTTTGACCTTCGCTAACCCCTGTGGGCAAAAATGCCAAGGGACATGCGAATCGCACAACGCAGTCCCTATTGGCAGGCAGTACAATTCGGCAGCATTACACCAATTCGTGCATGAGATCACGGTTGCGTGCATACAATTCGTCAAAGATATGACGACGCGACGCATATAGCTCGTGGGCAGCCATATCGGGCACGATTGTTTGTGCAACGCCAAGGACTTGGGCGAGTTCATCCCATGATGCATAGGCGCCACCTGCGAGAGCTGCCATGATGGCATCACCGAAGCATGCGCCCACCGTAACCTTGGCAACCGAGACCTCGCGCCCGCATACGTCGGCGATAGCCTGCATCCAAACTGGATTCTTGGTTCCACCTCCGACAAGCATAATGCGCCCAATTGGCAGTCCATGCTCTCGCTCGATAATGTCGACATGGGATGCAACGGTATACGCGACGCCTTCCAAGGCGGCGCGAACCATATGGGCTCGCGTATGCCTTCCGGTCAGGCCAAAGAAGACGCCACGTGCCTCGGGATCGTTGAGCGGAGTACGCTCCCCCGCAAAGTACGGCAGGCACAGGAGCCCATCGGCACCCGGCGCCACATCGGCGGCATCATGCGCCATGACCGAATATGCATCGGGGCCACCGTGGCCCTCGGCCTCCACGGCGTCGCGATACAGCTCTTGGCGCAGCCACGATGTGAGTGCACCCGCCGTATTGGTCCCCGCGCAGATCCCGTAAGTTCCGGGAATGATAAACGTCCCTGGCCACAGGAGGGCATCATCGACCATATGATCAGCTAGGTAGATGAAATACGCCGTGCTCCCCAACTGAACCATCATATCGCCGGGACGAAATACACCCGTCGAAATGGCCTCGGCACCAGAGTCGCCCGTTCCCACTAAGACAGGTGTCCCTGCCGCGAGCCCTGTCGCCTCAGCCGCGCGCTGCGTAATCGCCCCGGCAATATCGGTAGCCGACATTACCTCCGCCATCTGGTCAGGCCGGCAGAAACGAGCACATTCCCGAGCATCAGCCCTCCAAGTGTAGCGGTCGTATAGGGGAAGAAAATCCTCCGCCAAGTAACGGTCCACCGTAAAACGCCCCGTCAACTTTGCGCATAGAAACGATGATGCCGTCAGGAACTTCGCGGCACGTTCGTGCACCTCGGGCATATTCTCCTTAAACCATAAGATCTTAGGAGCAATATCTGATGAGCAGGGATCGTGCCCGAAAAGTTCGCGTGCGCGACCTGACCCATGTTCGGAAAGGAGCTCGTCAATCTGCGGCTTCGAACGTGCATCGACTCCATACAAAATCGCGGGCGCCAGCGCGTTGCACTCGGTATCGACCGGCACACAGTCGCAACCCAATGCGGAAAGGCCCACGCATCCGATCTGCGCCGCGTTAACCCCCGATAGCATCACCAGCTCGCGCGACAAGCGGCAAAAATCGCCCCACCAAACTGCCTCAGCATCATGCTGGTACCATCCATCACACGGGTTGTCCGTCTCATGTCCACAAGAGGCTTGGCAAACGATGTTGCATCGATCATCGATTAAAACGCCTTTAGAGGCGCTTGTCCCAATATCAATACCCAGATAGAGCGCCATAGGTGCCTACTCCCCTCGCGCCGTACGAGCGGCAGCCATAAAACGAACCACCCGCTCAACATCAATCGGGGCATCCAGCTTTCCGTCGCGCTTTAAGCACGTGCCGACAAACGCGCCATCGTAGTGAGCAAATACGTCAGCCACGGTATTTTCGCGACAACCGGTGCCACATACCACGGGCACTTCGCCAACACGCTCGCGGACCTCGTCGGCAAGCTCGCCCGAAGCGCCACGACCGGCAGCCGAACCGCCGATGACCATCGCATCCGGTAGGCAATTAAAGAGAAGTGAATCGGCAATGTCCGCGGTCGTGCGGTCGTTGAGATAAACCTCGCCCTCGCTCGTGATGAAGTGAAAAAGCTTGAGGTCGTCCAAGCGCAGCGCCGCCTTGCGACGCATGGTGTGAGCGAAATCTCGGTTAATCAGCCCGAGATCACCGGCCCAGGCACCGCAAAAATTGCAGCGCGTGAACTGCGCGTCGACGGCAGCGCACAGCTCGATTGTGGCATCACCATCGTAAATTGCCTCAGCTCCCCAAGGAGTCGACAGATCATGGGACAGAGCCCCGATTACATAGCCCATCGATGCAAGGGTTGAGGGAGAAACATGCTGCTCATAGGGCATCGAGAGCTCATTGGTAATCAAAATGCCATCGACACCGCCCTGCTGCAACGCCTCGAGATCGCGCTTGGCGGCTTCCACGACCTGCGATACGCTTCCGCCCGGGTAATACAGCGGATCGCCCGGCAGAGGACGCAGGTGCAGCATTCCGATAACCGGCTTTTCGTTCTTGAACATCGAAGTTAGAAACGACATAACGTGCTCCTTCATAGGGTTATTGCAGGGACGTTACTCCCCCAGCACCTCGACGTACACTTTTCGCTTCTGCGGACCGTCAAACTCCGCAAGATAGATGTTCTGGGCACTTCCGCACACGATGTGGCCATCTTGGACGGGAAAGAAGCAACTGTTTCCACAAATCATGCTCTTGATATGCCCACAGGAGTTGTTACCGGTGGCTCCATAGCTCGGCAGGAAGTGTGCATGCGCATAGGGGGCATCGAGTGGGGCGATGCGATCAAGCGTCTCCATAAGATCCGTCTCCACGCAGGGCAGCCCCTCGTTTACCACGATTCCGCAGGTCGTATGCGACAAAATAATCGCCGCCAAGCCATTGGTCACCGAGCTGCGTTCGATGGCAGCGTGCACGTCCTCGGTAATATCGATGAACTGGTCCGGAGCAGTCGATAGATAGCTCAATGTCTCGAGCGTCACCATGTTCACTCATCCCCTTCAAGAAAACGCAGGGCATTACCCCAGTAGAGCCTTTCTCGCGCATCATCGCGCATGGGCACGGTATCGAGCGCCCGCTTGAGTTTGAATGCACGGAAGCGCGGCGTATTGCTGGCGAACATCACTTGGTGCGATAGCGCGCGCTCATACCACAGCGGCCCCATATCGACCGTGAAAAGACGCTGCATCATCTCCTCGGGCGAATCGATGTAAGTGATAGAGGTGTCCACGTAGCAGTTGGGATACTTGAGCAGCATCGCCACGGTCTCGCGCACCCAGGGCCAGCCAAAATGGGTCAAACTAAAACGCACATTTGGATGCGTTGCGATTGTGTGCTCAAATGCAAGCGGGTTACTGCGCGAGAGCTCTGCGCCCGGCTCCCAAGACATACCGGCATGGAAAACCACCGGCTTGTTATAGCGCTCGCACAGTTCGTAAAGCGGCTCGGCCACAGCATCATCGGGGGCAAAACCCTGCTTTGCAGGATGCAGGCAAAGCCCCTTTGCCCCCAACTCGGTAAAGGCGCGCTCCAATTCGTCTGCGGCACCGCTCACCTGCGGGTCTACGCTCGCAAATCCCCACAGACGATCGGGATGTGCGGCAACCAGCATGGCAATCTGGTCATTGGTGCCAAAGTGCCCTCCGCATGCCGTGGTTACATCGAGCGGCATGAGCACGCTCTTCTGCACATCGCAGACGTCCATCTCGACTTGAAGCTCATCCCAATCCATGGGGCCCATATGCCCCATACCAAATTCTCGTGACCAAAAACCGAATCCATCAGGCTCATCACCCGGCGTACAGATCTCGCCGTAGAGCATAGGATGGACCAACATGTCGATAACCATTTCGTACTCCTTTCCAGGCATTTGACCCTAGTACGGCTCAAACGAACCAATCACTCGGGACGACAGCTCAGCGCCCGCCTTCATACACGCCGGAATATCAAGGCCATCGATCACGCCCTTGGTAAACCCGGCGATATACGAGTCGCCGGCACCCACGGTATTAACGACCTTCTCCGCCGGCACGATCCCGCACTCATAGAAGCGCTCACCGTCATAGGCAATGCTTCCCTTCTCGCCAAGCGTGGCAACCGCAACGCGCGGCCCCAATTCCTGCGCGTGACGTACCCAGTCCCGCAGCTCCGGAGTGTCATCTTCAAACGACATAAATGCGTAGTCAACGTAGGGAAAATGATTCTCGCAGGCATATTCGGGATCTTGGCTGAACACCGAGAAGTCCATAACCACCGTCTTGCCCGCATTATGCCACTCGGGCAGGAGGTCCAAACAATTGCCAAACAGGTCGGTATGAATGATGTCATGCTCTAGGATAAACGCCCGGTCATCTTCATTCGGACGATATGTCTCCATTACGCCATCGATTGCCTCGAGATGCACGCGATCGACGCCGTCTTTCAATGCCATGAGCATCACCGAGGTGTCGCCATCCTCCACCCGCAGATGAGAGATATCAAACCCCTCGGCGGCCAGCGCCTCTCTCATCTTGTCTCCGTACTCGTCCTTGCCGACAACCGACACGGCGGATACCGAAACGCCCAATCGTGCAAGATGGATACCCCAGTCAATGCCATTACCGGTCGGATAGAACACGCCGATGTTTTGATAGACGTCCGCACAGCAAAAACCAGCCGCACACGCTTTAATACCCATGGTCTTCTCCAATGTTCAAAAGGGGACCCACCACATGGCGAGCCCCCTTTTCGCGTTTCGCTTATTGTTTTGCATCGGCTGTCCAAGGCCTCATAGCCAGACCGCCGTACGCTTTCTTAAGCTATTCGACGATTGGTGCTCCGTGGCCCCAAGAACCTTCCATGCCGCACACGGTCGAGGCAAACCCGGCAGCAAAGTCGAGCGCGCGCTCGATGGCCTCGGCGCCGCCCTCACCACGCTTGGCGGAATCGAGATAGCACATCAAAAACGAGGTGAGGAACGAGTCGCCCGCCCCCATGGTGTCCTTCATGTCCGTTACCGGTTTAGCCAGCTGGCGGTAATAACGCTCGCCGTCGTAAGCGATGCAGCCCTCGGCGCCCGCCGTAGCCGACACAAAACGCGGACCCAGACCCTTCACCCATGCCAGACGCTCGCGAATCTCGTCCTCACTCGCGGCATCCGCCGCACTAAAGAAAGCAAAATCGACATAGGGCGCAATCTGCTCGTAGTACTCGTCGGTGGAGTCGTCCGAAAAGTCAAAAGAGACCGTGACGCCCGCAGCCTTCAACTTGGGCAGCTCGCGCTCGGTGAAGCAATAGTTGCCCGAATGAACCACATCGAACTGCTTCATGTACGAAAGGTCAAAGCGATCGAGAACATAGCGCGCATCGCCACGGATACCGCCCTCGTTGGAGCCGAGGAAGACACGGTCACCGTCAACGACGGTCACGCGAGCCGCTCCGTTCTCGCCAATCATCTGCTCGCACTTGTCAAGCTCGATACCCTCATCCTCGAGGCTTGCAATGACATGCTCGGCAGCGGCGTCATTGCCAAAAATGCCCATGTATGCAGAGCGTGCGGCACCGCATTTCTTGGCATAAACGGCGAAGTTCACCGCATTGCCGCCGGGATACATGGTGTGGATATGCTCGTAGCGATCGACGACGTTGTCGCCAAATCCGAGCGCGTTAACGTTAAATGCCATGGCCTTTGCCCCTTCTAGTACTCGACAACACCCATATAGCGACGGAAATCGGGATCGTGATCAAACACCTTGCCGCGTGCAGCACGCAGCTCGCAGTTCATGGCGTAGAACAGCACCGGGTCCAGATAGGCACGGACGCTCGCCGGCACGGCTTCCATACCGTACTCCTTGGCATCGAGCACCATCAGCGTATCGGTATGCGTCTTAAGGAACGCAAGGGCGCGCTCGTCCATAGCACGGCACTCGCTGGAGCCCATCTGCAGGAAGTAAAAAACGCCATCCTGAGTAGCCTCGAAGGGGCCGTGGAAGTACTCGGCAGAGTGGATGTAGCTGCAGTGCTGCCACTGCATCTCCATAAGAGAGCAGATAACGAAACCGTAGGTCTGGCTAAAGTTGGGACCGCTGCCCAGAATGTAGAAGAACTCGTGCTCCTGGCAAAGCTTGGCAAAACGATCGCCTAGCTCGGCATTTACCTTCTCACGTGCCGGGGGAAGAATCTTATCCATCTCGGCGATACCGGCATACATATCGGCAAGATCGGCGTAGCCCTCCTGCTGATCGAGCAGCTCGGCCGCAAGCGACAGCGAAATGCCAGCGGGGACCTCGGCCTGCGGCACGCCCTCGCCCCACGGGTAGACCCACGTGGTCCACTTGCCGGAGTCAATCTTGGATCCAGCGTTGTCGGTCTGGGCGATCACCGTAGCGCCGGCAGCAAGGGCAATCTCACAGCCCTCGACGACCTCGGGGGTGTTGCCGCTGTGGCTGCAAGCAATGACCAGGGATTTCTCACCCAAGCGGCGCGGGCGCATGATATCAAACTCGCGAGCCGTATAGATATACGAAGTGAAGGTGGTTGCCTCGCGCTGCAGAAGCTCATGAGCCGGGATCAAATCGATCATGGAGCCACCGCAAGCAATCCAGTAGACGCTGTCGAACTTGCCCTTCTCGGCAATTGCCTCTTTGATCAGATCGTGTGCGTTCATATCCAGTTCCTTTCTTGTTTGGTCCGCAATCAATGACGTTGGCTGCGTGGCCGATAGTTGTTTTAGTCAATCAGATATTTCTCGAATGCGGCCATGTTCTTGGCATCTGCCGCCGCCGGGTCATCGTAGTAACGCCCGTCCGTGATTTCCTGGCCCAGCATGCCATCGAAACCATGGGCATTAAGCGTGGCGACGAAGGCGTCCATATCGTGCTTGCCATCGCCCCACACCAGATGGCCATACGGGTCACCGTCGATAAAGTGCATCTCGTGAATTGCCCCATCACCAAAGGCGGCAAACCAGTCCTCGAGCGTCTCGCCCGCAACGCCCATCGCGGTTGTATCAACCATGGGCTGTAAGTACGGGCTCGCGACCTCGTCAATCATGCGCTTCGCATCGGAAACCGTCGTTACAAGGTTGCTCTCCTCGGGACGCAGGCTTTCCATCGTAAGCACCAGACCGTGCTCACCGGCATACTCCGCCAGAATGGACAAGTGCTCGCGGCTGCGCTTCCAGGCTTCCTCGCGGTCCTCGTCCCAGTCGCCCCAGCCCGAGTTGACGGACATACGGTCGCACCCAAGTACCTCGGCAAGCTCAATGCCGTGCTTAAAGTACGCCAGGCTGCGCTGTTCATGCAGCGGTTTGCGTGCGCAGTACTGCCAAGGATAGACAACATTCTCGGGGCACAGAGTACGATACCTAAGCCCACGGTCTGCAGCCTTTTTCGCCAGGACCTCAGCCTCAAAGTAGCCCGTGTGGTCGAGCGTCACATGCGGCTCCGCACACCACAGCTCAATGGACTCAAAGCCCAAACGCTGCTGCACATCAAGGAAGTAATCGAGCGACCACATGATGTAGTGGATATTCATGCCCGCAATCTGTTCGCGGCGCAGCGTCGGTTTGGATTCAGACATCTTACGCCTCCTTATTTCGATCGAACACGATTTGTCCGTCCGACATCGTCATATCAACCGAAAGATCGCGTGCGTCGCGATAATCGAGGTCGAACACATCCCGATCGAGCACGCAGATATCGGCAAGCTTGCCGACCTCAAGCGTACCCAGTTCGTCTTCGCGCATCAGATCGTACGCGCCCCCGGCAGTCCAAGCACGCAAGAGCTCGACAAGCGTCAGCGCGTTGGCCTCATTCACGGGCAGTCCATCGTCGAAGTATCCACCGCACGCGCTGTAGATTGACTCGCCCAGGCTCGGAATCAGCAGTGGCAAATCCGTACCACAGCACACCGTGCATCCGGAATCTTCCATGCCGCGGCGATTCCAGCTGTGCATAAGTCGCGTCTCGCCAATTTGTCGACGCATCATCGACAGGCAATCCTCGCGCCGGTCCAGCGTCAAAATCTGCGGATAGACCTCGCAAATTCCACCTAACTTGCCAAACTCGACAAGATCGGTCGGATCAGAGTTCTCGAGATCGGTAATCGCATGGCGGCGAAGCAACCGTCCATGCTCGTCTCGAGGCAGCGAGGCATAGAGCGCCACGGTGCGACGAACGGCGCCATCGCCCTGGCAATGCAAGGAATATCGGAAGCCGTCAGCATCAATTGCGCGCAGCTCGTTCTCAATCAGATCCCACTCGGGCTCCTCGACAACCGTCTTGCCGGCAGCTCCCGCATCGGCCGTGTCCTCATAGGGGTCAATCATCTCGGCAAGCCCCGCCCATACGCCGCGATCGGTCATACGGTTGAAGCCAGAAAAACGAACGAACGGTCCCCGGAAGCGTTCTCGTGCCTCGCGAGCATACGACAGATTTGCACCGGCACCCACCGGCTGCGACATCATAGAGACGCGAACCGTCAGCTCGCCAGATTCTTCACGGCGAGCCATTTCGTCGGCAAAACCGTAGTAGTCATCAAACGCCATCTCCTTGATGGCGGTAACGCCGCGCTCGTTAAGCATGCTCATGTAGTCCGAATACCCCGCACGTACCTCGGGCAGCGCGAGGAAATCGCTCATCATGCGCCAGATCTTTTCGGCATAGCACGCCTGGGGCGTGAAGCCGTATCGCACACTGGCGGCAGCATTGAGAACGCAGGTCTCCGCACCCGGTGTAAAGCAGACGACAGGGATATCGCCAAAACAATCGTCAAACACAGCCGCCGTATTTGCGTTCTCGGCATCCGATGCCAACGTTTCGGGTAGGTTGTGGCCAAAAGCCGCCGCGCAATCCGGATGATCTTCTTTCCATGCACGCAAGAGCGACACGGCCTCTTTGGCATCAGCGATGCCGGACAGATCAGGCCCCAACGTCCGCAGCGCCCAGCCTGTATAGAAGGTATGCACATCGATCAGGCCAGGCATGACGGTGCGGTCGCCCAGGTCAACTACCTCGTCCGCCTGGGTCAAATACGAAGCTAGCTCACACTTGGTGCCAACAGCCTCAATTCGATTGCCACGGACCGCTACGAAACCTTCAAACGGCAGGTCCCCCGTACCGGTAAAGACGCTCTTAGACGTCAGGACCGTCAAACGATCAGACATCACAACCACCTACGCCGGAAGCATGCCAGAAATTGCCGTTACGATCAGGCCAAAGACGACCATGAAGATGAAGAACTTCCAAATGGTCTTCCACCATTGGCCAAACGAAATCTTAGCCACGCCAAGGCCGGCAACCGTCATGCCCGCCACGGGACTGATGGTGTTGATGGTCTGGTTGGCAAACTGGAGCGCGGTAACGGCCGCCTCGGGATTGAGGCCCATGAGCTCGGTCAGGGGGCCCATAACGGGCATGGTGAGTGCCGCCAGGCCAGAACTCGAGGGAACCAGCAAAGAGAGCAGGCCAAGGACGATATACATAAACGTGGTGTAGACGGCGGCGGGTGCACCGGCGAGCGCAGTAGCGAGCGCCTGGAGGATGGTGTCGATGATCATGCCGCCCTCGGCGATGACCAGAATACCGCGAGCGATACCGATAACGATGGCGGCGTACGCAAAGTCGGCGAGACCTTTAACGAACTCCTCAGCAATCGTCTGCTGGTCAAGACCGCCCAGGATACCGGCAAGCAAGCCCATGCCAAGGAACACGGCGGAAATCTCATTCATGTACCAACCCTGGGTCACAAGACCCCAGACGATAATGCCCATACCGCAAGCAAAATCGATAAGCACGAGCTTCTGACGGGTAGTGAACTCTTCCTCGATGGAGGCATCGGTCACGGAAAACTCGATACGCTTGAGCTTATCGTCCTCGTACGTAATGGACGACTCGGGGTTTTTCTTGACACGCATGGCGTAGCGCATGGCCCATGCGATACCGACGGCAGTGAAGATGACCCAAGAAACGGCGCGCAGCCACAGTTGCGGATTGCCCTCGATGCCAATGATGCCTTGGGCGATCAAAACATTAAACGGGTCGATGGTCGAGGCACAATATCCCAGGTTAGGACCAAGGAAGCAGATGATGAATGCCGTCATCGAGTCATAACCGATACCCATCATGATGGGAATGAAGATGGCATAGAACGGCAGGGCTTCCTCAGACATACCAAACGTAGTGCCGCAAATGGACAGCAGCGTCATCGTGATGGGAATGATGAGGATGTCCTTGTTCTTAAGCTTTTTAATCACACGGCTCATGCCGGCATTCAAAGCGTTGGTCTTGGTGATGATTGCGAACGATCCGCCAATCAATAAGACGAACGCAACGACGTCGGCAGCCTCTTGGATACCCTTGGTGGGCGCTTGCAGGACCGCGAAGATATCCTGGCCCAGATTGATGGTCTCGCCGGTCTCGGAATCGGTGTAGTTCTTATCGACCTGTTCATAGGTTCCAGCAACGGCGACTTCACGCTCGCCCGCCGCTGTCGAAATCGTCTTGCGCTGATACTGACCAGAGGGAACGATCCAAGTCAGGACCGCAAAGACAACGATCAGCAAGAACATGATCGTATAGACATGCGGTAATTTGAACTTAAAACGTCTGTTTGTCTTCTTCGCCTTCGTATCTGACATAGATACCTCCAAAGAACTCGAGACTGCATCGCATCTCGCTTCAACGTTTGCACAAGGCAAACGTTCTATGACGTTCCATAGATTACCAGCAGCTTTTCTTGTCATCAAGATAATTTCAAACTGATTGCCGCGATGCGGTTGAACGGTTGCGTTCGCGCCGTGAACGGTATGGAAACGCCCGGTGAGATGATCCACCGGGCGTCTCAATTCGCAATGTCCTAGATGTCAAAAACGTAGCGAGACCCAACGATCCGCTGACGACCGATGATAAACGGCCGCCGCTGCTCATCGAAAAAGAAGGCTTCCATATAAAACAAGGGTTCGCCAACGGGAACTGCCAACAGCCGAGCGACCTCGGGCGACGCGCACGCGATCTCGAGTGTGCACGGGTCGGTAAACGCGGGCGTACGGCCCGTCCGGTTACGCACGAACTCAAAAATAGATTGGTTAGATAGAGGTGCCGTTGATAGATAAGCGTTGTCCTCATAAACGTATATGTTGTTCTCGAGCATGACGGGGACTCCATCGGCAGTACGCACACGCTCAACGCATATCAAGTCAGTTCCGACGGGAACACCAAAGAACTGCGCTTCGGTGGAATCCGCCGGCAGTATCTTTCTCGAAATGACGCACGCCCCCGGCTCCATTCCGTTAACGCGGCATGCGTCAGAAAAACTCTGGACGTCATCCTTCTGGCGAATCTTGCGCTTAAGCTTGGGGGCATTGACAAACGTGCCTTTCCCCTGTCGCTTCGTTAGATAGCCCTGCTGGACGAGCTCCTCAATAGCGCGTCGCACGGTAACGCGGCCAACTTTATAGTTCTCAGCCAATTCGAATTCGTTGGGTATCCGCGCGCCCGCCTTGTAGGCACCGGAATTAATTTCGTTTTTAATGATATCGATAACCTGTTGGTACAGCGGTATCGCTGCTTTACCGTCAGTTAGCCCTTCAGTCGGTGGCATATACCCTCTCCCAGCACAATTAAGTCTAAAGCGGGCCCAAGGGCATTCAGCAAGCCCTTAAGCCCGCATTAGCATTAAGTATGCTTGCTGCCGCACTAAAATGTCGGGTATTTACTCATCTGACCCGAAAAACGCGCAACTACCGCGCTCCTAAGAAAGCGTGAGCAGCTCTGGCAGCTGGTCGATAATCTTGTCCGCGGCATCCTGGCTAAAGCCAAAGCGTTCCTCGCGCTTGGCAATGACTGTCAGACCGGCTCGCTTGCCGGCAGTGATGCCAGGCACCGAGTCCTCAACGCAGCAGCAGCGATTCGCGGGCAGCCCCAGCAGATCCAGCGCATGCAGGTAGATGTCGGGCTCGGGCTTGCTCTCCTTAAACTGCTCGCCGCTCACCACATACTCAAAGGCATCCGACAGCCCGCATGCGTTGAGCACTTCCTCGATGCTAACCATGGGAGACGAGCTGGCAAGCGCCACGCGAACGCCACGGCGCGGCAGCTCTCGAATCGTATCCACGGCGCCTGGGTTAATCAAAGCCTGATAGTCGCGCGGACGTTTATGCGCCCACTCGTCCCAACGGGCCAACGCTTCCTCGCCAGTGAAATGCCCCTTACCGGCGCGCTCAAACCAATCGACCAGCATATGCAGGAAGAACTGATGCGAGGTACCGACCTGTCCATTCAACTCCTCTTGAGTCAGATTCAACCCAAGCTCCTTGGCAAACGCGGCAGTCTCCCCCAGGTAGTAATACTCGGTATCGACGATGACGCCATCCATGTCAAAGATAACGGCGTCGAACGGAAATGCGGACACGGCACCCTCCCCAACAAAAGGGCGCCCGCAAGCGGACGCCCGAATCATGCACTATCGGCGATTCTAACCCAGCAGCTTATCCAGCGCCACCGCAATACCGTCTTCGTTGTTATTGGCGGTCACCATCTGGGCAACTGCCTTAACCTCATCGACGGCGTTGCCCATGGCAACACCGGTGCCGGCCCACTCAATCATGGACTTGTCGTTCTGGCCGTCGCCAAACGATACGACCTCACTGGCGTCGATGCCAAGCTTGGGCAGGGCACCATCGAGCGCACGGGCCTTGTCGATACCGGGCGCCGTGTACTCAAAGTACCAGTCGGCCGTAAACATGCCCGAAAGCGTCTGGGTAAAGGGCGCATACATCTCCTCGTAATGCGCCTGCAGATAGGCCGGGTCGCCCGCAGTGAGTAGCTTGTCCACGGGATAAGCATCAGCGACCTCATGCAGGCTCTCCACCTCGCGAATCTTAAGATCGCACGCGTCGCGCTCATACTTGACGATATTCTTCTGCGAGCCGTCAGGCAGCGTGATCATGCAATGGTACGAGTCCTCGACGTGCAAATCGCGACCAAGCGAAATCATAGGGATCACGTCAAAATTACGCAGGTGATCAATCAGGCGATGCAATTCGTCGGCAGGCATAGCCTGATCGAACAGCACCTCGTCGGTCTGGGCATCGACCACATGCGCGCCATTAAAGGCAACTAGCAGACCGTCATGGTTTTGAAGGTCGAGCTCCTGCGCCAAGGCGTGCAGCCCCCATGCGGGACGGCCCGAAGCCAAGATGAGCTTAATGCCCGACTCCTGCGCCGCGAGCAGCTTCTCGCGCGTACGCGGGCTGATGACCTTTTGGTCGTTGGTGAGCGTACCGTCGATATCCATTGCGATGGCTTTGATTGCCATATGTGCCTCCCTGTCATTGAGCAACCTTGTCTGAGCCATCATACAGAACACCCACGGCGGCGCTGTTTGCAACGGGAAAAATGTCATATTGTCCCAAACATGAACGACGCGCCTTCGACGATTGCGATGCCCGTCGAGGCGCCTCCCGATACATTCCATCCTATCCAAATAGCAAAGGGCCCGCATCCCAACGGATACGGGCCCTTGTCGGCTATGCGTTAGTTTTCGCAGCGAATCCTACTTGCGGTGAGCGCGGTAGAACTCGATGAGTGCCTGGGTCGAAGCGTCCTGCTCGGCCTTGGCGGCGTCGTCGTGGAAGGCCGGGGTGATCTGCTTGGCAAGCTGCTTGCCAAGCTCGACGCCCCACTGATCGTAGGAGTCGATGCCCCAGACCGTGCCCTCGACAAACGTGATGTGCTCGTACAGGGCGATGAGCTCGCCGAGTGCAAACGGGGTCAGCGTGTCGCCGAAGATCGAGGTCGTCGGACGGTTACCCTCAAAGCAGCGGGCCGGGACGATCTGCTCGGGCGTGCCCTCGGCACGAACCTCGTCGGCCGTCTTGCCAAAGGCGAGCGCCTTGGTCTGGGCCAGGAAGTTGCCCAGGAACAGCTCGTGGACATCCTGGCCGCTGTCGGTTGCGGGGTTAGCAGTGTTGGCGAAAGCGATAAAGTCGGCAGGGACCACCACGGTGCCCTGGTGCAGCAGCTGGTAGAAGGCGTGCTGGCCGTTGGTGCCGGGCTCGCCCCAGAAGATCTCACCGGTATCGGAGGTCACAGCGCTGCCGTCCCAGCGGACATGCTTGCCGTTGGACTCCATGGTGAGCTGCTGCAGGTAGGCCGGGAAACGGTGCAGATACTGGCAGTACGGAAGCACGGCGTGGCTCTTGGAGCCGAAGAAGTTGACGTACCAGACGTTGAGCAGGCCCATCAGCGCGACGGCGTTGTTCTCGAGCGGGGTGTTGCAGAAGTACTCGTCGATGGCGTGGAAGCCCTCGAGGAACTGCTGGAAGCGCTCGGGGCCGAGCACGACGATCAGCGACAGGCCCACGGCGGAGTCGACGGAGTAGCGGCCGCCGACCCAGTTCCAAAAACCGAAGGCGTTGGCGGGGTCGATACCGAAGGCCTCGACCTTTTCGAGCGCGGTGGAAACGGCGACGAAGTGCTTTGCCACGGCCTCGGCGTTCTGCTCATCGGAGCCATCGATGGCGCCCTGAGCCTTGAGCTGCTCGAGCATCCAGGTCTTGACCTCGCGGGCGTTGGTGAGGGTCTCGAGCGTGGTGAAGGTCTTGGAGACGATGATCACGAGCGTGGTCT
Source organism: uncultured Collinsella sp. (assembly GCA_900544755.1). Classification (GTDB taxonomy): domain Bacteria; phylum Actinomycetota; class Coriobacteriia; order Coriobacteriales; family Coriobacteriaceae; genus Collinsella. Next base: position 19,232 of record UQWQ01000005.1, on the reverse strand, counting down.
CGGGATCCAGACCCTTGAGCTTCTCGGCCTGGTCGTTGGGATCGATGTTGGAGATATAGCGGCAATCGATACCGGCGTCGGCATAGGGACGCAGGGCCTCGTAAGCCATGACCGGGCCCAGATCGGAGCCGCCGATGCCGATGGACACCAGGTGCTCGATCTTTTTGCCGGTAACACCCTTCCACTCACCGGAGCGCACGCGCTCGGCGAAGGCATACATGCGGTCGAGAACCTCGTGCACGTCGGCGACGACGTCCTGGCCGTCGACGATGAGCTGGCCCTTCTCGCTTGCCGGGCGGCGCAGCGCGGTGTGCAGGACGGCGCGGTCCTCGGTGGTGTTGATGTGCTCGCCGGAGAACATGGCGTCGCGGCGCTCCTCGAGCTTCACCTCGCGGGCAAGATCGCACAGCAGCTTGACGGTCTCATCAGTCACCAGGTTCTTGGACAGGTCGAAGTGCAGGTCACCGGCGTCAAAGCTCAGCTTGTTCACGCGCTCGGCATCGGCGGCGAACCAGGCCTTGAGGTCGATACCCTCGGCCTCGAGCTTCTCCTGATGGGCCTCGAGCGCCTTCCAAGCGGCAGTCGACGTAGCATCGATAGGTGCGGCAACAGTTGCCATAGAGTCCTCCTCAGCATACGGGCGCACGCCTCCATGCGCCCGGACATTCAGATGCCACTATTCTAGCGCAGGTCAAGACTATAATCAGCGAGCGTTGCCAATCGGCCCCCAAACGGCAACCGACCAAAAAGGGACAGGTTTATTTTGGCAGGTCAAACGCTTTACCTACCAAAATAAACCTGTCCATTCCTGGCAGGTATTATGCCGCGGCGCACACGCTACCGAGCAGCTCGCGCAAGGGAGACCCGATGCCCTCCAGCAACTCGGGCGCGATGATGGCAAAAACGGGAACCTCGCCGGCGCCCACCGTAGCGGGCACCTTGCCCTCCGATACAATGCATCCATAGGGGACAAAGCCGTCCTCACCGGCATCGAGCGCCGCCATGCGACGGGCGAGCTCGCGCGCAAAGCCAGCAGTATCGGCATCGCCAATCGCCAGGACAAAGTCCACGCCTTCGTCGGTCGCCAGGGCCACGGCTTCGTCGATCAGCTCGTCTCCCCCGTCGCCCTCAAACGAGCCGCAGCGGAAAAGCACACGCTCGAGTAGGGCTCGATCAAGCGAGCCAAGTGCCGCCGAGACAAGCTCATCGCGCGTATGCTTGTCACCGCCCAGCACAACCAGCGCCTTGGTGCCACCGTAGTGAGCGACCAATCGTCCGCACCAGCGAGCCACGTCTCCATCCGCAACAAGGCGCGTCGGCATACCAAACCCATAATTGACCATCTTTTCCACAACCCTTCCGTGCGTATAGGCGGTATCAATCGTTAGGCTCATGCTACGAAGCGAGGTTTTCCGAGCTGTTTCGCACTCTTTAGAGCTGCGTTAAAACCCGATTCATGACCGACCAAAACAAACCAGTCCCTTTTTGACAGGTTTTGACGATGTCCGGACGAGCGGGTATTATCGAACAGGTATTCGATAAGAACATGTGTTTGATGAAAGGACACGGATGGCGCACGAGCAGCACACCTATATCTGCATCGACCTCAAGACGTTTTATGCCAGCGTCGAGTGCGTCGACCGTGGGCTCGATCCGCTCACCACCAACCTGGTCGTTGCCGACGAATCGCGCGGGCGCACGACCATCTGCCTCGCCATCACACAGGCCATGAAGGACCTCGGGATACACAATCGCTGCCGTCTGTTCGAAATTCCCGATGGCATCGACTACATCACGGCCGTACCGCGCATGCAGCATTACATGGAGGTGTCGGCGAAAATCTACGGTATCTATCTGGAATACGTCAGCCCCCAGGACGTGCACGTCTACTCCATCGATGAGTGCTTTATCGACGTGACGCCCTATCTGGACCTCTATCACACAGATGCGGAAGGGTTCGCCTGCACGCTGCGCGACGAGGTCCTCGCGCGCACCGGCATCACGGCGACGGTCGGCATCGGCCCCAACCTATTCCAGGCCAAGGTAGCGCTCGACATTACCGCCAAGCACGTACCCAGCCGCATCGGCATACTCGACGACGAGACCTTTCGCAAGGAGATCTGGCCCCATCGTCCCATCACCGATATCTGGGGCATCGGTCCCGGCGTGGCAGCCCGCCTCGAGAAATACGGCGTCTACGATCTGATGGGCGTCGCGGCGCTCGACGAAAACCTGCTTTACGACGAGCTCGGCGTCAATGCCGAATATCTCATCGACCATGCCTTCGGGCGCGAGCCGACAACCATCGCCGATATCCAAGCCTATCGCCCGCAAGCAACTTCGACCACCACAGGACAGGTGCTCTCGAAGGGTTATGCCTACGAACAGGCCTATACCGTCTTGCGCGAGATGGTCGACAACGCCGTTTTAGACTTGGTCGATAAGCACGTGGTCTGCGACAGCATCTCGCTCTTTGTGGGTTATGCGAGCGAGCGCGCCGACATACGCCGCCTCGACGCCAGCGGTACAGCGCAGTATGTGGACGGATGCGGGCACCTGCGCTCGAGCACATCGAGTATCGAACCCACCGCAACCGCCGGCCCCGAGCTCGCGCCCCGTGCGCCCAAGCCCGTCCAGCGCGATGACGAACGGCGTCGCCTGGTGCGCGAAGCGCAGGCAATCGATGGCATCTTTGTGGGAGAGCATGGCGGCAAACCGCGTGGTGGCTATACCGCACTCTTTGCGCACTCTAACGCCTCGCGAAAGCTGCCCGAGCGTACCAATTCGTTTAAGAAGATCATGGGCTATTTCGATGAGCTCTGGGCGCAGACTGTCGATCCCAAACGACCGGTCAAGCGCATCAACCTGGGATTTGGCAACCTCATGCCCGAGGAATTTGCCACCATCGATCTGTTCAGCGATATCGAGGCCGATGAGCGCGAGCGCGACCTGGCGCGCACCGTCCTGGCCGTGAAAGGCAAGTACGGCAAGAACGCGCTCGTCAAGGGATTAAGCTTTACTGCCGGCGCCACCGCGCGCGAACGCAACGAACAAGTTGGAGGACACCGTGCCTAAACCCAAACAACAGCCCGTGCGCCCGCCGACCGCCTTCGAGCGCCTGGCGGACCCCGAGGGCAGACGCCGCGCCGCCGACCCCAACCTCACTGCCAACGGTGCCGTGCGCGCCAACCGCGCCGCACAGTTTATGCCCTTTGCCGCCCTCACGGGATACTACGAACTCGTGCGCAAGCAGGAAATCACCGTCGAGCCAAAACGTGAGCTCACGGAAGAAAAAGCCCTCGTGCTTTCTAAAAAACTCGAGGGTCTCAAACGTGGCGACTTGGTTCGTGTCACCTATTACGATACATACGGCTATCGCAGCCGCACCGGCATCCTCGACGAGGCGCTCCCCGCCTTCAAGCTCCTCAAGCTCCGAGGCATCGCCATCGACTTCGACGACATCCAAGACATCGAACTACGCGGACGAGCCTAGACAAGGACGCGCATCCAAGGCAAGGCCTACAGCGTCATGACGTAGTAGCCCGCATCTCTCACGGCCGCCTCAAGGACACCGCGATCGATTGGCCGCTTGGAGCGCACGCGCGCTGTGTGGTCCGCGTACGTTACCGTTGCCCACACACCATTCAGCGCATTGAGGGCATTGGCCACATTCTGAGCGCAGCCGTCACAGCTCATACCGCCGATGAGCAACTCATCGCTATAGGGGTAGTGGGACGGATCGGTATCCGCAACCACTACCTTCTTGGCCTTCTTACCGCTCGCACCATCGCTGCAACAACTCTTCCCGTGTGTCGAAGCGGCAATGCGACGCAGTCCAAAAAACATGCCGACGGCAATGACGGCCAGCACGATGAGATTCGCAGGGTTGAGCAAATCACTCATGCGTTCCCCTTTCAAGTAGCTCTATCTAGATACCCCCATGGGGTGTCCCCATCTTAACCCAAAATCATGTCCGTTCGATCAATTAGTTTCCCTCTTCAAACTTTTTAGTTGACCAAGGCTTACTTTCGTGTATAAGTTTTCCTTGGCTAACAGTTTAGATCGGTAAGGAGCGCCGTGACTCGAACCATAGACATCCCAACGTTTCAGGCAGCAGTCGTGCGCAACTGCTCCCCCACGCTCGCGGGCATCAAACCGGCATCGCTCTTTACCTATCCCGGCGTCTACGCCCATCAGGATGGTTCGGGCGCGACCGCGCCAATCGCAGAACACCGAGCACGCCTGCTCGACGTTATCGCCCAGTGCAATCGCGAGCTTGACCCGCTCGGCATCCACCTGAGTGTTTTGGTCTGGCGGCCCTGCGGAGCACTCGTGTACGTGTACCGAGCCAAAAGCCTCGCCACCTATTTCGCAGACCCTCGCGCCCAAACAGCGCTCGCCTCGGAAGGCTACGACACGAGAGACCTTTCGACATGCCTTGTGCATTTGGCATCACGCATCACGCTCGCGAGCAATAACGTCGCGGAATGCGCCTGCAGCCAGACTCGATGCGCACTACCCCAGCATGCTGGCTGCAGCAAAGACTGCACCTGCGAGTTTCCGCACGAAATAGGCTACTTCCTGGGATATCCCTACGACGACGTGCACGAGTTTATCGTCCAGCGCGGCGAGAACTACAAGGTCTTTGGGGCCTGGAAGGTCTACGCAAATGTCGAGCAGGCGCTTGCGACGTTTGATGCCTACCGTGCCTGCACCCAATACTTCACTTTTATCTATCAGCAGGGCTGCAGCCTGGCGCAACTTGCCCAGGCAACCCGATAGAACGTACAAGCCGCGGCAAGCGCCGCACGACCGAAAGGACAAAACATGAGCAAGATCGCCGTCGTTTACTGGAGCGGCACGGGCAACACCGAGGCCATGGCAAACCTCGTCTCCGAAGGCGCGACGTCAGCCGGAGCCGAGGCTGAGGTCATCTCCTGCGCCGACTTCTCTGCCGACAAGGTCACCAACTATGACGCCTTCGCCTTCGGCTGCCCCGCCATGGGGTCCGAGGAGCTCGAGTACGACGAGTTCCAGCCGATGTGGGACGAGGTCAAGGAGACCCTCGGCGACAAGAAGGTCGTCCTCTTTGGCTCCTATTCGTGGGCCGAGGGCGAGTGGATGGACAACTGGAAGGCCGACGCCGACGAGGCCGGCGTCAACGTCGTGGACTCCGTCATTTGCTACGATGCGCCCGACGATGAGGGCGAGGCGGCCTGCAAGGCCCTCGGAGCCGAGCTCGCGTAACGAAACCAGGCCTCCAAAAGAGCCTGTATCACAGCGCATCCCCATCCCTACAAAAGAGCGGGGGCTGGATTCAAGTCCAGCCCCCCGCTCTTTTGTAACGGCAGTTACATCAACCGGCTACGAAATATTGCCCAAGAACGCCTTGGTGCGCTCGCTCTTGGGGTGGTCGAAGACCTCGCTCGGCGTACCCTCTTCCACAATGACGCCGCCGTCCATGAAGACGACGCGGTCGGCGACATCGCGGGCAAAGCCCATCTCGTGCGTCACGACGATCATGGTCATGCCGTCGCGCGCCAAGTCGCGCATGACGCCCAGGACGTCGCGCACGAGCTCGGGGTCGAGCGCCGAGGTGGCCTCGTCAAAGAGCATGACGTGCGGGTTCATCGACAGGGCGCGGGCGATGGCAACGCGCTGCTGCTGGCCGCCCGAGAGCTGGCTCGGCATAAAGTCGATACGCTCGGCAAGACCGACCTTGGTCAGCTCCTCGACGGCAATCTTCTCGGCCTCTTCCTTGCTGCGCTTGAGCACCTTCTGCTGCGCAAGCATGACGTTCTTTTTGACTGACAGGTGCGGGAACAAATTGAACTGCTGGAACACCATACCCAGATGCGTGCGCACTTTGTTAAGGTCGACGCCCTTGGCGCACACGTCCACACCCTCAACGACAATCGAGCCACTCGTGGGATGCTCAAGACGGTTGATGCAGCGAAGCATCGTCGACTTACCCGAGCCCGAGGGACCCAGAACTACGACGACCTCGCCCTTGTGCACATCCAGATCGATATCGCGCAGGACCACGTTATCGCCAAAGGCCTTCTGGAGGTTCTTGATGCTGACGACGACCTCGTTCGAGTTATTGGTTTCGCTCATGATAGGACCTCCTTACAGACCGGCGATGTGGTCGGCGGGCGTGGCGACAACCTGCCCAGCGCTCTTGTTGGGACGCTTTTTCTTGGTCTCGGTCGTCCCCAAAAGCCTCGCCTCAAGACCGCTCACCAAGCGCGCAAGCGGCAGGGTAATAACCAGATAGAACAGGGCGGCAACCACATACGGCGTAATGGAGCCCGTCGTGGCCACGATGGTACGGGCGTTCATGACGATCTCGACCACGCCCACGGCGGCGAGCAGCGACGTATCCTTGTAGAGCAGGATAAACTCGCTGGTCAACGTAGGCAGAACATTGCGGAACGTCTGCGGAATCATAACGTAGAGTAGTGTCTGGAAGGCATTCATGCCCAGCGAGCGAGCAGCCTCGTTTTGACCCTTAGGAATCGACTGAATACCGGCACGGAAGATCTCGCACAGATACGCAGACGAGTTCATGGCCATGACGATGACGCCCAGGACATAATCATCCACCTTGACGCCGGCCAGTGGCAGGCCAAAGAACGCGATATAGATCTGCAGGAACGCCGGCGTGCCGCGGATGATATTCACGTAGATGCCGGCAAGGCAGCGCAGGATGCGCGACTTGGAGATGCGCATGAGCGACAACGCAAAACCGAAGGGAATTGCCAACGGGAACGCCACAAGCACGATCGAGAGCGACATGAGGAAGCCCTTGAAGACGATCGGCAGGCTCTGGACCAAAATAACCGGGTTCAGGAACAGGCGGAGGAACATATTTGAGTTCCACGCCTCGATCCACGGCTGCTCCTTAAGGTCGGCCAGGAAGTTATCGAATGCCGTCACGCCCTTGATCTCCACCGACGGAATCTTGGAGATCTTCTTGGTCGAGCCGTCAGCCAAGATGTAGGTTCCGCTAAAGGCCTCGTCGCCGCCCTCGACGGGGAACGTCACGCCGTAAACCTCGACACGGAAAAAGCCGCCGGCAGGCGCCGTCTCGCCAAAGTCGATCTTGAGCGTCTGGCCATCGGCCTTGCACGTGGGCTTCATGGGCGTACGCTCCATGAGGTCCTCGCCCGAGAGCATCGTCAATCGCGTGTCATCGGTACCAAACGTCGCGCCGTCGACAAACGTCAGCGAAAGACCGCTCAGCTCCTCGTCGGCATCGGCCTGAACTTCCCAGGTAATGCGCGTCTCGGTGCCGCCGACCACAGCGCTGCCCGAACCGGTGTTGGGTCGGGCGGTAATCTTTGCGGTCTCAAGCGCCTGGGCGGTCGTGGGCGCATATGCCCCCGCGCACACCAGCGCGAGCGCCACGGCCATGACGCAGGCTAGCTTTTGGAGCAAGGCGGACAGTGAAAAACGCTGCTCCGTGGCCCCTTTGTTCAATCGAGACAAGGTGGCTCCTATCGTAGAAGTTGCCGGCAAAACAAGACGGAAACGCGGTCCGTCGAGAGAAGCGCAAAGGCCCTCTCCGCAAAACGGAAAGGGCCCGCACGCAATCAAGCATTAATTTACTTGATGCTGTACTTAGCCATGAGGGCGTCAACGGTACCGTCGTCGGTCAGGTCCTTGATGGCCTGGTTGATGTCGTCCTTGAGCTTGGTGTTGCCCTGGTTGATGGCGATGGCGTACTCCTCGCCGGTGCTAATCTGCTTGATGGTCTGGCAGGTGTTGAACTGCTCGGCGGTCAGCTGGCTGGCAACGGAGCGGTTGGTGACTACTGCGTCGCCCTTATCGGACTGCAGGGCGCTGAAGCACTCGGTGGCGTCCTTGTAGGGAACAATCTTGGCCTTGGGGAAGTTCTCCTGGGCAAAGGCCTCGGCGGTCGAGCCAGACTGGACGATGATGGTAGCGTCGGCGTTGTTGAGCTTCTCGCTGAAGTTGTCGGCCGTGATGTCGGTGTTATCAACCTTGGTCACGATAGCCTGATCGTCCATGTAGTAAGAGTCGGAGAAAGTGACTTCCTTCTCACGCTCGGGCGTGTCAGTGATAGCCGCGATGGCGACGTCGTACTTGGCGCCCGAAGCGACGCCCGGAACCAGCGTGTCGAAGTCGTTGTTGACGTACTCGACATCCAGACCCAGCTTATCGCCGATAGCCTTAATGAGTTCAAGGTCAAAGCCCTGGTAGTCGCCGTTGTCATCCTTGTACTCAAACGGCGCGTACTCGGCAGAGGTGCCGACGGTGAGCGTACCGTCCTTGACGAGCGCGTACTCCTTGGAGCCGTCGACCTTCTCGACCTTAGCGTCGTCAGAGCTGCTGGAACTGGCATCAGAACCAGAGGTGGCGTTGGACGAGCCGCAGCCCGTCAGAGCGAGGGCGAGCGCCATAGCACCCGTGGCGGCAAATGCGCCAAGCTTCTTCAGCTTCATAATCAGTCTCCTTCCAATGACCCCACGTGATTCAGAGGTCTGCAAAAACTGAGGGTTATTATGCACCCGCTTGGAAGAATCTGCAATTAGAAAACTGATTGAAATAAACCCATAACGTGAATGGAGCACTCCACTTTATGGCAGCCTTTACTGCTGCAACGACCTTAACAGTTTGATTTCAGCCGCATAACCTGCAAGTTCGTTCGGTGTCTCCAAGATGAATGGCAATGCGCGCAAGCGGCCATTCGATACAATATTCTGTATAACCTGCATACCGCCGCCAAACTCTTCACTACCCAGGTAGCCCTTGCCGATGCACTCGTGGCGATCCTTATGGGCGCCGCAGGGATTCTTGGAGTCATTTATGTGCACGGCGCGCAGGCGCTCGATACCCACCACACGATCGAACTCGTCAAGCACACCGTCAAGATCGCGGACGATGTCGTAGCCGGCATCGCTCACATGGCAGGTGTCCAGACACACGCCCAGCTTGTCCGATAGCTCTGGACGCCTGGCGGCAGCACCCTCGATAATGCGCGCCAGCTCTTCAAAGCTACGGCCCACCTCGGTACCCTTGCCCGCCATGGTCTCGAGCAGCACCGTCGTCTGCTGTCCCCCAAACATCACCTGACACAAGGTGTCGACGATCATCTGAATGCCGGCATCAGTCCCCTGCCCCACATGCGCGCCGGGGTGGAAGTTGTAGTAGTTGCCGGGCAGCGCTTCCAGACGCTGCAAGTCCTCGGCCATGGCCTCCAAGGCAAACTCGCGCGCCCGCTCTTTAGCCGAACAGGGGTTATAGGTATACGGGGCATGCGCCACCAGCGGTCCAAAGTCGTTTTGTGCCATAAGCTCGCGCAGAGCCGCCACGTCATCCATGTCAAAGTCTTTTGCCTTGCCACCGCGCGGGTTGCGCGTAAAGAACGCAAAGGTATTGGCGCCAATGGACAACGCCGTCTCCCCCATCGCCCGATAGCCCTTCGTCGTCGAAAGATGACACCCGATCGTCAGCATCTCCAACTCCCCCTCATCAGTTGCGGTGAAATACGGTCTATTGGTGCCTTATTTTGGCGCAAACAGACCGTATTCCACCGCAAGATATAAAAGGGGCATCAGGGACAAGGTCCGCCGAGCCCCCTTGAGCACCAGCACCGCAGCCTAGAGCGTCAAGCGAATCGCATCGATTATCTGCGCGCGGCGCTGCGTGGCGGCAAGAGGCATAACGGGGCTTTCAAGCTCTCCCGTCTGGACGAGCTGCGTCGCATGCTGAATTTCGCCGTAGAAATCATCGACATCAAACGGGGCATTAATTTCGAGCATTCGTCCGTCGGAGTACTTCACATGGGCGAGCTCGGGGCGATGGAGGCGCTCGATTTCCACCGAACCCCGTTCGCAAGCAATCATTAAGCGGCTTTCATATGCTGCTTTGCCGTCGCACACCATATGAATGGGTATACCGCCGACACTCATATGGATCTCATCGGCCCAATCCACGCGGCCGCCTAATACGTCACGCCAGCGAACTTCACGAGACGAAACATCGCACGCACCCGCAAGCAGATCCTCAAACCACCCGACCGCATAGCAGCCCATGTCATATAGACAGCCACCCTGCAACGGATCGAGCAGATAACTCGAAGGGGACTCACCATAATCGAGTTTTTGCACGCTTTCGATCGAGACGATACAGCCGAGCTCGCCCGACGCAAGCAAACCCTTCACGCGAGTATGCATCGGACAAAACCGATTTTTCATCGCCTCCATAAACGGCACACCGCACTCACGGGAAACAGAGGCGATCGCATGGGCCTCTTCTTCATTCAAAACGGCCGGCTTTTCGCACAGCACGGCCTTTCCCGCGCGCAGTGCCCGACAAGCCCAATGCGCATGCATGCCATGCGGAATAGCCAAGTAGATTGCATCGACATCGGGATCGGCAATCAACGCATCATAAGCCGCATCGCCGCTATCGTCAGCCGTGGCATAACTGTGCGCGGCATCAATCGAAAACGCTCGACAAAATTCCTCGACATGTGCAGGAGTGCGGCCGGCCGCAGCCACCAGCCGTGCCCCGTCGACCTTCTTGAGCGATGATGCAAATCGATGCGAAATGTGCCCAGCGCCCAAAACGCCCCAACGAACCTCACGCAAATCATCACATGAATCCCGATGGCCCACGACAGTCCCCTTCAGTTGCGGTGAAATAGTTCCTGTTGGTGCCTTATTCTGCCGCAAACAGGAACTATTCCACCGCAACTTATAAAAGGGTCATGAGGAGCGCGTTTTGCCGAAGGCCCTGAGCGCCGCCGTCACGGGGCCAGGCTGAAAACGGCGGCGTACGTCGTCCAAGCGCCCGGGGATATCGATGTGCTGCGGGCAGTGACGTGCGCATTTGCCGCACTTGACGCAATTGCTCACCAGCTTGGGCTCGTTCGTCCGCACCGCGCTCGCCGTAAAGTATTGAAACAGCCCCGTAAACCAACTATGCGCGTAACTCGCGTTGTAGGCGGCAAAGCAGCCGGGAATATTGATGCCCTTGGGGCATGGCATGCAGTAGCCGCACCCCGTACAGGGTACGCGATTCGATTTCTCAAACTCTCCTAGCACACGCGCGATGGTATCGAGCTGCTCTGTCGTCATCGAATCCGGCAGCGCGCGATCCGCCAGCACCGCGTTCTCGTCCACCTGCGCGGTATCGGTCATGCCCGAAAGCAGCATCGTGACTTGAGGATGGTTCCACACCCACGAAAGGCCCCAAGCAGCCGGCGTCTTCAGGTACGGATCGCGTACGTCATCGAGCACGGCGCGGGCCCGCGGAGGCAGCTTGCCCGCCAGGCGTCCGCCCAAAAGCGGTTCCATCACAAACACCGCGAGCCCGCGCTCGGCGGCTGCTATAAGTCCCGCCGTTCCCGCTTGGTAGCGCTCTCCAGCGTAGTTGTACTGAATCTGGCAAAAATCCCAGTCATACGCGTCGAGCATCGTCAGGAAGTCCGCCGCACTGCCGTGATACGAAAAACCCATCTGGCGAATGCGCCCCGCCGCCTTTTGACGCGCAATCCAGTCCTCGATACCCAACGCCACCACGCGCTCCCACTGGGCGGGCGAGGTGATGTTGTGCATGAGGTAATAGTCGATATGATCGGTTCGCAGGCGGCGCAGTTGTTCGTCGAAAAACCGGTCGAAATCCTCCGCGCACTTGCACGAAGCATGCGGCAGTTTGGTCGCCAGCAACACCCGGTCGCGTAGCCCCAAGCGCTCAAGTGAGGCGCCCACGCACACCTCGTTACCGGGATAGAGATACGCGGTATCCAGATAATTAATCCCCTGTTCCACCGCACGGGAAATGATGGCATCGGCTGTCTTCGCATCCGGATGGCCCGGCGCACCGGGAAATCTCATGCAGCCCAGACCCAGAGCGGATATTCGGTTACCACTTTTGGGGTCAACGCGGTATTGCACGGCCCCTCCTTTCGCCATCAGCGCCCCGGCAAGGCGAGACACAATGGTCACGCGGCCGAAACATCGTGGAATCGCAATCGAGAACGTATCGTAACGCAGCAGAAATCGAGCTGTCACGGCACCGCTTTAACATCAGCAAAAAGCCCGATGAAAGGAGTCAACCATGCCCGCGCTCGACCTTTGGAACCTCGCAACCCAGCTCAAAAGCACCGATTATCGCTGGGTCGACCTCACTCACACGCTCTCGTGCGACACCCCGCACTGGTTTGGCTTTAAGCCTTTTGAGTCCACCAAGCTCTTCGACTACCTGCCCGGCACGCCCGAGGACATGCTCGCGCCCATGCGCTGCTTCCAGTATTCGGTTGCTTCGCAGTACGGCACGCATGTCGACGCACCGCGCCACTTCCATGTTGACGGCCGTTCCCTTGGAGAGATTGAACCCATCGAGTTTATGCATCCGCTCTGTGTGATCGACAAACACGAGGAGTGCGCCGCGAATCCCGACTACGTCCTGACCGTCGAGGACCTCAAAGCCTGGGAGGATGAGCACGGTCGCATTCCCAAAGACGCTTTCGTCGCCTTCCGCTCCGACTGGTCCAAGCTCGCCGACCTCGAGAACAAGGACGAGGACGGCCATCCCCACTACCCCGGCTGGAACCTCGACGCCATCAAGTGGCTCGTTGAAGAGCGCAACATCGGCGCCATCGGCCACGAGCCGGCTGACACCGACCCGGCGAGCGTGACCACGCGTGAGGACGCCTACCCCTACCCCAGCGAACAGTACATCCTCTCGGTCGACCGCTATCAGATCGAGGTCATAGACCATCTAGACGAGCTTCCCGCCACGGGCGCCGTCATCTTCTGCACCTTCCCCAAGGTGCGCGATGGCGTTGGATATCCAGCGCGCGTCTTTGCGGTCTGCCCCGCATCATAAGTTCCCATGCGTTTGTTCTTCTAAATACGGCCATCCGGTGCACGCGACATGGCCCGGCGGCATACAATCCATCAGGCGCTCCTTACGCGGGCGCCTTTTATATGGGGAGATGATTCGCATGCAGATCAACAAGGTCGCCTTTATCGGCAAGGGCGGCGTCGGGCTACTCTACGGCAGCATGATTGCCAAGGCCCTCGGCAATGACGCCGTCGAATACGTTATGGATGACGCCCGTTTTGAGCGTCACGCAAACGATGCGCTCACCGTCAACGGCAAGCCCTGTGCGCTCAAGTCCGTCCGCGCCAGCAAGGCAACGCCCGCCGATCTGGTCATCCTGACGGTCAAGACCACCGGTCTCGACCAAGCGCTCAGGACTATGGAGCGCGTCGTGGGACCCAATACGCTCATCGCCTCGCTGTGCAACGGCATCACGAGCGAGCAAAAGATTGCCGAGCGCTTTGGCTGGGAGCATACCGTTCTTGGTATCTGCCAGGGCATGGACGCTGTGTTTCTCAACGGAGAGCTCACCTTTACCAACACGGGCGAAATCCGCTTTGGCGCGGCGGCCGGTACGGATCCCGCAGCCATCACCGCAATCGACGAGCTCTACACGCGCTGCGGCATCGCACACACCGTCGAGAGCGACATTGCGCACCGCATGTGGGCCAAACTCATGCTCAACGACGGCATCAACCAGACCTGCATGGCCTACGGCGGCACGTACGGAAGTGCCACGGAGCCGGGCTCCGAGCAGCGTCGCTGTCTTGTTTCCGCCATGCGCGAAACGCTTGCGGTCGCCAACGCCGAGGGCGTTGAGCTGACCGAGGCAGACCTGACGCAGATGGCGCACCTCATCGAAGGAATCGATCCCGCCGGCATGCCCTCGATGGCGCAAGACCGCGTCGCGCGGCGCAAAACCGAGGTCGAGGAGTTCGCCGGCACCATCTGCCGTCTGGCGGCCAAGCACGATATCCAGGCACCGCAGAACGAATGGCTCTATCAGCGCATTCGCGATATCGAGGCAAGCTGGTAGCGCCCGACTCACCACGTCAACAGACTCAACAGCAAAGCCGCCGCAAGGGCACTCCCCTTACGGCGGCTTTCATCTTCATCTATAACCAGTAGTCGATGTCCCGACGGTCAGAGCTGCGACTCCGAGGCCTGGCCCTCATCGTCGCGACAAAGGACTACACCCGCACTTCCCAGCAGCGCGGCCGCAATCAGCGCGCCGACCACGATTGGAGCAGCCCCGCATGACCCCTGCATGCCCGCAATGAGCGCGGCCGTAGGACCAAGGCAACCAAGCACCAATGCGACGACGGCAACGGCGATGTCTCGAGCGTTCACAAGACCACTTCCTCCAAGAGAAAGACCTTATTTCTCATGAACTAGTGTGCCCCGCGCCCATATGCGCGGCGTACTGCCACGGTAAGCGCTCTGTTAACTCAAGCACGCACAAAAAACGAACGCCCTTACGTTGCCCAAAGGCTCGGTAAAGACGCCCGCCCGTCATGTCCTATTGGCTTATGGCAGATTACCAACCGGTATAGTAGTCGGTGGTTCCGGCAGCACAGCCGGAGTCATAGACCTTGCACTCGCCCTTGGAACCGGTAAACGTGGAGCCTTGGGCCTTATCGCCCGCGGCAACGACGTAGTAGCCATCGGAATCGCGCCAAAAGCCCTCGGAATCCTGCGTCCATTCGCCCGTGCGGTGGTGATACAACACGTTGCTGCTGTAATAAGTCTCGCGGCGGCCGTTATAGTTATTGACGCCGCTCGAGCGCGTCAGACCCGAGCCGTTCGCGTAATACGCAGCAGACGTGTAAGACAAGCCGGAGCCGGCGTTGTAATACGAAGCCTGAACGGCCTCGGCGGCCTCGGCCTCGGCTGCGGCGGCCTCGAGCGCTTCGCGCTTGGCATTCTCAAGCGCAGTGCGCAGCTCATCGAGCTCGGTCGACTTCGTGTCGACCTCCCCCATCGTCAACAGACTACCCGCACCGTCGATACAACCCTGCAGCACAGCGCGCTCGTCATCGGTAGCATAGTCGCCATACATATTCATAATGATCTGAGCGCGCATCTCAAGGGAATCGCGCTTGGCCTCCATCGAGGCGTTCCACTCCTGCATGGAACCATAACCATCGCCGCGATAATCAACGGGCTGTACCAGCGTCGCCTCGGACGGCGTAGATCCAACCGTATCGGACAGTGTTGCCGCGTGGGCATCAGTTGCGCCGGCGCCTGCCAAAAGTGCCACGGTCAGAGCGGCGGAAAGGGCAGCGGCTTTCGGTTTTCGTGAATCGATCCTCATGTAGCTGGAAACCTCCGTAGTGCGTTTTTGCTGCGTTTGAGCTGCGTGTGATTCGATCGCGCTGCATAGTACCTCGAGCAAATCGCGACCTGCGGTTTTACTCAAAAGGCGCACGTCAATTGCGTAAAACTCACATCCTCTCAACAGGAGTTTTCCACAACTCAAATGCATAAAGCATGCCAAAAACCCTGTAATAGCGCCCTTCCTATGCAAAAAAGGCGCCTGCGCAACCATTGCTTGCGCAGGCGCCTTGAGCAGGCATTTATGCAGTTATACCTATCGAGTCGCAAGGGGTCCTTGCACAAGTCGCCTTACTCGTCCAGCACGGCGAAGGCCTGCTTCAGATCCCAAATGATGTCCTCGGCGTTCTCGGTACCGATGGAAAGACGGATCGTGGAGGGCGTGATGTTCTGCTCGGCGAGCTCCTCGGCAGAGAGCTGGGAGTGCGTGGTGGTAGCCGGGTGCACGACGAGCGACTTGACGTCGGCCACGTTGGCGAGCAGCGAGAACACCTGCAGATGATCGATGAACTTCCAGGCAGCCTCCTGGCCACCCTTAATCTCAAAGGTGAAGATCGAAGCGCCGCCGTTGGGGAAGTACTTCTGATAGAGCTCGTGATCGGGGTGCTCAGGCAGGCTCGGGTGGTTCACCTTGGCAACGTGGCTGTCGCCGGCAAGGAACTCAACGACCTTCTTGGTGTTCTCGACATGACGGTCAACGCGCAGCGACAGGGTCTCGGTGCCCTGGAGCAGGACCCAGGCGTTGAACGGGCTGATGCAGGCACCCTCGTCACGCAGCAGGATGGCGCGGACATAGGTTGCGAAGGCGGCGGGACCAGCAGCCTCGGCAAACGAGACGCCATGGTAGGAGGGGTTGGGCTCAGCGATCTGGGCGTACTTTCCGCTCGCCTTCCAATCGAAGTTACCGCCGTCGACGATCACACCGCCCAGCGAGGTGCCGTGGCCGCCGATGAACTTGGTTGCGGAGTGGACAACGATGTTGGCGCCATGCTCCAGCGGACGGAACAGATACGGGGTGCCGAAAGTGTTGTCGACGACAACCGGCAGACCGTGCTTCTTGGCGATCTCGGAGATGGCGTCGATGTTGGGGATGTCAGAGTTGGGGTTGCCGAGCGTCTCGAGATAGATGACCGTGGTGTTGTCCTTGATGGCACCCTCAACCTCTTCCAGGTTGTGGGCATCGACAAACGTGGTCTCGACGCCAAACTGGGAGAGCGTATGCTCGAGCAGGTTGTAGGAACCGCCGTAGATGGTCTTCTGAGCCACCACGTGGTCACCAGCCTGGGCAAGAGCCTGCAGGGTATAGGTGATGGCAGCAGCGCCGGAGGCGACGGCAAGACCTGCCACGCCACCCTCGAGTGCGGCGATACGGTCCTCGAAGACGCCCTGGGTGGAGTTGGTCAGACGGCCGTAGATGTTACCGGCGTCGGCAAGACCAAAGCGGTCGGCGGCGTGCTGGGAGTTGCGGAACACATAGCTCGTGGTCTGGTAGATAGGCACGGCGCGGGAGTCGGATGCGGGATCGGCGCTCTCCTGGCCAACGTGAAGCTGCAGGGTATCGAAACCAAAGGTATGCTCGGGGTTGTTGATGAACTCGCTCATGATGATCTCCTTGATCGAACAAAAGTAAATAAAAAGAGGGAAGTAAGTCGCTGTCTCCTGATCACGCCGACGGGCGCAAACAGGAGCCCGGCATTCGTCTTGGTAAGCAATTCATATGCGGGCCTCCTTTCGCATCCCGGTTCCGTGGTTGGCTTAATTACCTACCGCCTTTGTGTGTTTTGAATAGTACGAGCATTGTTTCCCTCGGTCAATCACTTAAAAGCGCTAACCTGTTATCGTTTTTATAGATAACAATCGGAAGGATTGCGTCGATGACCCTCCAGCAGCTTCGTTTTCTGATCGCCGTGGCAGAGTCCGGCTCAATCAACGCCGCAGCTCAGCGCCTCTATACCGCTCAGTCCAACATCTCAAACGCCGTCAAAAGCCTGGAACAGGAGCTCCATCTGGAGATCTTTACGCGCTCCAGCCGCGGCGTCACGCTCACCAACGACGGCACCGAGCTTTTGGGCTATGCGCGCCAGGTCGTAGAGCAGGCCGACATGCTCGAGGCACGCTACGAGGACGGTGGCACCCCGCAAGCCCGCCTCGCCATTTCCGCCCAGCACTACGCCTTTTCGGTCGAGGCCTTTGTCAACGTAGTCGAGCGCTGCCGCGACAGCAAGTTCGAGTTCATCATGCGCGAGACCACCACATCGCAGATCATCGATGACGTCCGTGCGTTTCGCAGCGATATCGGCATTCTGTATCTGGATGACTTTAACGCCCGCGTTCTGCAGAAGGCCTTCGCCGATGCCCGCGCAAGCTTCCATCCCCTATTCGACGCGACGGTCCACGTCTTCGTTAGCGAGCGCCACCCGCTCGCACGCCGCCCGCAGCTGTCCCTTGCCGACCTCACGCCCTATACGCGCTACAGCTTTGAGCAGGGAACCTCAAACTCCTTCTATTACGCCGAGGAACCTTTTAGCTATATCCCTTGCGACCGCAACATACGAATCTCGGACCGCGGAACACTTACTAACTTACTTATCACGTCGAACGGTTACACCCTGTCGACCGGTGTCCTCTCCAATGAAATGCAATGGGGTATGGCATCGATCCCGTTAGCAGACGCCCCAACGATGCACGTAGGCTATATCATGCACGACGAGCGCAAGCCCTCTCCCCTCTTGCAGCAATACCTCGACGAGCTCAACCTCACCATCCATGCCAACTAGCCGTCGGAAGACGGGGCAGAAATCATAGATTGCTAGCCCCCGGCGGGCATGGCGCTACAATGGTCACTCACATGAAACGCACTCAACGAAAGGAAGCCCGTGAAGGTCATCATCTATACCGACGGCTCGGCCCGATCAAATCCGGGACGCGGCGGCTACGGCGCCGTGCTCAAATACACCAACCCCGCCGGCAAGACCTTTACCTCCGAGCTTTCGCGCGGCTACGCCAAGACCACCAACAACCGCATGGAGCTCATGGCCGTCATCGTGGCGCTCGAGGCACTCAACCGCCCCTGCGACGTCGAAGTCCATTCCGATTCGCAGTACGTCGTCAACGCCTTTAACAAGCACTGGATCGACGGCTGGAAAAAGCGCGGGTGGAAAACCTCCAACAAGCAGCCCGTTAAGAACCGCGACCTGTGGGAGCGTCTGCTTGCCGCAAAGAGCCAGCATAAGGTGGAGTTCATCTGGGTGAAGGGGCATGCCGGCCATGAGCTCAATGAGCGCTGCGACGAGCTTGCCACCACCGCAGCCGACGGAGCCAACCTCGATATCGACGCCGGCTTTAACGAGAGCGACCTGTAGCGGCGTTTTCGCACGCTTTTGCGTCCCCCTCGCGCTACACTCGTCCTGTAGACCAAACAATGCAAGGGGGACACATGCTGCGCATAGCGACCATCGGCACATCCATGATCACCGACGACTTTATCCAAGTCGTCAATGCAAACGACCAGGCTGTATTCGTAGGCACGCTCTCACGCAACGCCGAGCGCGGCGCTGCCTTTACCGCTGAGCGCGGCGGCGAGCGCAACTTCACCGCACTCGACGAGCTCGCGTCCGCCGCCGACGTCGACGCCGTCTACATCGGCAGCCCCAACGCGCTCCATTACGAGCAGGCGCTCGCCTGCATCGCCGGCGGCAAGCACGTTATCGTCGAAAAGCCCTTCTGCGCCACCGAAGCGCATGCGCTGGAAGTCTTCCGCGCTGCCGAGGCAGCAGGTGTCGTGGCCCTCGAGGCCATGCGCCCGCTCCACGACCCCGCTTTCCACGCCATCGAGGACGCTCTGGGCGAAATTGCGCCCATTCGCCGCGCCTCACTGCGCTTTGGCAAGTACTCCTCGCGCTACAACGAAATCCTCGCAGGACGCGCCACCAATATCTTCAACTGCAATATGGCATCGGGTTCCCTCATGGACATTGGCGTCTACACCGTCGAGCCCATGGTCGAGATTTTCGGCATGCCCTCCGGCCTTACGAGCATGA
>UQWQ01000004.1 GCA_900544755.1 uncultured Collinsella sp. | reverse complement strand
CGGTTTCCACATCACCGGCGTCGTGCCCAACAACGAGGTCGTTGTTTCGATGGCTCAGAGCGTCCTCGGCGTTCAGACCATGATGATCCTGATTCTCGGCTATGTCGTGAACATTATCATTGCCCGCTTTACCAAGTTTAAGTACATCTTCCTGACGGGCCATCACAGCATGTTTATGGCCTGCCTGCTGTCTGCCGTTCTGCAGGCATCTGGCTTCCAGGATGTCCAGCTTGTCATCGTGGGCGGCATGTTCCTGGGCCTCGTGAGCGCTATGCTTCCCGCCGTTGGTCAGCGTTTCACCGAGAAGGTTACCGATGGCGATGAAATCGCCATGGGCCACTTCGGTTCACTCGCCTATTACATCTCCGCTGCAGTCGGTACGCTTTTTGCTAAGGACGCCGAGGAGAACAGCACCGAGAAGATCGAGGTTCCCGAGAAGTTCGCCTTCCTGCGCGACACTACCATCTCCACGGCTCTTACCATGGCCTTCTTCTACCTGGTTACCGCTTTCGCCGCTTACATCGCAGATCCTGCGGTCGTCACCAAGACCGCTGGCGGCGACAACGTGATTGTCTATGCCCTGACCTGTGCCCTGTCCTTTGCCGTTGGTGTCACCATCGTCTATAACGGCGTTCGTATGATCCTTGCCGACCTGGTCCCGGCTTTCCAGGGCATCTCCAACAAGCTGATCCCCGGTGCCATCCCCGCCGTCGACTGCGCCGTCTTCTTCCCCTATGCTCCCACCGCCGTCATCCTCGGCTTTGTCGCTTCCTTTATCGGTGGCGTGGTCGGTATGTTCATCGTGGGCGCTACCCTGGGCATCTTCATCATCCCGGGCACGGTTCCCCACTTCTTCTGCGGTGCTACCGCAGGCATCTACGGCAATGCTACCGGCGGTCGCAAGGGCGCAGCTCTTGGCGCTTTCGTCAACGGCCTGCTCATCACCTTCGCCCCGGCCCTGCTCCTGCCCGTTCTTGACGTCTTTGGCTTCAAGAACACTACGTTCGGCGACTTCGATTTCTCCGTCATTGGTATTACGCTTGGCCGCGCTGCCGAGGCCTTCGGTACCACCGGTGTCTACGCGATTCTTGCTGTCCTTCTGATCGTCGCCTTCGTCCCCAACTTCATCCACACCAAGGGTGCTGTGATCAATCACGTTGAGGAAGAGTAATCCAGGCATACGTTAAGCCCTAATCGGGCGGAGCTCCGATAACCGGCTCCTACACGGAAGCGGTGACGTCTCAAATGAGGCGTCACCGCTTTTTGTTTTGGAGTGGTTGTGAAAACGCACCGGTGAAGCGCTGTCTCTGCGCCGCGAACGGAATCAACCGCGATGATCAGCAAAAACGTTTTGCCGCTGGGGTGTCGATATAAAAATGGTAAAACTGCAAAACCGTTCGCCGAGAAGATGAAAACCCGCAGCTCACGCCTTGATAAACGTAGGTAAAGTGTTTAGCAGTTTATCGCCCATGTGCAAGCGAAAGGAATCAGGCAGATGGCAATCAAGGTGTTCGCTGACGGTGCAAACCTCGAGGGCATGCTCGACATGTACGAGAACGGCAACGTTCAGGGTTTCACGACCAACCCGTCCCTTATGAAGAAGGGCGGCGTGACGGATTACCGCGCGTTTGCCAAGGAGGTCCTGGCCCACATCACCGATGTGTCCGTCTCGTTTGAGGTCTTTGCCGACGACGTCGAGACCATGGAGGTCGAGGCGCGCGAGATCGCTACCTGGGCCGAGAACGTCTACGTCAAGATTCCGTGCGTGACTACCAAGGGCGAGTCCACCGCCGAGCTGGTGCGCAAGCTTTCGGCCGATGGCATCAAGGTCAACGCCACCACCATCTTTACGCCTACGCAGGTCGACGAGATGGTCGAGGCCGTTGATGCCGAGACGCCGTCCATCATCTCGCTCTTTGCCGGCCGTATCGCTGACACCGGCGTCGATCCCATTCCGTTTATGACGGAGTCGGTGAAGAAGGCCGCCGCCAAGCCCAACTGCGAGGTCCTGTGGGCGTCCACGCGTGAGCTTATCAATATTTACCAGGCGGAAGGATGCGGTTGCCAGATCATCACGGTGCCCAACAGCATCCTGGCCAAGCGTAAGAACATCGGCCGTGACCCGTACGAGGTCTCGCTCGATACCGTGCGCGGTTTTGCCAAGGATATCGCCTCGCTCGGTTTCCATATCCTGCCGTAACGCGAACGCTGGCTACATCGCGGGTTGTTCGCCCCGGCCTTTCCTTTCCCTATCGCTCACGCGCTTCGCGAGGGTCGCGCTAGGCAAAGGAAAGGCCGGGGCTGCCGACACGAACTTACCGGTAGGTTGGTGATAGGCTTCCATATCCTGCCGTGGACAAAGGTGCCCCCGCCTGCGCCGTGCAAAATTGAGAGTATTCAGCAAGGTAAAGGCTTTTACCAGCTGGGTGAAGCATGGAACAGCCCCCGTTTTGGCTCTGATGACGCTAAAACGGGGGCTGTTTCTTGCTTTTTCGTCTCTGAGGGGCATCCGGAACGGTGGAATTTGCAGAATACTCGCGATTTTGCACGTCGCGAGAGGGGGGACCCATGCTTGGCGGTTTACTTCCCCTGCACCATGGTGAGGGAGATCTTCTTGCGGTCGCGATCGACCTTTTCAACCCACACCTTGACCGTGTCACCGACGCGCACCACGTCGCTGGGGTGCTTGACGAAGCGGTTGGCCAGCTTGGAGATGTGCACGAGGCCGTCCTGGTGCACGCCCACGTCGACGAAGGCGCCAAAGTCGACGACGTTGCGCACCGTGCCCTTGAGTTCCATGCCGGGCTCCAGGTCGTCGATCGAAAGCGCCGAGCGGCTAAAGACTACCTCGGGCGCGTCGTCGCGCGGGTCGCGGCCGGGCTTCTTGAGCTCGTTGACAATGTCGATGAGCGTGAGGGTGCCGCAGTCTAGGTTGCTTGCCAGCGCCGAGATGCTGCCCAGACGGCGCTCGATGTCGGGCACGCCGCCGCGGCTGAGCTCGCTTGCCGCAACGCCGGCGCGTTCCAGGACGGACGTGGCCACCTCGTAGCTTTCGGGGTGGACGCTTGTCGCGTCGAGCGGGTTCTTGCCGCCGCTGATGCGCAAAAAGCCCGCGGCGTTGAGATACGCCTTGGGTCCCAGCTTGGGGACCTTCTTAAGCTGGCGGCGATCGGTAAAGGCGCCGTTTTCCTCGCGGTAGGCCACGATGTTTTTGGCCACGCTTGGCGTAATGCCCGACACGTAGCCCAGCAGGCTCGCGCTTGCGGTGTTTACATCGACGCCCACGCGGTTGACGACGTCCTCCACCACGTGGCCCAGGGTGCGCGAAAGCTCTGCCTGGTCAAGGTCATGCTGGTACTGGCCCACGCCGATGGACTGGGGCGGAATCTTGACGAGCTCTGCCAGCGGGTCCTGCAGGCGACGACCCAAGCTCATGGCGCCGCGCACGGTGACATCCAGATCGGGATACTCCTGGCTCGCGAGCTCGGAGGCGGAGTACACCGACGCGCCGGCCTCGTTGACGATGGTGTATCGCAGCCCAGGCGCCTGCTCGGCAATGAACTCTGAGACGACTTCCTCGGTCTCGCGGCTGGCGGTGCCGTTGCCGATGACGATGGTGTTGACGCTGTCCTTCTTGACGAGGCGGGCGAGCTCGCGCTTGGTGCCGGCGACGTCGTGGCGCGGCTTGGTGGGATAGACCACGCCGTGGTCGAGTAGCTTGCCGGTCTCGTCCATGACGGCGACCTTGCAGCCGGTGCGGTAGCCCGGATCGAGCGCGAGCACGCGGGCGCCGCGCACGGGGCGCGTCGAGAGCAAGCCCTCGAGATTCTTGGCAAAGACGTTGATGGCCTCGGTCTGGGCACGAACGGTGAGTTTGGCGCGGGCCTCGCGCTCCAGCGAGGGGGCCATGAGGCGCTTGTAGCCATCGGCGATGGCGGCGTCAAAGACGGGAGCAAACACGCCCTGGCGACGGGGCCAGCGGCTGCCGAGGCGTGCCGTAGCGGCAGCGCCGTCGACGTTCACGCGCACGCGGAGCTTGCCCTCGCGCTCACCGCGGTCGATAGCCAGCACGCGGTGGTTGGGTATACGGCGCAGCGGCTCATCATAGCTGTAGTACGGCTCGTAGGGGGTCTTCTCGGCGGGGTCGGTGGCCTCGACGACGATGTCGGCGGTGTTTTGCGTAAAGGTGCGCAGGTCGGCGACGTTCTCCGGGTCCTCGGCTACCGTCTCGGCCACGATGTCGGCGGCGCCGGCAAGCGCCTTCTCGGGCGTGTCGAAGCCGGCCTCCTCGTTAACGTATGCCGCGGCGGTGTCGAGCGCGCTGCCCTTGGCGGATGCCTGCATGATGATCATGTTGGCAAGCGGCTCCAGGCCTGCCTCGCGGGCCTTCTGCGCGCGGGTCATGCGCTTTTTGCGGTAGGGCTTGTAGAGGTCCTCGACACGCTGGAGCTGCGTGGCCTCGCGGATCTGTGCCTCGAGCTCGGGCGTGAGCTTGCCTTGGGCGTCGATGAGCAGAATGACGTCCTCTTTACGCTGCTCAAGATTGCGCAGGTAGGACAGGCGCTCGTCGAGTGCGCGCAGGGCGACGTCGTCCATGCCGCCCGTGGCTTCCTTGCGGTAGCGCGAGATAAATGGGATGGTGTTGCCCTCGTCGATGAGCTTGACGGCCGCCTCGACGTTGGCGGCCTTAAGGTTAAGCTCGCGGGCGAGCTGGGCGATAAGATCCATGGGACTCCTTGCGTTTAAGGTGCGTTTGCAGCACAGGGCTACCAAGGATACCACCTGCCACTTCGCCCAAAAAAGACTGTTTTGGCGCGGAACCACGAAAGCGGCCTATCTACTACGTTTGAACCGTGTGGGTCGACCATCCCCCGGTTTTCCGAAAATTGGCAAGCCGTTTACCTGCGGTTTTTATTTCGCGAAATTCGGTATGGTTGAGGGTAGTCGGTTAAACGTAGTAGATAGGCCCATTTCGTGGCGAACGAATCAAGCTGAGGTACAAAATGGCTCCTGCTCCAGAAAAATCGTCGGCAAGGTAGCAAAATGCCCCGCGGGCAGGAGGCTGCTCGCAGGGCAAAGAAGAGGGACTTGTCGGTGGCGGACCGAGGGGCGCGCATGGGGCTCAGCGTGCCCCGGCCCGCGCTCGAGGCATTACAGCTCGACGAGCTGGCCGGTCTCGGCGGCCTCCTTGATGGCGTTAAGCAGCGTGAGCGTCTTGACGTTATCGGCGGGGGTCACGACGGGCTCGACCTCGCGGCGGACAACCTTCACAAAGTGCTTGAGCTGCATCTTGTGCGGCAGCGCCGGGTCCACAGCCGGGATCTCCATCTGCAGCGGCTTGTGCCAGTTGGAGGCACCGTCGTAGGAAAACTGGTGCAGGCGGGGCAGCGAAAGGGCGCCCTTGGTACCGCCAATAAAGTAGGCATCGGCGTCGAAGGGGCGGTACTGCGGGTCCTCGCGGGCGGTTGCCTCCCAGTTCCAGGGGCTGGCGGTGGCGTCAGAGATGGTCATGCTCGCGAGCGCGCCATCGGGAAAGCGAAAGTTGACCACGGCGGAGTCCTCGGTCTCAAAACCGCGGGCGGCGCTGGACTGCATGCCCTGGACGGCGACGGGCTCGCCCAGCAGGTAGCGGAGCAGGTCGACGTCGTGCACCAGGTTGACCAGGATCGGGCCGGCACCCTTCTTGCGGCGCCACTCGACATCGAAGTACTCGTCGTTCTTATAGATCATGTAGTGGAAACTCGACACGGTGAGCTTGCCCAACTCGCCGGACTCGATGATCTCCTTGGCCTTGTTCACAAACGGGTTGTGGCGACGGTGCTGACCCACGAGCACGGGCACGCCGGCGGTCTCGGCCTCGGCGGCGAAGGCCTGGGCATCCTCGAGATCGTTGGAGATTGGCTTTTCGACCAGCGGCACGATGTTGCGCTTGATGGCCTCGCGGGCAACGCCCAGGTGCAGGTCGTTGGGGGTGGCGATGATGACGGCCTCGGGCTTGACCTCGTCCATCATCTGGGCGGGATCGGTAAAGAACGGCACGCCGGCGGCCTCGGCCGTGGCGCGGGCGCCCTCAAAGGCGTCGGCGATGGCGACGAGTTCGGCCTCGGGCTCCTCGGTGACAAAGCGGATGTGGTTGCGGCCCATGGCGCCGGCGCCGATAACGGCAATGCGGGCGGGGTTGAGCTCAGACATTTCGACTCCTTAATGCTGGTGGCTTGGAATGTGACAAAGGGACAGCCCCTTTGTCACATCGGTATAACTAGGCGGACTTCTTCTTGCTGTCGGAGACCATCATGTAGACGGTGAGTACGACGGCGATGGCTGCAATCACGATGGCGCCGTAGAAGGACTGCTGGTAGGCGGCGCTGCCGGCCTCGGCGTGATACAGCACAGCGGTGATGGGCTGGCTGATCCAGGTGGAAGCGGCATAGCCCAAGAACATGATGCCGTAGTTGACGCCGATGTTGCTGGTGCCAAAGGCGCCACCGGTGAGCGGCGGGTAGATGACGAGCAGAGCGCCAAAGCTAAAGCCGAGCAGGGCGAGTGCCACAAAGAACATGCTCTGCGTAAAGCTCATCGACATGATGACGAGGGCGACGATGGTCACGACAAGGCTGATGAGCAGCGACTTGTAGGCACCGATCTTGTCGATGATCTGGCCAAAGGACAGACGGCCGACCAGGTTGGCGCAGGTGTTGACGGAGACGACCACGCCGCCGAGGGCGACGGCTGCGGCACTCGTGGGGTCGGCGAAGAGCTGGACGGCGGCGATGGAGGCAACCTTGCCCACAAGCAGGGTGCCGGCGGTGGCGGCAAAGGCGAAGGTGACGATGAGGACCCAAAAGCGCGGGGTCTTGACCATCTCGCCCGGGGTGAGGTCGCCGAAGGTGCCGGCGTGCGCGCCACCCTTGGGGGCCTCGAAGCCCTCGGGCAGCCAGCCGGCCTCGGGGGCCTTCAGGAACAGGGCGGAGGCGGCGATCATCACAAAGAAGATGACGCCGAGTGCCTTAAGGGCGCCAAAGATGCCGAGGCTCGGGATGAGCAGCGAGGCGAGCACCGGGGACAGCACGGCGGGGCCGGCGGTCGAGGCGGCCAGGGTGATGCCGGAGGCGAGACCCTTCTTGTCGATGAACCACTTTTGGCCGGTGGTGAGCGCGGGGTTGTAGCCCAGGCCGTTGCCGATGGCAGCGACAAGCGAGAACCACAGGTAGAACTGCCACGGCTCGGTGACGGTGCCGGACATGAACCAGCCCAGGCCGTAGCACACGGCGGCGGCGATCACGACGTTGCGCGGGCCGATCTTATCGGAGATGCGGCCGGCGAAGATGCCCGTCACGGCCATGATGGTCTGAAAGACCGGGAACGCCCAGGTAAGGGCGCTCGACCACTCGGGGTAGACGGCGAGCAGGTTCTTGGACACGACGGAGTACAGCGCGATGGAGCTGATGAAGAACATAGTGACGCACGCGGCGGAAAGCACGACGGCGCGACCCTTGTTGGAGTTGGTGGAAGCCATGGGACTCTTTCTAATCGATGCGGGGGAGGGGCGGGCGTGTCCGCGGTGCCTCCCTGTCAGGTTGGTTTACTGGTCAGTCGGCTTTGCGACGCCGGACTCGTCGGACCAAAGCTCGACACCCTTGTTCTTGAGGTAGTTGTCGGCGTATGCGCGACGGCCGCCGGGCTTGGCGGTGAGGTCGCCCATCATATTGGAGAAGCCGCCGTCGACCTTGATGGCGTCGCCGGTGGTAAAGTCCGAGCGCTTGGACGCCAGGAACATGACGGCGTTGGCGATATCGCTGACCTCGCCGATGCGGCGCGTGGCGATAAGGCGGCTGCGGCTCTTCTCGACCTCGGGGTCGGCGTAAAAGCTCGCCGACATGGGGGTCTTGACAAAACAGGGCTCGACGCAGTTGGAGCGGACGCCGTAGGGGCCCCACTCGGCGGCCAGCATCTTGGACATCATGTTGACGCCCGCCTTGGTGGAGCTGTACACGCCCGAGAACGTCTCGGGGGAGTGGCTGGCGACGGTCGAGATGTGCACCAGGCGACCCTGGCCGGCCTTGATCATCTCGCGACCAAAGCGCTGCGAGGTGATGAAGTAGCCGGTGAGGTTGACGTTGAGTACCTGCTCCCAGTCGCTCAGCGGCAGGTCCTCCATAGCGGCGAAGCGCAGGATGCCGGCGGTGTTGACGAGAACGTCGACGCGGCCGAAGTTGGCGATGGTGGCGTCGACGGCGGCCTGAACCTCGGCCTCGTCGGTGGCGTTCATCTTGTAACCCTCGGCGTGGATGCCAAACTCGGCAGCAAGGTCGGCGGCAGCGGCCTTGACCTTCTCCTCGTCCAGGTCGAGCATGACGACGTTGGCGCCGTTGCGGGCGAACTCGCGGCAAATCTCGACGCCCATGCCGCCGAGTGCGCCGGTCACGGCGCAGACATCGCCCTCGAGCTTAAGCCAATTGCTCATAGGAACTTCCCTTCTTGTGCCTCCCGGTGGGTCGCTCCCATTAATCGACCCACGTGGTTTTCGCTGGTTATCGTATGCTTTGCATTTGCGCAGGTGAATTGCATATTTGTTAGAATGGCGTAAACCTATGGTTTATAGTTTGCAAGATGACTGGCCCTTATTGAGTGTGTGACCTGCCAAAACAACCCCCTTTGGTAGCGCGCGGGCATACGTCTGGAAACAGGAGATTGACGTGTACGATCGACGACTTGAGGCCATATCGGCCGCCGCGGAGCTGGGAAGCTTTTCGCGTGCGGCGGCAAAATTGCGCGTGTCGACTCCGGCGCTCGTCAAGCAGGTTTCGGGCTTCGAGGCCGAGTTCGGCATCACGCTGTTCGAGCGGTCGCACTCGGGCGTCAAGGTGACGCCGGCGGGCGCGCTGTTGGTGGACGACGCGCGCTCGATCATGCGCCAATCCGAGGATGCGTTGCGCCGCGCCCGGCGAGCGGCGGGCGATGGCGGTGCGGTGCGCCTGGGCGTATCGATGATGTGCCCGGGGCGCCACACGCTCGCGCTGTGGCCGCAGGTGCACGACATGGAGCCGCGCTTGCGTTTTGAGATTGTGCCGGTGGGGGACCTTTACGATGAGCGCGAGACCGTCATGCGCAGTCTGGGGCGCGAGGTGGATGTGGTGCAGTCGAGTTTTTCGACCCCGCGCTGGGGCGACGCCTGCCAAAAGCTCCGCATCGTTACCGTGCCGTTTTATATCGACGTGCCGCGCACGAGCCCGCTTGCGCGCAAGACGCGCATCACAGTTGCCGACCTGGAGGGCATGCGCCTGCGCGTGCTCCGTCACGGCAACGACGCCATGGACAGCCTGCGCATCGACCTTTTGGCCGACGGCGGCGTGGACGTGATCGACGTGGATAGCTTTGACTTTGCGCTTTTTAACGAGGCGGAGGAAAAGGGCGACGCGGTGCTCACCTGCGGAGCTTGGTCAGGCGTACACCCGGCCTTTGTAGGCGTGCCGTTCCTGTGCGGCCGCGAGGTGCCAGTCTATTTGCACTACCCGCTCGAGCCTACCCTCCAAGTCCAAAAATTCGTCAACGCCATGGCCCAACTCCTCAAGTAGCTTACACAAAACGAGGCCCTGGCCAAACGGCCAGGGCCTCACTAACTTTTATTCCGTTTTAAATGACGGGCTAATCGCGTACAGGAGGGTGCCCCGGGGACGGGCGGGGTATTTCCTCCGCGCGCAGTTTCGCAGCGCAGCGAGAATGTTTGAGCACGGAGGAAATACCCCGCCCGTCCCCGGGGCACCCTCCGTCAGTAATCGGTCCTACTCCAGCTCAAACGCTCCGGTGTAGAGCTGGTAGTAATACCCGCGCTTGGCGATCAGTTCGTCGTGGTTGCCGCGCTCGATGATGCGGCCGTGGTCCAGACAGATGATCGCGTCAGAGTTGCGCACGGTGGACAGGCGGTGTGCGATGACAAACGTCGTGCGGCCTTCCATGAGTTTATCCATGCCCGCCTGCACGATGGCCTCGGTGCGGGTGTCGATGGAGCTCGTTGCCTCGTCCAGAATCATTGCCGGCGGATCCGCGACGGCAGCGCGGGCTATCGAGATCAGCTGGCGCTGGCCCTGCGACAGCTGGGCGCCGTTGCCGGTGAGCATGGTGTCATAGCCGTCGGGCAGGCGGGTGATAAAGTCGTCCGCGCCCGCGAGCTTGGCCGCCGCGATGCACTCCTCGTCGGTCGCATCCAGGTTGCCGTAGCGGATGTTATCCATCACGGTGCCGGTGAACAGGTTCACGTCCTGCAGCACGACGCCCAGGCTTCGGCGCAGGTCGGCCTTGCGGATCTTGTTGACGTTGATGCCGTCGTAGCGGATCTTGCCGTCGGCGATGTCGTAGAAGCGGTTGATGAGGTTGGTGATGGTCGTCTTGCCGGCACCGGTGGCGCCGACAAACGCGACCTTCTGGCCCGGCTTGGCAAACACGGACACGCCGTGCAGCACCTCGTGGTCGGGCGTGTAGCCAAAGTCGACGTTGTCCATGACCAGGTCGCCGCGCAGCGGTACGTACTCGATCTCGCCGGTTGCGCGGTGCGGATGTTTCCACGCCCACATGCCGGTGTGGTGGTCCGCCTCCTCGAACTCCCAAGTCTCGGGGTTCACCTGCGCGTTGACGAGTGTCACGTAGCCTTCGTCGGCCTCGGGCTTCTCATCGATGAGCTCAAAGATGCGGTCGGCGCCGGCGAGGCCCATGACCACGGCGTTGATCTGCTGTGAGATCTGGCCGATCTGTCCGCAGAACTGCTTGGTCATGTTGAGGAACGGCACCACGACGGCGATCGACAGCGCCATGCCCGAGATGCTCAGGTTGGGCACGCCCAGCGCCAGGAAAATGCCGCCCGCCAGTGCGACCAGCACGTAGAGCAGGTTGCCCAGGTTCATAAGGATGGGCATGAGGATGTTGGCGTACATGTTGGCCTTCTGGGAGACCTCGAAGAGCTTTTCGTTGCGCTCGTCAAAATCGGCCTCGGCGGCAGACTCGTGGCAGAACGCCTTGACGACCTTCTGGCCGTTCATGACCTCCTCGATATGGCCCTCGACCACGCCGAGCTCGGTCTGCTGCGCAATGAAGAAGCGCGCGGAGTTGGAGCCGAGCAGCTTGGTCATAAAGGTCATAAAGGCGACGCCGGCGATGATGACCAGGCACATCCACACGCTGTAGTACAGCATGATAAAGAACACCGTGACGATGATGATGATCGTCATGAGCAGGTTGGGCAGCGACTGACTGATCATCTGACGCAGCGTGTCGATGTCGTTGGTGTAGTGGCTCATGATATCGCCGCGCTGGTGCGTGTCGAAGTAGCGGATCGGCAGGTCCTGCATGCGGTTGAACATCATCTCGCGCAGCTTCTCCAGCGAGCCCTGCGTGACGATAGCCATGGCGCGGTTCCAGAAGAGCGAGGACAGGACACCGACGCCGTAGATGCAGGCGAGGGTGGTCACGAGCTGCAGAATCTTGGGCTGTGCGGCTTCCCAATCGCCCGACTGCCACGATTCGCTAATAATCTGCAGGGCGCTCTGCAGGAAGGTCGCGCCGATGGAGTTGATGATGGCGCAGAGCACCACGCCGGCGACGACAAGGGGCAAAAGCACGGGATAGAAGCCAAAGAGCGTCTTGATGAGGCGCGACATGGTGCCGCCCTTACGGTTGAGCGCGCGCTCGGCGGTCGTTGCCTTACTCATGTGCCTCGCCTCCTTCCTGGGTCTGAGCTTGCGTTGCGGATGCCTCGGTGTCGGCCTCGACGGCCCCTTCGCCCTCGGCAGACATCTTGTTTTGCGAGGTAAAGGTCTCGCGGTAGATCTCGCTCGTCTTGAGCAGCTCTTCGTGGTTGCCGATCTGTGCGATGCGGCCACCCTCCATGACAATGATGCGGTCTGCGTCCTGCACGGAGCTGATGCGCTGGGCGATGATGAGCTTGGTCGTGTTGGGCAGATAGCTTGCCAGCCCCGCGCGGATCTTGGCGTCGGTCTTGGTGTCGACGGCGCTGGTGGAGTCGTCCAGGATCAAGATCTTGGGGCGACGCAACAGGGCGCGTGCAATGCACAGGCGCTGCTTCTGACCGCCCGAAACATTAGAGCCGCCCTGTTCGATCCAGGTGTCGTAGCCCTTGGGGAAACCGTCGACAAACTCGTCGGCGCAGGCCAGATGCGCTGCCTCGCGGACTTCCTCGTCGGTGGCGTTCGGGTCGCCCCAACGCAGGTTCTCGGCGATGGTGCCGCTAAACAGCACGTTTTTCTGCAGCACCATGGCGACCTGGTGACGCAGCGCGTCCAGGTCGTAGTCGCGCACGTCCACGCCGCCCACGCGCACAGCGCCTTCGGTGGTGTCGTACAGGCGGGCGATGAGGTTAACGAGCGTGGACTTGGCCGAGCCGGTGCCGCCGATGATGCCGATGGTCTCGCCGCTCGTAATGTGCAGGTCGATATCGTCGAGCGCCTGGCGCTTCGCATGCTTGGAATACTTAAAGCTCACGTGGTCAAAGTCGATGGAACCGTCGGCAACCTCGAGCACGGGCTCGGCGGGATCGGCGATCGTGGGCTCGGCGGCCAGCACCTCGGCAATGCGGTGTGCCGATTCGTCGGCCATGGTCACCATGACAAAGATCATCGACAGCTGCATCAGGCTCATGAGAATCTGGAAACCATAGGTAAAGGTCGAGGAGAGCTGGCCCACGTCGAACAGCGTGCCCTGGCTCGTGATGATGAGCTTGGAGCCCAGGTAGATGATGACGACAAACGCGCCGTTGACGCAGATGTTCATCATGGGGTTGTTAAAGGCGAGCAGCTTCTCGGCGCGGGTGAAGTCCATCTGGACGTCGCGTGCGGCGGTCGCGAACTTCTCCTTCTCAAAGTCTTCGCGCACATAGCTCTTGACCACGCGCATGCCGGTGACGTTTTCCTCGACGGACTCGTTAAGGGCGTCGTACTTGTGGAACACGCGCGAGAAGATGGGACGCACCTTAAAGATGATAAAGAACAGTCCAAAGCCCAGCAGCGGAATGATGACCAGGTAGACCATGGCGACGCTGCCGCCCATGATAAATGCCATGGTAAAGGCGAAGATCAAGACCAGCGGCGCGCGCACGGCGATACGGATGATCATCATAAAGGCCTGCTGAACGTTGTTGATGTCGGTGGTCAGACGCGTGACGAGTGAGGAACTCGAGAACTCATCGATGTTGGCAAAGCTGAACGTCTGGATCTTGTAGAACAGGTCGTGACGCAGGTTCTTGGCGAAGCCGCAGCTCGCATGACTGCAGGTGACGCCGGCCGCAGCGCCAAAAGCAAGCGACGTCAGCGCGATGAGCACCAAAAGGCCCGCGGTGGGAAGCATCTCGGCTACGGTGGCGCCGTCTTTGATGGCGTCGATCAGGTTGGCGGTGATAAATGGAATCAGCATCTCGCAGAGCACCTCGCCAAGCACGAGCAACGGCGTGGCAACGGTGACTTTCATATAGTCGCGGATGCTTCCCATGAGGGTTTTAATCATCCAGTTCCTCCCAGGTTACACGGATTTTCTCGAGCATTTCGGCGAGCTGCTCGCGCTCGTCGTGGGTGAGGGCACTAAAGGCTTGCTCTCTAAAGCGAATGCGGGCCGCCTGGTCGATGCGGGCGTTTTCCCGGCCGGTTTCGGTCAGGCGAATGGTGAGCTGCCGTCGATCCTTGGGGTTACGGCTGCGCTCGATGAGGCCGTTGAGCTCGAGCTTGGACAGGATCTCGGAAAGCGACCCCGGCTTGAGGTCAAAGTGCATGCCGAGTTCCTGCTGCGACATCTCGCCGTCGGGTTGCTTGGCCAGCAGGCAGATGATGGGCGCCTTGCCGGACACGCCTCCGCCATGAAAATGCATGTAATGGCCGCAAAAGCCCAGGCCGCTCAGGATGCGCTTGGCGAGTTTGTCTTCGGCGCTGACCGCTTCGGGTATGTCTACCGGTTGCGACGGGTCACCGCCGGGCTCATGCGGAAGGACGAGTGGTTCAACACACATATCTAAGCTTCGCTCCTTTCTTTAGTTAGGTAGTTGAATTGTTTTGTGCCTAACAAATTTAGGAGCACGGTAAATAAATGTCAAGGTACCAAACTTATTATGTTCGAGCGGCACTTAGGGACGTTCCTTATGTGCCGGCATTTGGGGACACTCCTTGTGTCGACTAGTCATTTAAGAACGTCCCCAACGACTAACTTCCTCCTTCCCGTAACCTTTCCGCAACAATTCGTCCTCTGCGGTGCCAGCGCCCGTTCACAACGTCCCCTGCGCTACACTTAGTCGCACTGTGGCGCTGCCGCGCCGCGCCCGAAACAAGGGAGACCCTCATGAAGAATACTCAGCTGCTGCTGATTAACGATATGTGCGGCTACGGCAAGGTCGCGCTTTCCGCCATGCTGCCGGTGCTGTCGCACATGGGTTACCGTATCCACAATCTGCCGACGGCACTTGTGTCCGACACGCTCAACTACCCCAAGTTCTACATCCACGACACCACCGAGTACGTGCGTCAAAGCCTCGCTATCTGGGAGGAGCTCGGCTTTGAGTTCGACGCCATCTCGACCGGCTTTATCGTGACCGAGGAAGAGACGCGCATCATCTCGGACTTTTGCCACCGCCGTGCGCAAAAGGGCACCAAGGTGTTCGTCGATCCCATCATGGGTGACAACGGCAAGCTCTATGCCGGCGTGCCCGAGTCCACGATTGGCCTCATGCGGCACCTGCTGGAGTGCGCAGACTACGCGGTGCCCAACTACACCGAGGCCTGTC
Organism: uncultured Collinsella sp.; assembly: GCA_900544755.1. GTDB lineage: Bacteria > Actinomycetota > Coriobacteriia > Coriobacteriales > Coriobacteriaceae > Collinsella. The sequence continues at coordinate 34,879 of UQWQ01000004.1, read as the reverse complement.
TGCTCGCCGATACGCCTATTGCAGAGCAGATCACGCCCGATGAGGCCCGCGCCCTTGTGGACGCCGTGCGCGAGCTGGGTGCCAAGTCGGTGGTCATTACGAGCGCCGTGGTAAATGGCACGAACGCGGTTATCGGTTACGACCATGTGGCGGGGGAGTACTTCACGATTCCCTTTGAGCTCATTCCGGTCTATTTCCCGGGTACGGGCGATACGTTCTCGGCGGTGCTCATGGGCCGCGTTATGGCAGGTTGGAGTCTGCAGCGCGCGACGTCCGATGCCATGCGTGTGGTGGCTGAGCTTATCGAGCGCAATGCCAACCAAGAGGACAAGTCGGCCGGCCTTCCCATCGAGGCCTGCCTGGATGTGATTGACCATGAGTAACGCTGGCGAGGGCGGCGTCAAGCCTGCGGGCGAGAACAGGCCACTCGGCGCGCCGCGTGGCAAGCGGCCGCGTATCCGCGTGAGCTGCGTGGACCAGCTGGGGACGTGCCGCTGCCACCATGGTCACAAGCCGGGCGACGTCTTTGACTTTGACCGAGACCGCGGCAAGATGTGCGCCATGGCCTGTCACGTGGGCTTTCCCTATATCGATATCCTGCGCTATGGCGGAACCGTGCCTGGCAACGAGCCTGGCACGGCAAAGTTCTGCTGCCCCGAGATTGATACGCTGAACGTCTGGCTTGCCGAGATCGTCGACGAGTAACCGAGCGAGGATTTTCTCCCGTCGAAATATCGAGCGTGGATTATCTCCCGTTTTGGGCGCAATTTCGCACTCAAAGTGGGAGATAGTCCTCGCTCGATTTGTCTGCGAGAATCCCGACCTCACTTATGCCCATGCTTAGGCGCACGCGTCGTTGTTCTGTGCGCGAGTAAGCTCAAATTTCTGCATTTCATCCAATTTCGGTACTAAAAATCTCTGCATTTCATCGATAATAGTCGATATAAATATCTGCATTTCATTTATCGAGGCGATGGGAGAGCTTATGTTGCGCAGGAAAATCGCTGATGAGCTTGATTGTTGGCAGAGATCCATTGAACGAAAGGCGTTGTTCGTCACGGGTTCTCGCCAAATCGGTAAGAGCTACTCGATTCGCGAGTTCGGTAAGTCAAACTACGCAACCTACATCGAGCTCAACCTCATGGAAAATCGCCAGGCAAAAGATGCTCTTCTCGGGGCGAGGGATGCTGATGACTTCATCAGCAGGGTGACGCTTCTCACGGGCAAGTCGATAGCGCCGGGCAAAACTCTCGTATTTATCGATGGGGTGCAGGAGGCGCCGGACATCATGACGATGGCCAAGTTCCTTGTCGAGGACGGCCGTTGTCGCTGGGCATTCTCGGGGTCCATGCTTGGGACCCAATTCAAGGGCGTCAGGTCTTATCCCGTGGGGTACGTCCACGAGCTCAGGATGTTCCCGCTGGATTTTGAGGAGTTTAGCTGGGCGATTGGGGTGAGCGAAGAGGCGAGGCGCTCGATTCGCGATGCGTGCCGCAACGAGACGCCGGTTCCTGGTTATATTCACGACGCAATGATGGCAAACTTCAGGACCTATATCGTCGTTGGCGGTATGCCGGAGGTCGTGCAGCGATTCCTCGACACGCAGGGTGATCTGGCGTCCGTCCACCAGCTTCAGTCCGAGCTGAACGGGCAATACCGTCGGGATATCTCAAAATACGCGAACGGACGCGCGCTCCAGGTGCAGAGCATTTTCGACCAGCTGCCCGTCATGCTAGAGGGCGAGAACAGGCGTTTCGTGCTCAACTCCATAGATCCCAAGGCGCATTACGAGAAATACCAGCGAGATTTTGTCTGGCTTGTCGATGCCGGCGTCGCTCTCAAGACCTACATCGTGACCGAGCCCAAGTCCCCACTGCTTAAGACGGCACGGCCGTCCCAGTTCAAGCTGTACCAGTCCGATACCGGGATGCTGATGGCCCGTTATCCTATCGGGGTCGCCCAGGCGGCGTACCTCGACAGCAAGGAGCCCAACCTCGGCGGCGTGTACGAAAACGCAGTGGCTCAGCAGCTGGCTGCCCAAAATCGCCAGCTTTACTACTATCAGACAAAAAAGCGCGGTGAAGTGGACTTTGTGGCTGACGGACCGGATGGAACGGCTGTTCCGATCGAGGTTAAATCGGGCTCCTATTACCATGCACACGCCGCGTTGAACCATGTGCTTGAAACGGCCGAGTATGGCGTAAAGCGTGGGATTGTTTTCTCGAGAGGCAACGTTGAGCGCAACGGGGGCGTTCTCTATCTGCCTCTGTATGCGACTTGGACTCTTCCGGATGTTTTGGGCGACTCCCGTGCCGAGGGGATAAAACTGGAGGTCAAACCTGTCTAGGGTCAGTCCCGAATGCGACAAAGGGACAGTCCCTCCCGCCGAGCGTGGATTTTCTCCCGTTTTAAGCGCGCTTGAACGCTCAAAGTGGGAGATGATCCACGCTGGGTGTATACCGATGGCGCGGCCCGTGCACTCGCGAACCTACAGCTGCTCGAGCATGGCGGTGCAGCCGGTGAGCACGTCGCGGTAGGTGGCATCGAAGTTGCCGGTGTACCAGGGATCGGCCACGTCGCCGGGGCGCTCGGTCCAATCGAGCAGGCGCGAGATCTTGCTATCGGGGTCCTTGCCAAAGATACAGTACAGGCCGCGGGCGTTTTCGTCGTCCATATAGACAATGTGGTCCCAGTCGCCATACTCCGCGCGGCGCACCTGACGCGCGCGATGTGCTACGACGGGAATCCCGACCTCGCGCAGCTTGGCAACAGTGCCACGATGCGGCGGGTTGCCAAGCTCCTCGGTCGACGTTGCAGCGGAATCGATGACAAACTCCGCCTCGCGCCCAGCGCGGCGCACGAGCTCGGTAAGCACCGACTCAGCCATCGTCGAGCGACAAATGTTCCCATGACAGATAAACAGAATACGCTGCGTGGATTGGTGGTTTCGCATGACGGTTCCTATTCCGAGCGAAGTCGTTTTTACAATAGCTTAGCGAATAGTATCATCGGGTTTCAACTTGCCCAGCGAACGCGATAGGTTCATGCTGGGAACCTCGACCGCGCGCCAAAACGCGATCGCAACAACCGTGCTTAAGAGCAATGAGGCTGCGGCAATCGCAAGCGGCGTGGCAATTCCGAGTTTGGGTAAAAAGGCAGCGAGGCCTCCTATGACAATGGCATGAGTGAGATACAAGCTATACGATATCTTTCCCAAAAAAGTCATCGGGCTCGTGCTAAGCGCCCGGCGTGTAAAACCATCGATAATCGAAACTACTACGACCGTCATGCACGCGGCGTTCATGGTGGTAGATAGCAGTGCTTCGGCAATGCCACCGGGATGCCATACGAGCGACAGCTCGATAACGCCAACGGGAACAATGAGCAGTGCCAGCTCGACAGGGGCAGCCAACTTAATGGCTTTGATTTTATCGAATTGCTTGGCGATTATGACGCCAAGCCAGAACATGAGGCCTAGGCGCAGCGGAAAATAGCCCGACCAATACGAGACAAACACCGCCGCGAATATCGTTATGACCGCAAAACCAGGGCGTCGAATACGCGATATGCACCAAATAGCCAATGGAAGCGTGAGACTGAACCAAAGCTCCCAGCTCATAGACCATATAGGGGAGTCGACTCGTGCGAGGGGCGCACCATAAAGGGTGTTGACGCCATTGGACACATTGAACAGCACATCGAATTGCATAAGAATGTCGTGAATTATTGTGGGCAGGTCGGCGTCGTAGGCAACGGCAAGTGCGGAACGCGACGTGGATCCCATGTGCCACGCCACATAACCCGCTGGGATAGCCAGCGCGATCGCCGCGAACAACGGAGCGCAAAGGCGAATGATTCTTCTTGGATAGTAGCCGGGCCAGTTGTAGCTACCGCCGTCCTTTTGCTTAAACGGAACAAGGGACAGCACTATGCCAGACAAGATGAAAAAAATCAGAACCGATGCGCTACCGGGGAAGAGACTTGTCCCCCCCCGAGTGGTTTGACCATAATATCGATGTGGTACAGGAATACCGTCAGCGCCCCGAGCCCTCGAAGACCGTCAAGCGACAAAACGCGTTCCTCGTGTTTTGGCATTGCTGCCCCTTTCCTTATGCTCGTCAATATAAGCGTCCAGTATACCCCCAGGGTATTCCACACGAGGTAACGACTGTCCGTGCTCCGTAAGCGAAAATTCCCACTGTTCCAGACATTAATCTAAGGATGCGACAGGTAACGTCATGGCGGATAAACAAGATGCGCCACATGTGTCGAAACCTCTCTGGTGAGCAAAATAGGGAGGGGCTTTTTTACTCGTTTCCGTTTATGCGTGTAGCAAGGCTGCGCGCCTCAAAAGTCTCAAAATGATATGCGTCCTTCTCGTCGCATTTCTAAAACCCTGGTCAATGAAATGCCACTAGAAGGACGCGTATCATTTTTAAGTACACCATTGTGAGCGCATGGGCTCGTCAGGGGATTGCTACAGCTGCTCCAACAGCGCGTTGCAGCCGGTGAGGACGTCGCGGTAGGTGGCATCGAAGTTGCCGGTGTACCAGGGATCGGCCACGTCGCCGGGGCAATCGGCCCAGTCGAGCAGGCGGCTGGTCTTGCCTATGCGTTAACCTACGTCCTGCAGTTTAACGTCGCCGGCTCCGCGTCCTTCGGCGGTCCTCTCCTGTCGCTCATCTTTAATGGCATCATGGGTGCAGCCAAGGACTCAAACTGGCAGGTTATCCTGTTCCTTGGCCCCATCTACTTCGTGGTGTACTACTTCGTCTTCAAGTTCATCATTCTTAAGAAGGACCTTAAGACCCCCGGCCGCGAGGAAGAGTCCGATGATGAGGCCGAAAAGGCTCCCAAGACCGTGATCAGCGACCTCATTCCCGCCATCGTTGAGGCAGTGGGCGGCGACAACAATATTAAGTCTGTCGAGGCCTGTTTCACCCGTCTGCGCATCCAGCTCAATGACTGTGACAAGGTGGTTGATGACGCCGAGTTTACCGAAAAGCTCGAAGCGCGTGGCATCGTGCATGTCAACGGCGGCGTGCAGATTGTCTACGGCAACATGGCATCTAACTACGCAACTCAGATGCGCGAGCTGCTGGGTATGGAGTAAACGCCCCACATATCTATAAAATCCGGTATAAAAGGCGGCGACAGACAATGCGTCTTCCGCCGCCTTTGAGTTGCCCCGCGCGCATTTCGTGTACTTCATATACACGAAAACTGGAAAATCGTGCATTCGAAGTACATGAGATCGAACCACAGCTAAAGGAGCTGGCCTAGCCTGTCGTCAGGTAAGCGTCGCGACCGGAACGATAGGCGTTTTAGAGGGAACCTCGCTCTACGCCCTCGCCCGCCTGCGCTCCCAGCGAGCCAACTTAATCGTCGCCAGCGTGAGCGCCCAGGCCACAAGTGAGAATGCGGCGCCCACGGCACCCACGTACGCAATGCCAATTCCGTTTACCACGGCGCCGCCCACTGCGGTGCCAAACGAGATGCCGACGTTAAACGCCATGGGCTCAACCGAACTTGCGAGCACCATCGACTTGGGATGGCGGCTGCGAGCCACGTCCATAAAGTGCGTGATGCATGACACCGAGAACAGGTACATGAGCAGCGCCAAGCTAAAGACAAAGACCAGCGCGAGCGGCATGGTGCCGCCCACGGCAAACAGCCCGAGTAACGCCGCGGCCTGCAGCACAAACGTCACAAGCAGTGCCTTCATGCCAAAACGCGCGTCGATCCATCCGCCCAGGATGTTCGAGATCAGGCAGAACACGCCGTAGGCCATAAGCGTGGTACTGGCTTCGACCGTGCCCATGCCCAGCACCTGCTCAAGATAAGGCGTCACGTAGCCGTAGAAAACGTAGACCGACCCCACGCCAAACAAAAAGATGAGCATGCCGGTGATAATGCTCGGCTCGCGCAGCAGACCCGCCTGCTCGCGAAAGGTGGCAGGCTCGTCGGTTTGCCCAGCGCGCGGCATAAACGCCACGAGCGCTCCGCAGATCAGAACGGCAAAGGTCAGCGTGCCGTACATGGCCACGTGCCAGTCGAGCGTGTCGGCCACGAACTTGCCAATCGAAGTGACAAAGACCATTGCCACGGAAAACGCACCATATACCACCGAGATGGCAAGCGAAGTTTGCTGCGGGGACAGCAGCTCGGGGATGTACGTCACGCCCACGGCGAGCAGTGCGCCCGAGACAGAGCCCAGGACAATGCGCGAGATAAACAGTACCTGGAAGTTGGGCGCCAACGCCATGACCAGGTTGCCGAGCACAAAGACAATGCTGTAGCACACGAGCAGCTGGTAGCGGCGGAACCGCCCCGTGCTGAGCGCGAGCACCGGCGTGGCGATAGCGTAGACCAGCGCGAACACGCTGATGAGCTGACCCGCGGTGGCAAGCGATATGCCGAGTTCCGTTGCCAAGTCGCTCTCGATACCGATGACCACGAACTCGGAGCAGCCGAGCGAGAATCCCAACAGCACGAGCAGCGCCAGGCAGAGCTTGGTGCGCGCGGGGGAGAGCGCGGCGGCGGTTGACTTACTTTTAGGCGTGGTTGCGGCGGTCAAGGTTGTCACTCCAATGTTGCATGAATAAGCGGGATTCAATCCCTGCAACTCTAACAGAATGCGACAAAGGGGCAGTCCCTTTGTCGCATTGCGCTGCCAGCCAGTCGCCCAAACCGTCACAACATTCGATGAAAATCTCGAAAACGAGGAAAAGCGTCGAATGTTGTGACGCTTTTCCTGTCTGTGCCGGCGAGCTCCCGTGCCATCTGGGGGTATAAGGCTGGCAAGTGTTTATTTGCGAGGCTTAAGGGGCGCCCCGTATGGATATCGATAACTTTGAATGGTGGTATAGCGAGGGCGAGGCTCCGGACGAGGAGTGGGACGAGCCCGCGCCGCGTGACGTGTCGAGCGACGAGGACGAGGCCGGCAACGATGCTGCTGTCGAGCCTGACGCCGCCTCCGATGCCGCCGAGCCCCTGACCTTTGAGCAGGCTTGGGCCCAAGCCGAGGCCGATGAAGCTAAGGCCGATGCCACGGCCACACTCGGTGAGCCTGCGGACATGTCCATCTCGCCGGCCAAGATCCCGCAGCCGCGCCATAACATCGACCCCGGCAGTACGGCATCCTTCAGCATTCTCGACGTGCCCTCGCAGGGTGCCCAAGCACCCGCGCCCACACGTCGCCCCGACCTGGCTCGCGAGGAGGACGCGGGCCGTCGCTCTCCGCTCGGCCCCATCCTCATCGCCTTCATGGCCGGCGTTATCGCATGCTCGGTAATTGGAAACGTCTGGAGCCATGTTGAACAACAACGAAAAGACGCCGCCAAGGTCGAGATGTCCGTCGAACAATCGCTCAGCCGCACGCGCTCGGTGCATGTATCGGTCGAGGTCAAGGACGGCGCGACGTGGGACACCGCGCGCGGCGACAGCCAGATGCTCGTCCATATCGTGGGTCGCACGCTCAAGGGGCAAGCGATCGACGAGTACCAATACGTCAATTCCGAAGGTGACGGCATCGAGCTCAAGCCCGGCGACTACGAGCTCACGGTCGATGAGCCGCCCGTCGCCACCGACGGCACGCGTTACCGTGCCTCAAAGCGCATGGTTCCGGTGAGTTTTAATTCACAGGCGCCCGATACGGTCGATAGCACGCCGCAGGGCGGGTTTGACCTTTACGCTATTGCTCAATAACTGCACCTGTCGCTCAACCCCGCCGCCAAGAGTGGGACAATAGCCCTCGACACCGTTGTTTACTATTGGAGGAAGTAGCATGTCCACCGTCACTACCATCAAGCGCGGCGGCCTCACCGCGGCCATCGATTCCATGGGTGCCCAGCTCACGAGCCTTGCCCTCAACGGCAACGAGTATCTGTGGCAGGGCGACCCGGCCTTTTGGGGCAAGCATGCGCCTATCCTGTTCCCCATCGTGGGATCGCTGCGCAACAACATGGCGACATCTGCGGCCGGCACCTGCGAGATGCCGCGCCATGGACTCGCTCGCATCGTCGAGCACAAGTTGGTCGAGGTTTCGGAGGACGGCTCCTCGGTAACGTACGAGATCACTGACACGCCCGAGTCGCTCAAGGCGTTCCCGTTCCACTTTAAGCTCAACATGACCTATGCCCTGACCGGCGACGCCACGCTCACGCAGACCTTTGCCGTCACCAACACCGGCGACGTGGCCCTGCCGTTCTCGGTGGGCGGTCATCCTGCATTCAACGTGCCCGCCCCCGGTGCCGAAGACGAGGCGTTCGAGGATTACGAGCTGGCGTTTACCGAGGCTTGGACTAACGAGGCCCCCATCATCACGCCCGACGGTCTTATGACGTTCGAGGGCAGCTACAAGGCTCCCGATAACTCGGACGTGCTGCCCATCACGCACCGCAGCTTCGATAACGATGCCATCATGTTCACCGATGTCCCGGGTTCCACGCTCACGCTGCGCGGCCGCAAGTCGGGCCACGGCGTCAAGATCGACTTTGAGGGCTTTAAGTACATCGGCGTGTGGTCTGCCGCCAACGACGCCCCGTTTGTGGCGCTCGAGCCCTGGACCGGCCACACCACCATGGACACCGAGGACGACGTCTTTGAGCACAAGGTCAACACCATTACCTTGGCACCGGGTGAGACGGACGTTCGCAGCTTTAGCGTTACCCTGCTCTAGAGGTTCCGCCGTTCTAACGAACGACGGACCGGTCGACGCTGCGCGCCACCCAGAGCGACAATTTGTCATTCAAAAGGCAAGGCATGACCAGAAGGTCTATGCCTTGCCTTTTTCATGCTAACTTGTTCGCTCTGGGTGGCGCCCGCTGGCATTGCCAAAACATCGACGCTCCCAATGACTACCGTGTGTCTATTAATTTTTCGAGCTTGTGCTGCGCTGCTGGTCGCTGGCGTATATCCTGTTAAGTCGTCAGCATACGATTCAACAGGGAAGGCAGATTATGCATTCTCCCCATCAACGCGACGCGCATCCACAGCCGGTATGCAGCCGTCGCATCTTTTTGGGTAGTGCTCTCGCTGCGAGCGCTTCTGTCGTCGCCGGCGCACTTGCCGGCTGCCAGCGTCCCTCCACGCTGGAAGTAGTTCAGCCCACGACGGGCGGCGGTCGCGATGACCTGTCCGATTCCGTTATCGGCAAGGACAAGATCCGCATCGGCATGGAGGCGGCCTACGCCCCGTACAACTGGCAGGTTTCCGAGGCCAGCGAGTTCACGATCCCCATCGACAACGTGCAGGGCGCCTATGCCGATGGCTACGACGTGCAGATCGCCAAGATCGTCTGCAAGGCTCTCGGCGGCGAGCCCGTTGCCGTCAAGCAGAGCTTCTCGGGCCTTATCGACTCGCTCAACAACGGCCAGATTGACCTCATCATCGCCGGCATGAGCGCCACGCCCGAGCGCGAGGAGTCCGTCGGTTTTTCCGACCCGTACTTTATCGGCTACTTTGGCCTGTTCGTAAAAGAGGGCTCGCCCTACCAAAACGCGACCAAGCTCAGCGACTTCAGCGGTGCCACGGTGCTCGGCCAAAAGGACACCATGCTCGATACCGTCATCGACGAGATCCCGGGCGTCGTTCACAAAAATCCGGTCGATTCGGTCCCCACGGTGTTCTCGAATCTGCTGCAGGGCACGTGCGACGCCGTGACCTACAACACGGAGAACGAAAAGGGCTATATGGCCCAAAATCCCGGTATCGTCCCCATCCACTTTGCCGAGGGCGAGGGCTTTAAGCAGGAGGTAACGGCAAATGTCGGTTGCCGCAAGGGCTCGGACAAACTGCTTAAGCTCATCGACAAGACACTCAAGGGCATTAGCCAAGAGGAGCGCGACCAAATGTGGGACGCGTGCCTCGACCGTCAGCCGGCATAGGGAGGCAGCATGAAAGGCATCAATCGTCTGGCCTCCTTTATCAAGGCCGACCACCGTTATGTGTACCTGGGCACGAGCGTTATCGCGGCGCTCGGCTTGGCATTTAGCCAGCGCAACCCCACGCCGCTGAGCTTTTTGGCGCCCACCGGCATCTTCCAGGATTGCCTTTGGGCGATTCTTTGGGCCTGGATCGTCGTGTCGGCGGCAGCGCTCGTCACCAAGGTTATGCACTGGAGCGACTATCGCGAAAAGTCACCGTTTGCATCCGAGCGTTTCCGTCGCGGCGCGCGCCTGGGCAGCTATGTCGTGGTCGTCATCGCGGCGATCTTCTTTGTCGACCGCTGCGTCATGTCGTTTATCGATCTGGTGCAGGTGAGCATTGTCTCGGATTCCAACCCCAGCGACTTTTTGTCGAGCTTGGTCTACATGACCTACAAGAGCGGCGACTTCTTCATCCGTGGCATCGAGATCACCATCGCGCTTGCCACCTTCGGCACCGTCATCGCATTCTTCCTGGCGCTGCTCTTTGTGTTCCTGCGTATTCAGACCTTCGACCGCGTAGACAACGACCTGGTGCGCTTCTTTAAGAGCATCGGCCGCGGCTTTGCGACCGTCTACTCCACCATCGTGCGCGGCACGCCCATGATGGTCCAGGGCCTGCTCATCTATTACGCGGGCTTCACCGTTTTGCGCGGCATGGGCTTCGAGACTGCCCAGGCCAACCAGATTTGGAGTACCTTCACCGCCGGCCTCGTCACCATCTCGCTCAACTCTACCGCCTACATGATGGAGGTCCTGCGCGGCGGCATCGAGTCCATCGATCCCGGCCAGGCCGAGGCAGCGCGCTCGCTGGGCCTGTCGCAGTGGCAGGCTATGCGCAAGGTCGTGTTCCCTCAGGGTATTAAAAACGCGATCCCGGCGCTCACCAACGAGCTCATCATCAACATCAAGGACTCGTCGGTGCTCTCGGTCATCGGCGTGTTCGACCTCATGTACGCCACCACCACCGTCGCCGGCGTGTACTACCGCCAGATGGAGGTCTACTGCGTGGCGCTCGTGGTCTATCTGATCCTGACGCTCGTGGCGAGCCGCCTGCTCGAGGCCTTTGGCAAAAAGCTCGGCGCCGAGGCCCCGGCAACGCTGCCCAGCTCCAATTAGGCTCAAGACGAGGAGAATCATCATGGCAGATACCGCCACTACCAGCACCGCGGCCGCCGCACAGACCAATGAGCCGCTCATCCGCGTCGAGGGCCTGCGCAAGAGCTTCGGCTCGCTCGAGGTGCTCAAGGGCATCGACTTGTCCGTCAATCCTGGCGAGGTCGTCACCATTATCGGCGCTTCGGGTTCGGGCAAATCGACCTTTCTGCGCTGCCTCAACCTGCTCGAGACCCCGGACGCGGGCCATATCTGGTTCCATGGCCAGGACCTCACGGCCGAGCGCTGCAACATCAACAAGCTGCGTGAGGACATCGGCATGGTGTTCCAGGGCTTTAACCTGTTCAACAACATGGATGTGCTTGACAACTGCACGCTCGCGCCCGTCACGCTCAAAAAGATGAGCAAGGCCGAGGCCGAGAAGATCGCGCTGGAGCATCTGACGAGCGTGGGACTCGAGAAATTCGCGCACGCCGCCGTGGGCCGCCTGTCCGGTGGTCAAAAACAGCGCGTGGCCATCGCTCGTGCCCTGTGCATGAATCCGCAGATCATGCTGTTCGACGAGCCGACCTCAGCGCTCGACCCCGAGATCGTGGGCGAGGTGCTTGAGGTCATGCGCAAGCTTGCTGCCGACGGCATGACCATGGTCGTCGTCACGCACGAGATGGCCTTTGCCCGCACGGTGTCCGACCGCGTGGTCTTTATGGACAAGGGCGTGGTGCTCGAGGACGCCGCGCCGGCCGAGCTCTTCGGCAACCCCAAACACCAGCGCACCCGCGAGTTCCTCTCGCGTTATCTCGAGGACAAATAACCGACCGCAAACGCTTACGTTGCAGGGCCGCTCCCGTGGGGCGGCCTTTGTCGTCACAATCGAAAGGATGTCATGGCCGAGGTTTGGCGCTTCTTTGCGCATGAGGACGATTTTGCCGATATAGACGAGGCCGGCGCGTGCGAGCGTTTGGGCCGCGTGCTGTCGTTTCCGACCATTTCGAGCATGGATGCCGAGGCGGTGGATTGGCAGCCCTTCGACGACCTGCGCGCGTATATGCAGCAGGCCTGGCCGCACGTATTTGCGTCGGGCGAGGTCGAGCTTGTCGGCCATTCGCTGTTGGTGACGCTTGGCGGTTCCGACTCCGCCCTCAAACCCGTCATGCTCATGGGCCACATGGACGTGGTCCCCGTGGTGCCGGGTACCGAGGCCGACTGGACGCACGCCCCCTTTAGCGGACAGGTGGACGACACCTACATTTGGGGTCGCGGCGCTATCGACATGAAGGATCAGGTCGCAGGCATTCTCGAGGCGGTTGAGTATGCGTTGGCGCACGGTTGGGAGCACAAGCGTTCGCTGTTGCTCGCCTTTGGCCAGGACGAGGAAACCACGCAGTACGGCGCTGGAGCTATCGGCCGCGTGCTCGAGGAGCGCGGTGTTGAGCTCGAGTTCCTGATCGACGAGGGTGACTACCGTATCGTTTCGGCTGCCGAGTACGGCGCGGGCGAGGGCTGGCTTATGCATGCCGACCTGGCCGAAAAGGGCTATGCCGATATCGTGCTCAAGACGAAGAGCGCGGGCGGGCATTCGTCTAACCCCTACGGCGGCACGTCGCTCGAGGTGCTCAGCCGTGCCATCGCCGCAATCTGCGATATCGAGTGGCCGACGCGCGTGACCGATCTGCTTGCCGCGCAGCTTGTCGAGCTGGGGCTCTACACGGCGGATGAGATTGCCGCCAACGGGGATGCCATCGTGTGCGAGTGCCTCGCCAGCAAAAAGCTCTATCCGCTGGTGACGACCACCTGCGCGCCCACGCAGATCGAGGGAGGCAGCGCCGGCGCCAACGTAATGCCGCAGGATATGTGGGCCAACATTAACTTCCGCATGCTCGAGGGCACGAGCGTGGCCGACGTTGTGGCGCGCTGCCGTGAGGCGGTTGCCGGGGCGGACCTTGCCGGTCGTGTCGAAGTGGAGCTGGGCCCCGGCAGCTCCGAGCCCTCGCCGTCCCCGCGCATCGGTGGTCCCGGCCTCGAGGCGGTTCGCTCCATCGCCGCCCGCTATTTCCGCGATCCAAAGGGGACGGAGGAAAACGGATCATCCGAGCCGTTGGCGATTGTCCCCTCGACCGTGATCGGCGCGACCGACGCTGCCAACTACCAGCACATTTGCTCCGAATGCATTCGTTTTTCGGCGTTTGTGGTCGACGATGACGAGTGCGACCGCGGCGTCCACGGCACCAACGAGCGCATCACCCGCCGCGCCTACCTCCAGGGTGTTCGCTTCCTCATCGCCCTGCTTCAAACGCTCTAGAATGTGATAAAGCGACGCTTCCTTTGTTAGCCGTTGGGGACGTTCTTAAACGACTAGCCGTTAAGGAACGTTCCCAACGGCTACGTCCACTCATTCCGTGCGGGTTGTATGCAGGTTTGCCTGCGCACGCTATCATGTATGGGTTAGACCGCAACTATGTACCCCGTACGCGAAGGGATGCGCATGTATCTGAAGATCGACATGCTCTAGCTGGACTTACCCCCGCAATGGCGCCGTGCGCCCCATCAATTCTGCCGATTTTCACCTTCACGCATATAAAGGAGTCCCGTCATGCGCGACAAGCTCGAAAAGATCATCAAGGCCTACGAGGAGCTCGAGAAAAAGCTTTCCGACCCGGCCGTCGCCTCCGATATCAAGGAGTTCACGCGTCTCAACAAGGAGTACGCGCACCAGTCCGACCTCATCGCTGCCTCGCGCGAGTACATCGGCGCGCTCGATGACATCGAGGCCGCCAAGGAAATGCTCCACGATACGACCGATGCCGATGAGAAGGAGATGCTCCAGATGGACATCTCCGAAAACGAGGCCAAGCTTCCCCAGCTCGAGGAAGACATTAAGTACATGCTCATCCCGAGCGACCCCAACGACGACAAGAACACCATCGTCGAGATTCGCTCCGCCGCTGGTGGCGACGAGGCGGCCATCTTTGCCGGCGATCTGTACAAGATGTATCAGCGCTTCTGCGAGTCGCGCGGCTGGAAGACCACCGTGCTCGACTCCAGCCCCAGCGAGGCCGGCGGCTTTAAGTCCATCGAGTTCAAGGTCGAGGGCGACCGCGTCTACTCCGTCATGAAGTTCGAGTCCGGCGTGCACCGCGTCCAGCGCGTTCCCAAGACCGAGTCCCAGGGCCGTATCCAGACCTCCACGGCGACCGTCGCCGTACTTCCCGAGGCCGAGGAGATCGACGTCCAGATCAACCAGTCCGACCTGCGTATCGACACCTACTGCGCCTCCGGTCCTGGCGGTCAGTGCGTTAACACCACTTATTCCGCCGTGCGCATCACCCATCTGCCCACCAACACCGTGGTGCAGTCGCAGGAACAGCGCTCCCAGATCCAGAACCGCGAAGTCTGCATGCAGATGCTACGCGCCCGTCTGTACGAGATGGAGCTCGAGAAGCAGCAGGCGGAGCTCGGTGCCGAGCGCCAGAGCCAGATCGGCCACGGCAACCGTTCCGAGAAGATCCGCACCTACAACCAGCCCCAGGACCGCGTGACCGATCACCGCATCGGCTTCAACTCCACCTACAACGGCGTTCTTCTGGGCGACCAGCTCGGCACCGTCATCGAGGCGCTCGCCGCCGCCGAGCGAGCCGAGAAGCTGGCACAGGCAGTCTAAGTTCCGCCGTTCTACCGAACGGCGGACCAGCCGACGCTGCGCGCCGCCCAGAGCGACAATTTGTCATTCAAAAGGCAAGGCATGACCAGAAGGTCTATGCCTTGCCTTTTTCATGCCAACTTGTTCGCTCTGGACGTCGCTCGCTGACATTGCCAAATCATTGGCGTTTCTTTGGTTGTCAAATGATCCGTAGGGAGTCATTGGTGACATTGCCTTGATATTTTATTCAGTCGGCTGTGATGTCATTTGAGCTGCTTACCTGCTTAAGGTAATTGACGGCATAAGTCCGCTATCGAAAATATTGCTCAAAATATCGTTCAAGAAGTCGCGGAGCGATTTTTGATGGGTCGTGCGTCAAGCGATGTGGCAAGTTCTTGGTTAGATATTGGTCAGTTTTGGGGCAACCTTGCCAAAAGCTTGACGAATGCAAATCTAGACGTCGGCGAATGAACACTTTGAGCGAGCCCGGTGCAAAATTCTGGGCTGATTCTCGATAATCGCCTTCAATTGCCCCTTGCCAAGCGCTGGCCTCGCGTACAATCTGCTCCGACATTCGCGCGCCGTCCGGCGCTTAAGAGGGGAGGGCCCCATGGCAAACGAGATCTGGACCATCAAGCGTTGTCTCGAGTGGACCAAGGAGTACCTGGCCGAGCGCGGCGAGGAGCATCCCCGTCTTTCTGCCGAGTGGCTGCTGTGCGCTGCCACGGGTTTGGCACGCATCGACTTATATATGCGCATGGACGAGACGCTTAACGCGGCCCAGCTCGAGACCATGCACGCGGCCGTTGTCCGCCGCGCTAAGGGCGAGCCGCTGCAATACATCACGGGCAGCACGCAGTTTCGCATGATCGACGTCGCGTGCGCCCCAGGTGTGCTCATCCCGCGCCCCGAGACCGAGATGCTCGTCGAGGAAGTCCTCAATTATCTGGATGCCGAGGTGCTGAGCCCCGAGGCTGTCGCCCGTCAGTGCGTTGAGCTGCCCTGGAACGATGAAGTCGAGCAAGCGCGCAAAGCCGAAGCCGCATTGGCCGACGAGCGAGCGACGGCCGAGCGCCGTGCCGCCAACCTCACAGCTGCCGACGAGGCGGCGCTAGGCGGCGATGTGCTGGGCAGCCGCGCCTATGCCGAGGAACTGGCCGACCGCGAGGCCGAACAAGCCGCTGCGCAGGCGGCGGAAGCCGAGACTGCGGAAGCCGCCGAGCCCGAGCTCGACGAATACGGCATCGCCAGCGAGGGTGCCGACCAGGAGACGGCTTCAGCTCAGGATGCCGCCGCGCCCGCTCCGGTCGAGCCCCGCACTGCCCGCGTTCTCGAGGTCGGCTGCGGCACGGGCTGCATTTCGCTCTCCCTTGCCTGGGAGCGCCGCGGCCATGTCACCTGCACCGCAACCGATATCGAGCCGCGCGCTATCGATCTGGCCACCAAAAACCGCGACGCGCTCGGCCTCACGGCAGATGAGGTTGCCTTCAGCCTCACCAACCTGGTGAGCTCCATTCCCCACGACGAGTGGGGCACCTTCGACGTGCTCGTCTCCAACCCACCTTACATCCCGACCGACGTCATGCGCTCGCTGCCGCACGAGGTCAAGGACTTTGAGCCCGATTTGGCTCTCGAGGGCGGTGCCGACGGTCTCGATATCTTCCGCCGCCTGCTCAATGCGGCGCCCTATATGCTGCGCGCCGGCGGCCTGTTTGCCTGCGAGCTCTACGAAGGCGCCCTCGACGCCGCCGCCGAGCTCTGCCGCCAAGCGGGTCTTGCGGACGTGCGCATCGTCCGCGACCTCACCGATCGCCCCCGCATCGTCCGAGCCATCGTCACCGAGCCCAAGCAGCGCCAGTAGTATTTATTAACTGGTTAGCAAAAATTATAAATTAGTTTATAATTAGGATGGCTGAAAGAGGTCGGCCCATGCAACCTCCTACCTTTCGGGAAATCATTGCCCTACTCAAGCACGATGGATTCGTGAAGGTCGCGCAAGTCGGTAGCCATGCTAAGTATGTTTCTGGTGACCGCGTTGTCACCGTGAACGGCTCTGGTGGTGATCGACCAAAGAAGGGCACGTGGGCAAGTATTCGTCGCCAAGCTGGATGGTAGTTGGAGGCAAAATGAGGCAGCGATTTACCTATGACTGCGTTCTCATAAAAGAAGACGATGGTTACTGCGCTAGCTTCCCGCAGATTCCCGGCGCCTTTGCCGATGGCGATACGCGCGAAGAAGCTATTGCCCATGCCACCGAGGCGCTGATGGCGTTTTTGGCCGATGACCTCAACAACGGTTTGACTCCGGCGGGGTACGAACGCTCGGCCGAGGTCGTGGCCCTTTCGGTCGAAATCGACCACGAGGACGCTCGGGAAGCGGCGTGCCGAACATTTAAAGACGCAGCGCTGGACCTCAAAGTCTCCGCCCCGCGGATTACCGCGCTGGTCAAAGCCGGAAAGCTCGATGTTGAACTCGTCGACGGCCGTCGGATGATAACGATAGACAGCATCGAGCGCTACGCCGCCCAAGAACGCCACGCCGGCAGGCCAAAGAAGTTCGTCGCAGTCCAATAACCCCCTCACTTTCACCGACTACTAGAGCCGCTCACCAAACCAACATGCGCTCTGGGCAAATAGGTTGAACGTTTCGTGCGAGAATGCCCCACAGTAAACAAACTTTCACCAGAACGTAAGGGGCTGGCATACACATGCAGACGGTCTATCGGGTATTCGAGGGAGCGCGTGAGCCGCATCGGCTCGCTGTTGAGCGTACGGCCGAGGTGCTCGGCCGCGGCGGTCTGGCCCTGATCCCGACCGAGACAGTCTACGGTGTCGCCGTGGCAGTCAATGCCTTCTCGGACGCCGTATCCCAAGACACAAGCGAATCCCCCTCGTGGCCGCGCGACCCGCAAGCCACCGTCAATGGCGCCGCGGTTCCTGCGCTCGGTACCGGCTACCGCCGCATCTTCACTCTCAAGCAACGTGAACTCACGCAAACCGTCGCTTGGCTGGTCGATGGCGTCGAAGCGCTCGACCGCTATGGCGTGGATATCCCGGAAGATGCCCGCGTACTCGCGCGACGATGCTGGCCGGGAGCCCTGACTATCGTGATTAAGGCAGCCCCCTGCGTGCCGACCTTTATGCGCGCTGCCGACGACACCGTGGCCCTGCGCGCTTCGGCCTCTCCCGTGGTCCAGGCGCTCATCCGCGCCTGCGGCAGTCCCCTTGCCTGCACGAGCGCCAATACGCACGGCGCGCCCTCGCCGGCAAGCTTTGCCGCCGTCGAGGGTCGCATCCTGGAGGGGGTCGATGTTGCCGTCGACGCCGGTGAGACCCCGTGTCGCGACGCCTCGACCATCGTGTCGTTCCAGCACGGCGGGCTCCAGATCCTGCGCCAAGGCGCACTTCCCGCATCAGAGATCGAACGGGTCCTGTCCGACCCGATGCAATAGAAAGGTGTAAGCGATGTCGTTGAATCTGGGCAGCCTGGGCATGGAAGATGCCTCGTTTAACTTTGGCGGTTCCTACATCATGGCGCTCGACTGCGGCACCACCTCGGTACTTGCGACCATCGTCGACGAGTACGGATGCATCGTCGCGCAGGCACGTCGCAGCGTCAAAACGAGTTTTCCGCGTCCCGGTTGGGTGGAGCAAGACCCCATGGCGGTCCTTGCCAGCCAGATCGCCGTCATGATGGAAGTCCAGTTTAAGAGCGGTATCCATTCTGACCGCATCGCCGCCATCGGCATCTCCAACCAGCGCGAGACCACGGTGGTCTGGGACCGCGTGAGCGGTCAGCCGATCTATAACGCCATCGTATGGCAGTGCCGCCGTACCGCGCCGGCAATCGACGCGTTGGTTGAACAGGGCTGCGAGGAGTTGGTGCGCTCCCGCACGGGACTCACGCTCGACCCGTATTTCTCGGCCTCCAAGGTGCAGTGGATTCTCGACAACGTTGACGGCGCACGCGAGAGCGCGGCGGCGGGCGACCTCATGTTTGGCACCATCGACACCTGGCTCATCTACAACCTCACCGGCGGCCAGGTCTTTGCCACCGACTACACCAATGCCAGCCGCACGGCGCTCTTTAATATCCATACGCTCGATTGGGACGACGACCTGCTGGCGCTCTTTGACGTTCCACGTTCCATGATGCCCGAGGTTCGCTGGAGCTCGGGCGACTACGGCCGCGTCGCGAGCGACATCATGACCAACACGCCGCCCATCATGGGCGTGGCGGGCGACCAGCAGGCGTCGCTGTTCGGTCACTGCTGTTTCCGTCCCGGCCAGACCAAAAACACCTATGGCACGGGCTGCTTTATGCTCATGAACACCGGCGACGAGATCGTCGAATCCAAGAACGGTCTGGTCTCCACCATCGGTATCGCTGCGAACGGGAAGATCAGCTATGCGCTCGAGGGCTCCATCTTTGCTGCCGGTTCCACCATGAACTGGCTTCGCAACAACATGGGCATCATCTCGAGCGTGAGCGAGTCGGCACAACTCGCCGCTTCGATTAGCGACAACGAGGGCTGCTACTTCGTTCCCGCCTTTGCGGGTCTGGGCGCTCCCTGGTGGGACCCGCATGCCCGCGGTATCGTGTGCGGTCTGACCGGCGCCTCGAGCCGTGCGACCATCGTACGTGCCGCCTGCGAATCCATGGCATATCAGAGCTACGACGTGCTGCGCGCCATGGAGCAGGACGTGGGGCTTTCGATCGAGCGCCTGTCTGTCGATGGCGGTGCCTCGCGCAACGAGTTCATCATGCAATTCCAGGCCGACCTGCTGGATATCCCCGTGCTGCAATGCGAGACGGTGGAGACCACGGCAATCGGTGCCGCGTACTTGGCGGGTCTTGCCGTCGGCTATTGGGAAGACCTGGAAGAGCTGGAGCAAAATGCCCAGATCGTTAGGACCTTCCTTCCCCACATGTCCGCCGAGCGCCGCGAACAAAACCTTGTGGGCTGGTGTGATGCAGTCAGGCGCTCGCTCAGTACCGCACAGTAGGGCTGCGATGGGCTGCTCGATACAACAAACCGCTAAACTAATGCATGGCGTGCGGCGGCAACATTGCTGCGCGCCTTGTCAGCAAGGCCGTTTTGCGGCCGCAACGAAAGGGGCAATCAACCCATGACCGTCACCTATGATGCGTCCCGTGTGACGCTTGTCGATCACCCGCTCGTTCAGCACAAGCTGTCGATCCTGCGCGATAAAAACACCGGCACCAACCAGTTCCGCCAGCTCGTGCGCGAGCTTGCGCTCTTTGACGGCTACGAGGCCATGCGCGACCTGCCTATGGAAGACGTCGAGGTCGAGACCCCCATCACTACCGCCACGTTCAAACAGCTTGCCGGCAAAAAGCTCGCCATCGTTCCCATCCTGCGTGCAGGCCTTGGCATGGTCGATGGCATCCTCGACTTGGTACCCTCCGCTCGCGTGGGCCACATCGGCATGGAGCGCGACGAAGTTACCCACGAGCCGCACGAGTATTACTGCAAGATGCCCAAGGATATTGACCAGCGCATCTGCCTGGTTGTCGACCCCATGCTCGCCACGGGCGGTTCGGCCGAGATGGCTATCAGCTACCTGCGCGAGCGCGGTGTCAAGGATATCCGCATGCTGTGTATCGTCGCCGCGCCCGAGGGCCTCAAGTCACTGACCGAAAAGGACCCCGACGTACATATTTATACGTGCGCCATCGATGACCATCTCAACGAGGCCGCCTACATCGTTCCCGGCCTGGGCGACGCCGGCGACCGCATCTACGGCACGCTCTAGTCGTTGGGCCTTGTCGGCTTCGGTCACAAATACGAAGAAATGGCGCGCGCGGGCGAGAAAAAGTCGTCCGCGCGCACTTCTGTTAACGGACGTTTTGCGCTGAGGGGTTCGAAAAAACGTATTACCGTACCTGCGGCATAAAGAAGGCCTTAAGAAAACGTACAGGTGCGTATTAACCGTTTGTTTTACGGTTGTACTTTAGCGATTGGCTCGTACAATAGTCACCAATGTTTGGCTGGGACTGTGCTGTGAGGCGTTAAAAAGGAAAGCGAGGAAGCCAGTGTTTCAGATAGCCGATCTGCTCGCTATCGTTGCAGGCGCCATCGCGGGCGCAATTGCCTTCCTTCCCTTTGTTTTTACGCTCAAGCCGGTTCTTGACGATAAACAGAATGCGGACATGCTCAAGGGCATGGTGAGTCTGGCGGTCTCGGCAGTCGCCCTGCTCGTCTTTACCTTGGTTGTGTTTGCGTTGTTCGGAGAGGCATTTCGCATGTTCCTCCTGGGCGAGGCGATCGGCTTCGTGGCCTTTATGGCCGCCTGCACGGTTCGCGTCGCCAAGGCGCTGCGAGATCCTCATGAGGTCGAAAGGTAAGTCGTGGAAATATTTGAAAAGCTGCCTGATGAGATTAATCATCTGGTCAGCGAGTTCAGCTCCACCCCTGTCGTGGGCGATCTGAGCTGCGGCATCACGCAGTACTCGTTTTGGCTGATCGTCTCCACGATCGTGCTCCTGATCGTCCTGGCCGTGTTCAAGAAGAAGCAGACCCTGGTTCCCAAGGGCTTCTTCGTCAACGGTTTCGAGTACATCATCGAGTACGTCGAGAACGATATCGGCAAGGGCGTCGTGGGTGAGAACTGGAAGAAGCACTTCCCGTTCCTGTGCTCGCTTTTCCTGTTCATCCTGATCAATAACATGATCGGCCTGATCCCGGGAATGAAGCCCGGCACCGGCGCAATCGGCTCCACCGCCGCACTCGCCATTTTCGCCTTCGTGTACTTCATCTACTACGGATGCAAGGCTCACGGCGTGATCGGCTACATCAAGAGCCTCGCCCCGCAGGGCGTGAGCTTCCCGATGAACGTGCTCGTGTGGGTCGTCGAGCTTTTCTCGACCTTCCTGCGCCTCATCACGCTTGCCGTCCGTCTGTTCTGCAACATGTTCGCAGGACACGTGGTCATGGGCTCGTTCGCCATCATGGCGAGCATGTTCATGCAGCCGCTGCTTCAGCAGGTTTCCGCGGCCCACGCCGTCGGCGCCCTGCCTTCGCTGGCCTGGCTTGCCATCCTCATCCTGATCTATGCGATCGAGCTTGTGGTCGGCGCCATCCAGGCTTACGTCTTCACGGTCCTTACCGCCGTGTATGTCTCCGAGGCAGAGGAGGTCGCGGAGGAGGAGTAGTCCTCCGTTCGCGCCTTAAAGGTAAGGCAATTCGTTAAACCGCCGGTGCCCGTACCCATGGAGCCCGGCAGTTATAAAAAGGTTATCCTGCGTGAAATAAGACACGCACGACAAAGGAGGAATCGTGGGAGTTATCGGTTACGGTCTCGGTGTTATCGGCGCTGGTCTTGCTATCGGCCTGTCTGCTCTGGGTGCTACGGGTGCTATGGCCCGTCAGCCTGAGGTCCAGGGCCGCGTGTTCACCGTCTTCATCATGGGCTCCGCCTTCGGCGAGGCTCTGGCTCTGATCGGCTTCGTTGTCGCGCTGATCGTTAAATAGCACGGAGCGTCAAGTATGAATCTTTCATCCCAGAAGAGCGCGATCGCACTCTCCGCGTCCGCGGCCGCGCTGCTCATGCCGGTTTCCGCGTTCGCCGAGGACGGCGCTGCCGGTGCGGACATCCTCATCCCTAAGATGGCGGAGTTCATCCCGGCGCTTATCGCCTTCCTGATCATCTGGATCGTGCTGGCCAAGGTCGCCCTGCCGGACATCATGAAAACCATGGAGGAGCGCGGCAAGAAGATCGAGGAGAGCCTCGACGAGGCCGAGAAGACCAAGCAGGAGGCTATCGCCAAGCGCGCTGAGTCCGACTCGATCGTCACCGACGCCCGTCGTCAGGCTGCCGACATCGTTCTCGAGGCCCGTAAGGACGCCGAGTCCGAGCGCGCCCGTATCATCGAGGCTGCTCACAAGGAGGCCGAGGAGATCATCGCCAAGGCCCATACGACCGTCGAGGACGAGCGCAAGTCCATTTACGCCGGTGCCGCGAGCTCCATCGCCGACCTGTCCGTTGCCGTCGCCACCAAGATCGTGGGCGAGGCACTCGAGGACGAGACCGAGCAGAAGAAGCTCATCGAGCGCTACATCCAGGAAGCAGGTAGCCTGAATGCCGACTAGCCGCTATCAGGACAAGGTGCTCGAGACCTACGCGCGCTCCCTTCTGGAAGCCGCTAAGGCCGAGAACCATGTGTTCGAGGACCTCGAGATGATCGAGCGCTTGGCTTCTGCCAGCCCCGAGATCATCGCCGTGCTCGACACCATGTCCAAGCGCGACCAGCTCGACCTTCTTCCCAAGGTGGCAGCTGCCTTTAAGTATGTTGCCGAGGAAGACGAGGATGTAGTGGGCGTGACCGTCACCACGGCGATCCCGCTCGACGACGAGCTGCGTCAAACCATCACTAAGAAATGCGAGCAGGACTTCGGCCGCAAGGTATTCCTTATCGAGCAGGTCGATCCGTCTATCGTGGGCGGCCTGGTGCTCGAGGCCCGCGGCGAGCGTCGTGATATTTCCGTCAAGACGCAGCTGCGCATCGCGCAGGAGACCCTCGCAAACTCTGCTAATTCGTACGGAGGTGAAGCCTAATGTCCGAAACCCTCAATGCCCAGGATATCGCCAAGAAACTGCAGGAGCAGCTCACGAGCCTCTCCGCGACGGTCGATACGCATGAGGTTTCAACGGTCGACGAGGTAGGCGACGGCATCGCGCGCGTCTCCGGCCTCAAGAGCGCCATGGCAGGCGAGCTTCTGGAGTTCAAGAGCTCCGATACCGGTGAGACCGTCTTCGGCCTTGCCCAGAACCTTGACCGTGACGAGGTCGGCGCCGTTCTGTTTGGTGCCGTCGACTCCATCAAGGAAGGCGACGAGTGCCGCACCACTGGCCGCATTATGGATATCCCCGTGAGCCGTGCCATGCTCGGCCGCGTCGTCAATCCGCTCGGCCAGCCCATCGACGGCCTGGGCGACATCGTCGCCACGCACCGTCGCCCCATCGAGTTCAAGGCTCCCGGCGTCATCGATCGTACCCCGGTGTGCGAGCCGGTTCAGACCGGTCTGCTCGCTATCGACTCCATGGTGCCTATTGGCCGCGGTCAGCGTGAGCTCATCATCGGCGACCGTAAGACCGGTAAGACCGCCATCGCCATCGACGCTATCCTCAACCAGCGCGGCAAGGGCATGGTCTGCATCTATGTCGCCATCGGCCAGAAGGCCTCCACGGTTGCCAACATCCGCGAGACCCTCGCTCAGCACGGTGCGCTCGACTACACCATCATCGTTTCGGCCACCGCTGCCGATTCCGCCCCTATGCAGTACATCGCGCCTATGGCCGGTGCCGCTATCGGCGAGTTCTTCATGTACAACGGCGAGGACGGCAAGCCCGCCAGCGAGACCAACCCCGGCGGCCACGTGCTCGTTATCTACGACGACCTGTCCAAGCAGGCTGTGGCCTACCGTCAGATGTCGCTGACGCTGCATCGTCCGCCCGGACGCGAGGCCTATCCTGGCGACATCTTCTACCTGCACTCTCGTCTGCTCGAGCGTGCCGTCAAGATGTCCAAGAAGAACGGTTACGGCTCCATGACGGCTCTTCCGATCATCGAGACCCAGGACGGCGACGTCTCGGCCTACATTCCGACCAACGTCATTTCCATTACCGATGGTCAGATCTACCTGCAGTCCGAGCTCTTCTTCCAGGGTCAGCGCCCGGCAGTCGACGTGGGCATCTCCGTGTCCCGCGTCGGTGGCGATGCGCAGACCAAGGCCATGAAGCAGGTCGCCGGCAACCTCCGTCTGGACCTCGCTTCGTACCAGGAGCTCGCCGGCTTTACGCAGTTCGGCTCCGACCTCGACGAGGCTACTCAGAAGCAGCTGACCCATGGTGCTCGCATGACCGAGCTCCTGAAGCAGCCGCGTTACAAGCCGTTTGAGGTTGGCGAGCAGATCGTTACGCTGTTCGCTGGCAACGAGGGCTTCCTGGATGACCTGGAGATCGCCGACGTGCTGCCCTTCCGTGCCGAGCTCATCGAGTACATGGACAATGGCTTTGGTTCGCTGCTCGACAAGGTTCGCGCCAAGAAGATCGATGATGACACCAAGGCTGAGCTCTTGCGCGTCATCGGCGACTTCAAACAGCAGTTCATGGCCAAGCACCAGTCGGATGTTTCTGGATCAGAGGAGAACTAAGCCCCATGGCCAACCTTCGCGACATTAAGAAGCGAATCTCCTCGGTTACCACGACCAAGCAGATCACGCGCACGATGGAGATGGTCTCTACGGCCAAGATCCGTCGTGCCCTCGATCGCTCCAAGCAGGCCGAGCCCTATAAGGAGGCGCTGACCGACGTCATGTTGACGGTCGCCGGCGACGCCTCCTGTTCGGGCACCGATCCCATGCTGCAGAAGCATGAGAGCGTCAAGCATGGCCTGATTGTCGTTATTGCCTCGGACCGCGGCCTTGCCGGCGGTTTCAATACGACGGTGGAGCGCACGGCCGAAAAGCTCGCCGCTTCTTGGGCGAACGACGGCATCGAGTGCGAGATCATCGCGTGCGGGCGTAAGCCGGCCACGTATTTCCGTGACCGCGCAAACGTTGTCATGCACTTTGAGGGCAACTCCTCTGAGCCCGATTTCAATCAGGCCCGCATGATCTCCTCTCATATCTGCGATGCGTATCGTGCCGGTGAGCTTGACCGTGTCGAGCTTGTCTACCACCACGCCAAGAACCGCGTGGATCAGGAGCTTCGCGTCGAGCATCTGTTGCCGCTCGACCCCGAGATGATCGCTATGGCCCACGGTCCGCGTAAGAACGAGACCGACGCCCCTAAGCGCATCTCGTCCACGTTCGAGTTCGTGCCCTCTCCCGAGCATGTTCTCGGCAAGCTTGTGCCGTCTTATATCCTGACGGTCATCTACCAGGCCCTGATCGATTCGGCGGCTGCCGAGCAGGGTGCACGCCGCAAGGCCATGCACTCCGCGACGGAAAACGCCACCGCGATCATCTCGACCCTTACCCGCACGTATAGTCGCGTGCGCCAGGCTTCGATTACGACCGAGATTAACGAGATCGTCGGCGGAGCCTCAGCATTGGAGGAACAGTAATGGCTAATAACACCGTAAAGCTTGCGGTCGAGGAAGCCACCAAGAAGACGACTGCCGGTGATGGTCGCATCGTGCGTATCATCGGCCCTGTCGTCGACGTCAAGTTTGACGGCGCGGTGCCCCCGATCTACAACGCGCTCACGGTCGAGGCCGAGACCCCGATCGGTCATCTGAGCACGATCCTCGAGGTCGAGAGCCAGCTTCCGGGCGGCGTCGTCCGCACGGTCGCCATGTCCTCGACCGACGGCCTGCAGCGCGGCCTCATCGCCACCGATACCGGTGAGCCCATGAAGATGCCCGTTGGCCCCAAGACGCTCGGCCGCATTTGGAACGTCATGGGCAAGCCTGTCGACGGCAAGCCCATGCCTGAGGTGGAGGAGTTCTACCCCATCCACCATGCAGCGCCCCGCTTTGACGAGCTCACCACCAAGACCGAGATCTTCGAGACCGGCATCAAGGCCGTCGACCTGCTCGAGCCCTACATCCGTGGCGGCAAGACCGGCCTGTTCGGCGGCGCCGGCGTTGGCAAGACCGTTCTGATTCAGGAGCTCATCAACAACCTCGCCCAGGAGCACGGCGGCACCTCGGTGTTCACCGGCGTCGGCGAGCGTACCCGCGAGGGCACCGACCTTTATCTCGAGATGAGCGAGTCTGGCGTTATCGACAAGACCTGCTTGGTCTATGGTCAGATGAACGAGCCGCCCGGAGCGCGTCTGCGCATCGGTCTGGCCGGCCTTACCACCGCTGAGTACTTCCGCGATCGCGGCCAGGACGTTCTGCTGTTCATCGACAACATCTTCCGCTTCTCCCAGGCGGGTTCCGAGGTTTCCGCACTGCTGGGCCGTATGCCCTCCGCCGTTGGTTACCAGCCCACGCTGGCAACCGAGATGGGCGACCTCCAGGAGCGCATTACCTCGACCAAGACGGGCTCCATTACCTCCGTCCAGGCTGTCTACGTCCCCGCAGACGACCTGACCGACCCGGCGCCTGCCACGACGTTTACTCACCTCGATGCCACCACGGTTCTTTCGCGTAGCATTTCGTCGCTCGGCCTGTTCCCGGCTATCGACCCGCTTGCGTCTTCCTCCGACGCTCTCGATCCCTCGATCGTTGGCGAGGAGCACTACCGTGTCGCCGTCAAGGTCCAGGAGCTCCTGCAGGAGTACTCCGACCTTCAGGACATCATCGCCATTCTGGGTATGGACGAGCTGTCCGAGGAGCAGCGCCTTACGGTCAACCGTGCCCGTAAGATTCAGCAGTTCCTCTCGCAGTCCTTCCACGTCGCCGAGAAGTTCACCGGCAACCCCGGTGTCTACGTCCGCGTCGAGGATACCGTCCGCTCTTTTGCCGAGATTGTCGACGGCAAGGCCGATGACCTGCCCGAGCAGGCTTTCCGCTATGCTTCCACGATTGAGGACGTGCGCGAGCGCGCCCGCAAGATGGGGGAGAAGTAGGTTATGCGTATCCGCATCGTGTGCCCCGTGAGCTGCGCCTATGAGGGCGACGCTGCGTTTGTGTCGATTCCGTCCACGGATGGCGAGTTTGGCGTCCTGCCTGCTCACTCCAGCGAGATCTGCACGATCGACCGCGGTTACGTTCGCGTTTCCGATAAGGCCATGGGCACTGTCGACCACACGTTTGCCGTGGCCGGCGGCTATGCCCAGGTTGCGGACGATGTCGTGACCGTTCTCGCCGAGCGCGCTTGCGATTTGGCGACCGTCGATGCCGACAAGCTTAAAGCTGATATTCAAGGTTTTGAAGAGAAGCTGGGTAATTTGTCGGAGGATGATGCACGCCGCGCCTACCTCTATAATGAAATCGCATGGTGTAAGCTCAAGCTTGCCCAATAGTCAAACGATTTAGCGTTCGACCATTTGCGAACACATCATGCCCGGGATGGCCCAGCCACCCCGGGCATGCTTTTTGAAAGGGTAGACCTTGGATATTATCCGCGTTGAGGGTGGCCACGCCATCGGAGGCTCCGTGCCCGTCTCGGGCGCCAAGAACTCCGCGCTCAAACTCATGGCGGCAACGCTTCTGGCGCCGGGCAAGACGACGCTGCAGAACGTGCCCGATATTTCCGATGTCCACGTGATGGGCAAGGTGCTCAAGGGCATGGGCGCTACGATCGATGTTCTCGACGAGCACACGCTCGAGATTGATACCTCTCAGGTCGATTCATGGGAGGCCCCCTACGAGCTCGTTGCCAAGATGCGCGCTTCCACCGCCGTCATGGGGCCCCTGCTGGGCCGCTTCCATCGCGCCAAAATTGCCATGCCGGGCGGCTGCAACCTGGGTGCTCGTAAGATCGATATGCACATTCTTGGTCTTGAGGCCCTGGGCGTTGAGTTCGATACCGCCCACGGTTACATCAACGCTAATGCGCCCCAAGGTCTGCGCGGTACCACCGTCACGCTCGAGTTTGCCAGCGTCGGTGCGACCGAGAACCTCATCATGGCCTCTGTGCGCGCACAGGGCACCACGGTTATCGACAATGCCGCCCGCGAGCCCGAGATTGTCGATCTCGCCAACATGCTCAACGAGATGGGCGCCAAGATTGTAGGCGCCGGTACGCCCGTCGTGACTATCGAAGGCGTGGAAGAGCTCCATCCCGTTACCCATCGCGTGGTGGGCGACCGCATCGAGGCCGGTACCTTTATCGTTGCCGGTGCGTTGATGGCCGACGATCGCGGTGTCGATGTCACGGGCTTTTGCCCCATTCACTTGGGCATGGTGCTCAAGAAGATGGAGCTCATGGGTATCGACTGCGAGCGCGTCGAGGATGGCGTCCATGTGAACCGTGCCGAGCGTATCAAGCCGGTCGACATCCAGACGCTTCCGTTCCCCGGCTTCCCGACGGACATGCAGGCGCAGATTATGGTACTCTCCGCCCTTGCCGATGGTAGCTCCGTTATCACCGAGAACATCTTCGAGAATCGCTTTATGTTTGCCTCTGAGCTGGTACGCATGGGTGCCGACATTCGTATCGAGAGCCATCATGCCATGATTCATGGCGTCAAGGGCTTCTCGGGTGCACAGGTTACCTCGCCCGATCTGCGTGGCGGAGCGGCCCTCGTCGTAGCGGGCTTGATCGCCGACGGGACGACCGAGGTTTCGGCTATCCATCACATCAAGCGCGGCTACGAGCAGTTTGTCGAAAAGCTGCAGGCGCTCGGCGCGCATGTCGAGCATGCTACCGTCCCCGATCCCGTCATCTACTAATACAGGTTGCCTATGTTTAATAAAAAGCCCCTCGCGGATACCACCACCCGAAGACCCTCAACTGGTGCGCAGGCCAAGATCTACAGTCGCGATAACGTGGCTCGCTATTCCGAGCGAGCTCGCCAACGTCGTCGTAGCCACACGATTCGTCACGTCGCGCTCATTGTCGTGCTTGGCGTGCTGCTGAGTGCCACTACCGCTGCCGGCCTGTGGTTTGCCACCATTATGGGCAAGCTCGGCGATCCTAATGTCATTACCGACAATCTGCGTCGGGTTCTGGTTGACACCGATGAAGCAAAGGATCCGTTCTACGTGCTGCTTCTTGGCACCGACGGCCGTCCGGGCGAGGATACGTATCGTGCCGACTCGATTATCCTGGCACGCATCGACCCCACGCAAAAGCAGGCGACGCTCATTTCCGTTCCGCGCGACACCAAGGTCGTGTACAAGGGCGAGACCATGAAGATCAACGCCTGCCATACCGTTGGCGGCGCCGATGCCATGGTCGAGGCGGTCAACGAGCTGTGCGGTGTTCAGATTTCCCACTATGCCGAGGTCAGCTTCGACGGTATGCAGGCGCTGATTGATTCGGTTGGCGGTATCGACATTAACGCAACCGATGATGTTGACGACCCCGAGCACCTGGATATTAAGATTACCGCTGGCCAGCAGCATATGGACGGTGCCACCGCCCTTACCTATGCCCGCTGCCGCTACACCTATGCCGACGGCGATTACACGCGCATGCGCCACCAGCGTCAGGTGCTTGGCGCCCTTGCCAACCAGATTCTCAATAACTTCGATGCCACGAAGATCTTTGGCCTGGTTAATTCGCTGTCCGATATGCTCGTAACCGATATGAGCGTTCAGGATATCGTGGCTACGGTCAATGCCATGCGCGGTATGGATGTCGACGGTATCTACTCGGCCAACCTGCCCTCGTACGCCGACGACAGCACCATGATCGACGGCGTGAGCTATGTCTTTGTCTACGAGGACGAGCTCAAGGAAATGATGGAGCGCGTCGATGCCGGCAAGGATCCCAAGGGTCCCAACACCATGGGTCTTTCCGACGGCTCCAGCTCTACGATCGGTGACCTCAGCAACAACACGTCTGACGACTACGCAAACGGTACCGCAACCTCATCGGTCAGCTCTGACGATTCTGATGACTCAAGCGATTCGAGCGATTCGGACTACTACGAAGAGCCCACCGGTGACGGCAACGGCTACGAAGCCAACTACTAAGTTACGGCGTTTTACCAAACGCCGTAACGGCTCGACGCTGCGCGCCGCCCAAGGCGACAATTTGTCATTCAAAAGGCAGGGCATGACCAGAAGGTCAATGCCCTGCCTTTTTCATGCCAACTTGTTCTCCTTGGACGTCGCTCGCTGACGTTGGCTCAACCTGCGATGCTGATTACTCCCCTTGCAGCAAAAACCGCCCTGTTCTCTGTAGAGGACGGGGCGGTTTGTCGTTTAGGCTTGTGCGGCCGGGCTTATGCGAAGCGGGCGACGAGTTCCTGGAGCACGTCGGTCATCTTGACGAGCGAACTGACCGGGACGAACTCGTTGACGCCGTGGTAGCAATAGCCGCCGGTGGAAAGGTTGGGGCAGGGCAGACCGCGGAACGACAGCTGAGCGCCGTCGGTGCCGCCACGAATCGGCAGCACTTGGGGCTCAACGCCGCAGGCAAGGTAGGCTTCCTTGGCAACATCAATAAGCTCGGGATAGTCACGAACGATCTCGGCCATATTTCGATACTGCTGCTTAATCTCGACTGTCACGCGCTCCTCACTCAGACGCTGGTTGAGCATCGAGGCGGCGGCATCAATAAGGTCGAGTTTCTGCTGGAACTTGGCGGCATCGTGATCACGGACGATATAGCGCGCCGTGGCATGGTCGACCGTTGCCGAGACGCCCTCAAGGTGACAGAAGCCCTCGTAGCCCTCGGTGTATTCCGGACGCTGCTCGTAGGGGAGCAACGCGTTGAAGTCGCAGAACAGATTGCCTGCGTTGACCATACGGCCCTTGGCGTCGCCCGGGTGGATGGACTGGCCCTCAAAGCAGACGGTCGCCTCGGCGGCGTTAAAGCACTCCCACTCCAGCTCGCCGATGGGGCCGCCGTCGACCGTGTAGGCGTACTTGCAGCCAAAGGTATCGATATCCAGCAGCTCGGCTCCGTGGCCGATCTCCTCGTCAGGGCAGAAGCAAATGCCGAGTGCGGGATGGGGCAGAGAAGGGTCCTGAGCGATACGCGCGACAAGCGACATGATCTCGGCGACGCCTGCCTTGTCGTCCGCGCCCAGCAGCGTGGTGCCATCGCTGCAGACCAGGTCCTCACCCGCGAGGTCGTTCAGGGCGGGAAGCTTGGCGGTGCTCATGGCAACGGGCTTACCGTCAACCGTGCCGCAGACCAGGTCGCCGCCCTCGTAGTGTACGATGTGCGGCTTCACGCCGGCGCCCGGTGCAACTTCGGTGGTGTCGAGATGGGCGATCAGGCCCAGGGCGGGCTTGTCCTCAGCGCCCGCACTTGCGGGGATATGCGCGCAGACATAGGCATGCTCGGTCACGTGGGCATCTTCCGCACCAAGCTCGCGCAGCTCTTCAGCTAGCACGTTGGCAAGATCAAACTGAACGGCGCTCGAGGGTACCTGGTCGCAGTTTGCATCCTCGGACTGCGTGTTGATCTGGACGTAGCGCAAAAAGCGCTCGAGGACATCGGGGTTTGTGGTGGTGTTTTCCATAAAGATCGCTCCAATCTTGGTCGTCGTGTGCAACAAGAACTCTAGCACGGTATGCCACGGCATACCGCGACGCTTGGATGGGGTAGAATCAGCCATTGAATGCAGAAGGGACGGAAGATCATGGATACGACAAATAGCTCGCGCGAACTACATCTGACGGTGGCGAACGAAGACTACTTGGAGTGCATGGTTCGCATTGAAAGCGAAGAGGGGGAAACCAACGGCGTGCGATCGGTCGACATCGCGCAGCGCCTTGGCGTCTCCAAGGCATCGGTCAATAAAGCGGTTTCGGCGCTCAAGGCATCCGAGCTTGTCGAGCAATCGCACTATGGCAAGGTAATCCTGACCGATCGCGGCCGCGAGGTTGGCACGGCTATCTGGTACCGTCATCGCCTCATCCGCACGTTTTTGGTTCAGGAGCTCGGTGTCGAATTTGAGCGAGCCGATTCCGAGGCCTGCATGATGGAGCATGCGCTATCCGAGGACACGATGAGCCGCTGGCTCGCCTATCTCGAAAAGCAGGGAATCAGCGTCGAGGAATAGCGGGATATATATGGATACGAGTTATTACAACCGCTTTGGTGCCGAGGAACTTACGCGCCGCTTGTCGAGCGAGACCTTGTTGGCGCAGGGCCCCATGGGCAGTGTTCTGTTGAGTGAGTACGATGCCGCCGACATTCCACCGGCGTTTTGGAATCTGGCGGAGCCGCAGACCGTTTCTCGTATCCATCGCTTGTATGTCGCCGCCGGCGCGCAGGTGCTCATTACCAACACCTTTCAGGCATCAAGCTATGCCCTCAAGCACGACCAGATTGCGCCGTCCGTGGCGGAGGTCAATCGCGGGGCCGTCGACGATGCTCGCCAGGCGCACCCTCAGCTGCTGCTGGGCTCGATGGGCCCGATCGGTATTGAGTGGTTTGCCGAGGACTCTGCCGAGTATCGTGAAATCCGCGGCATTGCGCGCGAACAGGCGCACGCCTTGCTCAATGCCGGCGTTGACGGTCTGCTGATCGAGACGGTGACGTCTATCCGTAATCTGCAGCCCATGCTTGCCGGCGCCCGAGATGCCGCCGACGGCATGCCTGTCCTGGTGAGTTTTGTCGTTGACGATAAAGGCGACCTGTTGGGCGATGGCCTCAACATCGAGGCAGCCGTTTTGTACGCCGAAAAACACGGCGCAAACTCGGTTGGTGTTAATTGCTGTTCGCTTGCGGCCGCGAACGCGGCGGTGCCCAGGATGGTTGCATCGGCGACTACTCCCGTCACGGTGCGTCCCAACGTGGGCGATCCGGTCCAGACTCAGGATGGCCCCGTATGGCACGAGAACCCAGAAGCTTTCGCGCGCGCATGCATCGAATGGAGACATGCCGGTGCCGCAATGGTGGGCAGTTGCTGTGGAACCACGGCAATCACTACGGCAGCGATGGCCGAGGCGCTCGATATATAAAGGTCGAAACCGCTCCATACGGGGCGGTTTTTTTATTGCTTGCACATCGGCGGTAGCATTTGCCCAAATGGTGAATGCCGGTTTTGGCAGGTTGCTGGGC
Source organism: uncultured Collinsella sp. (assembly GCA_900544755.1). GTDB lineage: Bacteria > Actinomycetota > Coriobacteriia > Coriobacteriales > Coriobacteriaceae > Collinsella. The sequence goes on along the minus strand of UQWQ01000004.1, from coordinate 1,593 downwards.
GAGCGTTGCGGGTATACCCCATGCGTACCATGATCCAAACACTGTGAGGTGTCTGCGCGTGTGCGCGATAATTCATTTTGGAACTGACGGTTGGCGCGCCCGCGTCGACGACGACTTTACCGTCGACAACGTTGCCCGCATTGCCGATGCCGTCGGCGAGTTGTGGCAAAAGATCAATCCAGGCAAAACAGTATATATAGGGTTCGACACCCGGCCGCAGGCGCGCGAGTTTGCTGAGCTTGCGGCAGGCGTGCTTGCCGCTCACGGATTGGACGCAGTGCTCGCATCTCGGCCTGTTCCGACCCCCGCCCTTACGTGGGCGGCGGCGTATGACGGCGAGGCCTGCGGTGCGCTCATGGTGACGGGATCCCATCATCCGCAGGGGTATCTGTGCCTTAAGCTGCGCATGGGAGATGGCTCGACGGCCAATCAGGATGTCATCGAAGAGCTCGAAGAGACTATGGCCCCCGAGCCGATGGGGATCGAGGAACGCTATCGCACCGCGGATATTATTCCTGACTATATGCAGGCGGTGGCATCGTTTGTCGATGCCGAGGCCATTCGAGCCGCTCACCTGCGTGTGGTAGTTGACCCCATGGGCGGCGCGGCCCAGGGATATCTTGCCGACCTGCTGCGGGAGCTAGGCGTCGAGGTGCACGAGATTCATGCCGGACAGTCGTCCGATCAAGAGGACATTTGCCCCGACCCTGTTGAGCCGTGGGTGGACGCTTGCGAGCGTGCGGTTGTCGAGGACGGGGCGTGCGCAGGCCTGGTGACCGACGGCGATGCCGACCGTATCGGTGCGGTCGACGAACGCGGTAGATATATTCATCCGCATCAAATCATGGCGCTTGTTTTGGGCGACCTCGTTCAATTCCGCAATTTGGAGGGGCGTGTCGTCGTCAATCTCTCGTGCTCGACGCTCGTGCGTCGCATTGCCGAGGCGCTTGGCTGTCGTGTGACCGTTAAGCCGGTCGGTTTCAAATATATAGCTGCAGAGATGAAGAAGGGCGGCGTCCTCATGGGAGGCGAGGAGGCCGGCGGTATCGGCATCGCCGCGCATATGCCTGAGCGTGATGGAATCCTTGCTTGTCTGATTCTGTGTGAGCTTATGGCAAAGACGGGCGCGCCTTTGGGCGTTTTGGTCGATCAGCTCGAGGCCAGTTTTGGTAAGACGAGCTATGGGCGTCGCGATTTGCGCCTTGAGGCCGAAGACGCCGAATCGCTGCGAACGCTGCTTCCTGGCATGAATCCTAAATCGATTTGCGGCAAGGCGCCGCAGGCTGTAAGCCATATGGATGGTTTACGTTTGGCATTCGAGGATGACACCTGGCTGCTGATCCGCCCCAGCGGGACCGAACCGGTGGTTCGCGTATACGCCGAGGGGTTCTCGGTGGAGGAGCGCGATGAGTTGCTCGATGCCGGCTGTGCCTTGGCTAAGGGAGCCTATCAGCTTTAGCCATATGACGCTTCACTATAAAGAGGCCCTCGGTGAGCGGTAGAGAACGGCTGGCAAACGTAAGCAGGGTTTTAATATGTGTAGGAAATGTGTGCTCCCAGATTCCCGCCCCCGGCGCCCCTCCGGTCTGGCAA
>UQWQ01000003.1 GCA_900544755.1 uncultured Collinsella sp. | reverse complement strand
GCCCGCCGGCAACATCGCCGACGGGCGCCGTTTTTGAGTGTAGCCATTGGGGACGTTCTTAAACGACTAGTCAAACAAGAACGTCCCCAACGACTAATGACTCGAGCGTGGAAAATCTCCCACTTTGAGCTCGCATGGGCACCAAAAGCAGGAGATTATCCACGCTCATTCTATTAGGAGTCGCAACCGCTACAACTCTACGACCTCAACGTTGTTGAAGATTTCATCCCAGCGGTCCATGACCAGGTGGCCGGTCTTGGGATCCATGGCGTTGAGCTTACCGCAGGTATTGGCGGTCTTGAGCACCGTGACGTCGTCGGCACCAGCAGCAATGGCATGCGCAAAGCCGGCGATGGTCGAGTCGCCGGAACCCGTTGCGTTCACAGCCGCAATCGCGGGCGTCTTGGCGCGGAACGCGCGACCCTCATGGAAGCCCACCGAACCGGCAGCGCCCATCGAAACGACAACCCAGGGGATACCGGCAAAGCGGCCATCGGCGGCAAGCGCCTCGCGCAGGGCATCGACATCATCGGTCGTAAAGGACGTACCCAGCAGGCCGTTAATCTCGGTCAGGTTGGGCTTTACGAGCTCAGGCTTAGCGTCGGACTTCAGCGCGGCCTCCAGCGATGCGCCCGAGGTGTCGAGCAGCACCTTGGCGCCCGCCTCCTCGGCGATCTTGACGAGCTCGGCATAGTAACCGGCATCGACGCCACGCGGCAGCGATCCCGAAAGCGTCACAACGTCCGCCTTCGCTGCAAGCTCGGCGAACTTGGCCGTAAAGGCCTCGAGCTCGGCCGGAGCGATCTGCGGGCCGCTCTCCAGCAGCTCGGTCTGATTACCCTCGTGCAGAATATTCAGGCAAATGCGCGTCTCACCGGCGATGGGCACAAAGTCGTTCTTGACGCCGTCGGCATCCATAAGCTCGGCCATATAGGCACCCATGTGGCCGCCGAGCAGACCTGTCGCGAGCACGTCGTCTCCCAGTTGCAGCAGCACACGGCTCACGTTGAGGCCCTTGCCGCCAGCGGTCTTTTCGGGCGTGACGCGGTTAACGTCGTCAATGACCAGCTTGTCGAGCTGATAGCGCGTATCAATCGACGGGTTCATGGTAACGGTCAGAATCATATTGAACTCCTGTTCCGGGGCGGCATGACCCACCCCAAACATACGATAGCTCGTTAAAGGATCTCGATCTCAAAGCCGCGGGTGACGGTCTCCCCCGGCTTGGCAACCAGGCAGCCACGCTTGTGCTCCAGAATATCGTCCTCGTCGGAGCAGGTAGACAGGCCGCCCCACGGTTCCACGGCCACAAAGTCGCCCTCGGGCTTGCTCCACACAATCAGGTACGGCATATCCTGGAACGTCAGGCGCACGCCCTTGTCCTCGGTTTTCTTGGTCAGCGTAACCACGCGGCTCTCGAGCACGTCAAAGATGGTCTCCGCGAAGTCGAAGAGTTCGTGGGTCAGCGGCAGGTTCTGGTCGATCATAGGGTTCTTGCTGCGATGCTCAACATCAATCAAGCCCGTCGAGGGAACGGCAGTACAGAGCTCGGCGGCCTCACGCTGCTCAAAACGGAGCTCGTAATCGTCATAGGACTCGCCCTCGTCGAGCGGGCACTTAAAGCCGGGGTGACCACCCACAAAGAATGGCATATCCTCGGTGCCCTCATTGGCCACCTCGTACGACACGGCCACCTTTTCCGAATCGATCGTGTAGCGAGCAACGATCTTAAACGGATACGGGTACTGCTCAAGCAACTCGGCATGGTCGGCAGAGCTTAGGCTCAGCGCAACCATGTTGTCGCTCTGCTCCTCGAGCTTCCACTCCTGCTTGCGCGCAAAGCCGTGGCGGGCAAGCTTGACCTCGTATCCGCCCATGGTCATTGCGTGACCGTCACGAAGGCCGCCGCAAATCGGAAAGCAAATGGGTGCCTGGCCCGACCAAACCGAAGGATCGCCCTGCCACAGGTACTCGCGACCGTTGGCTTTAATCGAAGTGAACGATCCGCCAGCCGTGCTCAGTGCCACACGAATAGAACCGTTATCAAGAACAAACTCCATAGGAGCCTTCCCTTTCGTACGCCAGCCCGCCAAGTCAATAGGGCTGATAGAAAACCGGCCCGCGCCCCCTCACAGAAACGCGAGCCGTCAATTGAAAAGCTACAGAATGCCGGGTACCGCCAAAACGAAGCACTCAAGCCAAGCAAGCAAACGTGTTATCGGAGCAGCTAGCCGTACCAGAACGCTTCGCAACAACAGCGGTAACCCCACAGGTCACTCAGACATCAGCGAGAAGCCAGCTGGCGAGGCAAGGTGCCGTGAAGCGAGACGGCATTGACCTTCTGGTCATGCCGTCGAAGCTGAGCGGCAGATTGCCCGCCAGATGGCTTCGCAGCGTCAACCGGTCCGGCGTTTGTTAAAACGCCGGAACCCCACTAGTCGTGATACTCGCCACGGTCCCACTTCTCGAGGAACTCGTCAAAGAAGTGCGGGTCAGCCTGAGCCTCGGCGTCGGCCTTATTGCAGGCATCGATCTTGGCGATCAGGGCATCGTGCTCGGGGGTCTTCTCGTAGGGCTCCTCCAGGAAGGCAAGCATAATGTCGGCCATCAGGAACTCGCCGGTAATCTTGCCGCCAAAGCCCACGATGTTGGCGTTGAGCTCGCGACGGGCATACAGGGCAGAGGTCATGTCGCGGACCAGGGCGCAGCGGGCGCCGGGAACCTTGTTGACGGCGTTGGTGATGCCGATGCCGGTGCCGCACAGGGCCACGCCAAAGTCGGCCTTACCGCTGGCAACAGCCTCGCCCACGGCCTTACCGTAGATGGGATAGTGCGTACGGGTGTGGCTGTAGGTGCCGCAGTCGAGCACCTTGTAGCCAGCCTGCTCCAGGCGGTCGGCCAGATAGATCTTCTCGTCCGTAACGATATGGTCGCAACCGATTGCGATGGTCTTCTTCATCAGAACGTCCTTTCGTCTGAATTCACAAGTTGAGGTAGAAGTTCGAGTTCTCGGTGGCTCTCGTTAGGCCATCTTGTTGAGCATGTCGACACGGATCTGGTGACGGCCGCCGGCGTACTGGGCGCGCAGGAACTCGCGGGCGATCTTCTTGGCGACCTCGGTGCCCACAACGCCCGGGCCCATGGTGACCATGCGCGAACCGTTGTGCTCGCGGGTCATGTAAGCGGAACGCTCGTCGGAAATGTTGGCGACGACCATGCCCTTGATCTTGACGGCGGCCATATAGGAGCCGACGCCGTACTTATCGAATGCGAATCCCTGGGAATCCTTGTGCTCCAGCAGGTCCTTGGCAACGGCGGTCGCGGAATCGACAAAGTCCGCGGCAGGGGTCTCGGAATAGTCGACGACCTCGTGACCGTCGGCGATGAGCATCTCCTTGATGGACTCCTTCATCGACATACCGTCGGCATCGGAAGCGATTACAACCCTCATGACATCCTCCTTGAGAGATACGCAGGTGCGTAGTTTCTGTTTGGAAGTGTTGAATCGCGCTCAGGTCCGGGCATCTGAATGTGCGGTTCTTCACTGTTCATGTTTATTTGAACACATTCGAACATAGGTTGCAACCATTATTTGTTTAACTTTGTTCTTTTTTGAACAAATACCGTTTACGGTTGATTGCCGACCGTTTGAGCCCGGCGCAGACGTAGCGACCATGTGTTCAACAAACAAAAGGGCGGTCGAGAACGTGTCTCGGCCGCCCTTCTTACGGTTGATCTTCCAAAGATCGCTTTGCCGCCTACTCAGACTGCCCGCTCTTCTTGGCATGTTTGGACGGAGCGCTCAGAAAACGTCCCGTTAAATAGTTCGCCGGGCCGGAAATATCGATCCCCAGCAGCGTGTGCCCCAGCCACAGAAACGCCGCGAGCACCAGCAATGGAATAACGCACGAAGTCACAATCATCACGATGACGCCTTCGATCAGATCGGTCACCTGTTGCACAATCTCATCGGTCATTTGCTTGGCACCACTGGTTACCGACGTGACCAGGCTCGAGGCACCGTCGGCAAGCTGTTCAAGCACGTTCTTGGACTCTGTGGACTCGGTCTTTTTCTTGCTTGCTTTGGAGCTGTCGCTATCTGCCGCACTCGCAGCGTCGGCCGCCTTTTGCTCGGCTGCCTCGATGCTCACTCGATACGTTTCGTCGACCTTTTGCGACACCCATACGCTTGCAGGCACCAACGCCATGCCGATCATGGCAACCACCAGCACGCGAGTCGCCACGCGGCGCAGGACGGCGCTCGTGCTCCAGCGCCCATGAATGCCAAGCGACACCGCAAAGAGCACCAACGCAAACGGGATTAAGATGCCTAGGCCAACCGACCACAAAATAGTCAGCAGATATTTCTCGAGATAGAGCACGGCAAGCACGATGCCCAAGTTGCCTGAAAGCTGCGCGAGCTGCTCGGCAACCGGCGTTCCCGTATCACCCGGCAGCGCGGTAATGCCCGCAGATAGCGCCACGCACGAGGTCGTGAGCGCCAGTACGTTACCTTTCTTTTGATCGATGACCTCGATGGTGGAGTCCCAAGTCTTGGTATCGGCAAAATGCGGACGAGCTACAAAGCCCGACAGCAGCGCCAGCACCACGAGCGCAACGATAAAGCCAATCTGCAGCTTTTTGTTTGCGCACACGACATCGGACAGGCTGGGCTGCAGCTCGGTTACCGTCGTATGCTCGGTTATCTGGACAGGACGCCCATGAGCCATCTCATACGCGTCTCTTTTTTGAATTGATCCGTTGTCCGGCATTTGGATACCTCCTCATTCCGGCCTGTATTGCGGTGGAAAGTATACCCACCCATCGAAAAACCGAACGGCAGGAGGCGCAACAAGCTGCTGCATGATCCGCCCGCCATGAAATGGGCCCATCTACTACGTTTAACCGCCCATCCCCGACCATGCCACAAAGCGAAAAAACAAAACCGCAGGTAGAAGTCCTGCGATTTTTCATGAAACGCGGGTGTGTTCGAGGGTGTCGGGTTAAACGTAGTAGATGAGCCAGTTTCGTGGCGAGCGCTGCCAACCGATCCTCCGGGGACGGGAAAAGCGGGTCATTTGGGGCTGTCGGCCCTTATTTCGCCGCAACCTAGATAGGTGGGATACAAAAAACCCTGTCGCGGATAGCGGCAGGGTTTTTGGAAGGGGACGAGGTTGTGAGGGTTCGTTAGGCGAGCTTGGCCTCGAGCTCAGCGATGCGCTTGTAGGCATCGATGGTAAAGCGGGTCTGCTTCTCCAAGATCATGGTGGTCATGAGGGTGTCCTGAGCGTGGGCCATGATGAAGGTCATCTCCATCTCGCCGCCGCCGGCCTCCTGCGAAAGCAGCTTGGTCTGCGTGTCGTGGGCGCCAATGAGTGCATCGCTCGCATCCTTGTGCAGCTGTTCGGCCTTCTCAAAATCACCCTCGCGAGCAGCATCGAGCGCTGCAAGCAGATCAGTCTGGGCGTCACCCGCGTATGCGACGATCTCGAATCCAACCATCGAGATTTCTTCTTTGGTTGCCATATTGCGTTCCTTTCACATATGAACCAATGGAGAGCATCGCGTCCGGGCATACGCGCTGCGTTGTGTATGACAGAAACATTAACATTCAAACAAAACAGAACAATGCAAAACGCAATTTCGAGCTATGAACGGTCGATTTTCGCCCGTGAACGGTTTTTAAACCAATGCGAACAATATCGAACACAATTAGTGGCAACCCAAACAGGTCCACACCCTAGCGTACATCGCGCACCGTATCACCCTCTACGAGCATGCCGGGGATCAGCATGTGCTCCACGCCAGACGCACCCCCCTCGGCGCCGGCAATCTTGTCGACAGCCCACATGCCGACGCGCTTGTTATCAAAGCGCACCGTGGTCAGGCGACGGTCGGGCACGATGTCGCCCAGACTATCGTCAACACCCACTACGCTCACGTCCTGGGGCACGCGCTTCCCGCGCGACTCGAGCCCGCGAATGCAGCCGTAGGCCATGGCATCGTTGGAAGCATAGATGGCGGTACAGGTCGGATCGTCCGCTAGAGCCTGACCGGCAGCATATCCGCTCTGTGCCGTCCAATCGCCACGGACGAGTCGCGGCGGCTCAATACCATGTGCGCGCAGTGTCTCACGCCAGCCTTCCTCGCGCTGCATGCCCGAAAGCGAGCGCTCGGGGCATGAGATAAAGTGCACGGTCTTGTGCCCCTGCACCAGCAAGTACTCGACCACCTGGCGCGAGCAATCGAACTGGTCGTTATCGACCGTTGAACAGAGCGGGTGCTCCAGCATGGTAACGAGCACCGTCTGCATACCGGGCAGCGGCTCGAAGGTGCCAAAGTCCGCCGGCATGCGATTCATGATCACAACCATGCCATCCACCGGAAGTGCGCTCATGCGCGACGATGCACTCTCGAGGGTATACGGATGCCCGTCTACTTTAGTAAGGGTGATGGCATAGCCGTGTTTGTCGGCAGCGGCGGCAAAGCCCTCCATACGGTCGAGGTTGCCGGTGCCGGTAATGTTGAACATGGCGACGCCGACCGTCTTGAACTTGCCGCGGCGCAGTGACCGGCCGGCAAAGTTTGGACGGTAGCCAAGCTCGCGCATGGCGGCGCGCACGCGCTCCTTGGTCTCGGGGCGCACGCTGGGCGAATCGTGCACGGTGCGCGAGACCGTCTGCTCCGAGACGCCCGCGAGGCGCGCCACGTCTTTGACGGATACCGATTTTTTAACAGCGGCCATAGGTCGATCTTTCTGTGTCAACGATGCCATTGATGGCACCCTACGCAGTTATTTTGGACACTTTCAAGTATATCCAACGCCTCCTCCGCAATACGCTCACCACCCAAAACCTACCGTTCACCGACATTTTTGCTTCCCCGAACGGCTTTTGTAGTCCAAATGTTAACGTTGCCATTGTGCAAACACAGAGCCACCGGGCGGCTCAAACGTTTACGCATAAGGAATCGACGGTTCGCAGGCACAGGAACCATCAGTTCGCGTCTTTTTTTGTGTCGCAAAATGGCAACGTCAACATTTTGGCAACCGAACGCCAAAAGTTACCATCGTTGCTAACCCACCGACTCTTAGGAGCATTGCATGGAGCAACTCATCGCCATCATCGAAAAGGGCCAACCCTTTTTCAACGCGATCGCCCGCAACAAGTACCTCAAGGCGATCCGCGACGGCTTTATCTCCGTCATCCCCATCATCATCTTCTCGTCCATCTTCTGCCTGGTAGCCTCGGTCCCCAACATCTGGGGTTTCTACTGGCCCGATGACATCAACAACGCCCTGTGGAAGTGCTACAACTACTCCATGGGCATCCTGGCCATCGCCTGCGCCGCCACCACGGCCAAGCACTTCGCCGACGCCCAGAACCGTGATCTGCCCAAGAACAACCAGATCAACTTCATCTCGTGCATGTGCGCGGCCATCATCGGCTTCTTGCTCCTTTCGAGCGACACGATCGCCACGGACGCCGCCAGCGGCTTCAACACCACCTACCTTGGTTCCAAGGGCCTGCTGACCGCCTTCATCGCTGCGTTTGTGACCGGCATCATCTACAAGTTCTTCATTAAGCGCAACATCACCGTCAAGATGCCCGAGCAGGTTCCGCCCAACATTTCGCAGACCTTTAAGGACATCATCCCCTTCTCCGTCTGCATCACCGTCTTTTGGGTCTTTGACATCGTCTTCCGCGCTGCCTTTGGCTTCTGCTTTGCCCAGGGCGTCATCCAGGTGTTCCAGCCCCTGTTCACCGCCGCCGACGGCTACATCGGCCTCGCTGTGATCTACGGTGCCATGAGCCTCTTCTGGTTCGTCGGCGTCCACGGCCCCTCGATCGTCGAGCCCGCCATCGCCGCCGCTCTCGTTGCCAACATGACCGACAACCTGGCTGCGTTCCAAGCTGGCCAGCACGCTTCCGCTGTCCTGACCCAGGGTGCCCAGTACTTCGTCGTCTGCATGGGCGGCACCGGCGCCACGCTCGTCCTGGTCTTTATGTTCTGCTTCCTGGCCAAGTCTCAGGAGATGCGCGCCGTCGGTAAGGCAGCCATCGTCCCCGTGTGCTTTGCCGTCAACGAGCCGCTGCTGTTCGCCGCGCCTATCGTGCTCAACCCCGTCTTCTTTGTCCCGTTTGTTTTTGCCCCGATCGCCAACATCTGGATCCTCAAGATCTTTATCGACTTCTTGGGCATGAACGGCTTTATGTACACCCTGCCCTGGACCGTCCCCGGCCCCATCGGCACCATCATGGGCCTGGGCTTCCAGCCGCTCGCCTTTGTGATGCTCGCCATCATCCTAGTCATCGACTTTGCCCTGTACTACCCGTTCTTCCGTGCCTATGACGCCCAGAAGTGCGCCGAGGAGGCCGAGATCTCCCAGGAGGAGCTCGCCGCCAAGAACGCCGAGAAGGCCGCCAAGCTCAACGACGCCTTCCAGGGTAAGGCCGACGCCAAGAGTGTTGCCGCCGGCGCCGCTGCCGAGGTCGTGAAGGTCGACTCCCCTGCCACTTCTGCAGCACCCGCTGCCGAGGCAACGACCGCCAGCGACCTCAACGGCAAGCGTGTGCTCGTGCTCTGCCAGGGTGGCGGAACCTCGGGCCTGCTCGCCAACGCGCTGGCCAAGGCTGCCAAGGAGCGCGGCATCAATCTTGAGACCGCTGCCGAGGCATATGGCAACCACGTGGACATGCTCCCCGACTTTGACCTGGTCGTCCTGGCCCCGCAGGCCGCAAGCTACCTGGCCGACCTGCAGAAAGACTGCGAGCGCGTGGGCAACAAATGCGTCGCCTGCCGCGGTAAGCAGTACATTGAGCTCTCCCAGAACGGCGACAAGTCTCTCGCCTTCGTAAGCGAGCAACTCTCGAAGTAAGTAACGCTCAGGGCCAGCCGACCATCCAAGACCGGCTGGCCCTTCGATTTAGACGATTGGATCATCATGTCCGTTAATCCTGCTAGCGTCACCAATCCGCCTGCGCAGTTTCCCGAGGACTTTGTCTTTGGCGGCGCCACTGCTGCCTACCAGGTAGAGGGCGAGACCCGCACTCACGGTAAGGGCAAGGTTGCCTGGGACGACTTTCTGGAAGCCCAAGGCCGTTTCTCCCCCGATCCCGCTTCGGACTTCTACAACCAGTACCCTGTCGACTTGGAGCTGTGCGAGGAGTTCGGTATCAACGGCATTCGCCTCTCCATTGCCTGGAGCCGCATCTTCCCCAACGGCACCGGCGAAATCAACCCCGAGGGCGTCCAGTTCTACCACGATCTCTTCGCCGAGTGCCATAAGCACCATGTTGAGCCGTTCGTCACGCTGCATCACTTTGACACGCCGCTTCCCCTCTTTGAGAAGGGCGACTTCCTCAACCGCGAGACCATCGATGCCTTTGTGGACTTTGCCACCTTCTGCTTTAAGGAGTACGCCGACCAGGTGACCTACTGGTTCACCTTTAACGAGATCTGGGCCGACGCCTCCAACACCTACATCGAGGGCACCTTCCCCGGCGGCGTCAAGGCGCATCTGGCCGAGGCTTTCCAGTGCGAGCACAACATGATGCTCGCCCACGCCAAGGCAGTACTGGCCTTCCACAACGGTGGTTTTAAGGGCAAGATCGGCGTCATTCAGTCGCTGGAGTTTAAGTACCCGCTTAACGAGAACGACCCCGCCGACATCAAGGCCGCCAACAACGAGCACGTGCTGCAGAACCAGTTCTTGCTCGACGCCACCTTCCGCGGCGACTACGCGCCCGACACCCTCGAGTGCGCCAACCGCCTGGCTGCCGTCTCGGGCGGCACTATCGAGATCCTGGACGAGGACCTCGAGATTATGCGCGAGGCAGCACTCTACAACGACTACCTGGGCGTCAACAACTACCAGTGCCGTTTCCTCAAGGCCTACGACGGCGAGAACGACCTGCACCACAACGGCACGGGCGAGAAGGGTACCGGCCGCTGGCGCGTCAAGGGCATTGGCGAGCACGTGAACAAGCCCGGCATCCCCACCACCGACTGGGACTGGATCATCTATCCCGAGGGTCTGTTCGATCTGCTCGTCTACATTAAGCAGCGCTACCCCAACTACAAGCAGATCTTCATCACCGAGAACGGCATGGGCTACAAGGACCCCTACAAGGACGGTTTTGTGGACGACCAGCCGCGCATCGACTACATCGAGCAGCACCTGCGCTGGTTGCTCAAGGCCATGGAGGTGGGCGTCAACGTAGGTGGCTACTTCCTGTGGAGCTTGCAGGATCAGTTCTCCTGGACCAATGGCTACAACAAGCGTTACGGCTTCTTCTACGTAGACTTTGAGACCCAAAAGCGCACGCCCAAGGCGAGCGCCTACTGGTACAAGCACGTGGCGCAGACCCGTCGTCTGGACTAGTGGCTTGCGACGAGCAGAATTGCCCCACTCACATAACTTGTCCCCATTTCTCAGCCGGGGGCGGCACGTCACACGGCGCGCCGCCCCCGGTCTTTTTTGTTTTTGAGCGAGTCGGGGTCCGTTTGTCTCAATCTGTAACATCTGACCCGCGGTTTCGGCCCCAACTGTTACAGATCGAGATGAACACACAGGGCAATCCTCTCAGTCTCAATCTGTAACATCTAGCTAAGTTTTTGGGTCCTAGTTGTTACAGATCGAGATGAACACACGAGCCAACCCTCTCAATCTAAATCTGTAACATCTGGCGGGTTATTTCTCCCCCACCTGTTACAGATCGAGATGAATAGATTAGACCTAGCCGAAAAATCTCAACCTGTAACACGTAGCCGAGTTTTTCAGTCCTAGCTGTTACAGATCGAGACAAACAGGCCGAGCAAGCTACACCCGTAGGTCTTTCACGCTGGAGCATTCGACCAGCACGCCTGAAACAAGCGTACGGCTTCTGGAGCTCGGGGCTTCTAGGCACGCAACGACCTCGTCGGGCGCACGGACACCCAGTCCGCGGTGACGGAACTTCACCGACATATCCCGAAAACTCGATCCCCGGCTTAGCTTGCGCGCATTATCACAATAAACCCCCAACGATACACGGTCCTGCGGTTCAATGAGCCACAGGACCGCATGCCGTCGATCAGATAAAGATCGTCATATACAGAGGTAGATATATCCTATGCCCTTCAGCCCTGAGCTGTTTTGGGTGAAGAACTATCTCTTCTCCGACTCGTCGTTCGAATCGTCTGCCGAAATCGTCAAGCGAGATTGTTGAATACGATTTGGAAGATTTAACTTCAACAGGAGTGACCCGCGGTTTTCCAGCCGCGTCTTCAAAGCCGCGCGAAACAAGAAAATCAATTTCACGCGTTCTGGGCCGACTCCCCTCTGTTTTGGAAGGCTCCTGCCAGCTGTAATAAAAAAGCGAATGCCCCAGACTCTTAAGCTGCTGCGCCACGATGTTCTCGATTAGCATTCCTTTATTAATTGAAATTCTTCCAAATTGAATGTCTCTATGAACATCCATAAGGTCCGGACCATCATCAAACGCCAAGCTCACGAGCAATCCCGTGTCCGCCATATAGCATTTAAGCGAAGACGCGTCCTCGTGCAGGCGGTAACCCACGCTCGGATCACTGCATAAATAGCAACGGTTAATCAGTCGCGCATCCTCAAGCCAGATTAACGCCGACTCATATGTCTCAAAACGGGACCCCTTCTCCAAGCTGTCAAATTTGAACCGTTTATTTGCCGCAGATAATTGACCCGGAATATCGTCATAAACCGCCCGCGCACGTCTAGCGTCCGAACCTCCAAACTTGGCAATGTCCTCCCTGTACAGTGCGATAATCTGCCGTTTAACCCTGTCGCATCCTCTAAAATCATTCTCTGCCACAAAGGAGTCGACCGACTGAGGCATACCACCGACAAGCATATACTCATCAAATAATCTCATGCACGTCGCATGAACGCCGTCCGGAAGCGCGGTCCGAGATTCGCGCGCTTTACGGATCTCTTCTGCATAAAGATCTTTTCCGGTCGCCCAAAGATACTCCTCAAAATCGAGGGGCTCGAGAGGGATCCTTTCTTCCTCTGACGGTATGACAATGCTATCGACATTCTTTTTGATGGAGACAAGAGAGCCTGTCTCGATGTAATCAAATCTGCCGTCTTCTACAAGATGCTTTATGTATTCGCGCGCGATGGGAAACCGCTGCACTTCATCAAAAATGACCAGCGACTCTCTCGGTTCGAGGGCCTTACCATACTGCAGCTGAAGCATGCGTAAAAAAAGATCGACATCTTCACGATGGTTCAGAAATATATCGAGCGTGGCTTTGCTAGCAGCCGAAAAGTCAATGTACAGATAATCCTTGTATTCATTTTGCGCGAAGCACTTGACGAGCGTCGTTTTGCCAACGCGTCTTGCACCCTCAATAAGCACCGCAGTGCGCCCTTGCGAGCGTTCTTTCCACTCCTGCAGACGATCATATGCCTTCCGTTTAAACATAATCTCACCTCAGCATAATTTACGTGCTAGTTTACAAAAATACCGACCTTCAGATATATCTAATAATACAAAAATACCGAGCTTTAAATGAGCTTATAGCTACAAAAATACCGACCATTGCAATGGTTGAGACATACAGTAATACCGAGCTTTACGCATAACGGATGCTATGCCTCACCGTCTCGATCTGTAACACTAAACCCGGTTTTGGACGTCTACCTGTTACAGATTGAGACAATTCGGCGGCGACGATTATTTGATACGGCGTGGTACAATTATGTCCCATCGCAAAGGAGGTCCCAATGCCCATCTGTGTGCCTGTCCGAGACATGAAGGACACCGCTGCATTTACCGCGCTTGTCGAGTCCGAGCGCGACGTCACCGTAACCAAAAACGGCTACGAGGCCATGCACTGCATCAGCAGCGACCAGTATCGCCTCATGCAAGACGAAATCGCCAAAGCCAAGCTGCTGTCTCGTATGATGCTGGCAGAAGACGAGATATCGCAAGGCGACTACAGCGACTACGACTCCTTCGCGACCGCGATGCGAGACAAATATGACCTATAACGTCGTAATACTCAAAAGCGCACGATATGAGTACGAGAGTATTGTCGGATACCTTGCTCAAATCCTCATGAATCCACGTGCAGCGGGCAATTTTGTTGCCGGGTTTGAATATCAGCTTGACCTGCTTCGCGAGCAGTCGCTCCTACGGCCCCTCTCCCACATACGGGAACTGGCGACACGCAATTATCGATCGTTTCCCGTCAACAACTACGCGTGCCTTTACAAGTTTGAGCGCGATGCGATCTATATCGCCCACGTCTTTCACCAGTCACAGGACTACGCCCGCCTGATCTAGCACGGCGGCACTCGCTAGCAGATGACCTGCGTGTGCTCCTCGATGGCGGCGCGATCCGCATCGGTAATACCCGGCTCGCACACCACGGCATCCAAATTGTCCAGGCGACAGAAGGTATAGAAGTCGCGCTTGCCGATCTTGCTGGAGTCGGCGATCAGATAGCGCGAGTCCGCCTTGCTAAAGGCAAGCTGCTGGATACGGCCCTCGTCCATGTTGGATGTGGATACGTCACCGTCCAAGATACCGTTGGCGCCGATAAACGCCGCATCGATGCCCAGCGCGCGCAGGGTATCCTCGGCCGTTGGTCCCACAAAAGCGGCGGTGCGGCGACGGTACATACCGCCCACGAGGCACAGGTCGCAGTCCTCGCGCGCCTCGAGCAGGTTAAACACCGAAAGCGAATTGGTCACAATGCGCAGGCGAAACGTCGGCAGCATCGAGGCCATCTGTTCAACCGTGGTGCCCGTACCCAAAAAGATGGTCGAGCCTTCCTCGATAAGCTCCACAGCACGGCGTGCGATCTGCAGTTTTTCCTCGGCATGCTTGGTGCGCTTTTCGCTGTGCGAATACTCATGGCGCAACATAGCGTGGGGACGACCCTGCGCACTGCGGGCGCCGCCGTGCACGCGCTCGATCTCACCCAGACTCGCAAGTTCTTCGAGGTCGCGGCGAATCGTCATGTCCGAAACGCCCAGCGCATCCGAAATCTCCTTAACCGAGACCGTGCCCTGCTCTTCGAGCAGCTGACGAACCTTATCCTGTCGCTCTGCCTTAATCACGATGAATCCTCGCTGTTCTATGCGCGCATACCGTTCAAACAGTAACGAACAAATTGTATCAGAATCGCGCGCGCCAAAAATGAGCGCCCACACAGCCCCAATCATCACTTTTTTGAGAAAAATACCCCCTGCTTTAGTGGGGTGTAGTGATAATCTCGCCTGTTCGCGCTACAGTTTGTCCGAAATACCTCGATGTTAGGAACCAAATGATCACTTCCGAGCTTTTCGGCACCGCGCCGTGCGGTACCCCCGTTCATCGCTACACCCTCAACGGGCCCGAGATCTGCGTTCGCATTATGGACTTTGGCGCCACCGTGTTGGGCATCGATGTGCCCGACATTCCCGGCAACGTGCGCGATGTGGTGCTGGGCTTCGATAAGCTCGAGGATTACTTTGACAACCCCGCCTGCTTTGGCGCGACCATCGGCCCCGTGGCCAACCGCACTGCGAGTGCCACGATCACCATCGACGGCATGGACTGGCATATGCCGGCCAACGAAGGCGTCAACAACCTGCACAGCGATCTTGAGCACGGGCTGCACAAGCGCGTGTGGGATGCTGAGCTCGACGAGGTCCACAACGCCGTGCGCATGACCACCTCGCTTGAGGATGGCGAGCTGGGTCTTCCCGGCAACCGCACCTTTACGGCCGTGTTTACCGTGACGCCGACGGGTCGCTTCCGCATCGAGTACGGCTGCGAAAGCGACCGTGCCACCTACGTGTCCATGACCAACCACACGTACTTTAACCTTGCCGGCCATAACGCCGGCATGGACTGCGAACACTTCTTTGTCGCTAACGCCGCCCACTACCTGCCTATTAACGAGCAGAACATCCCCACCGGCGAGATTGCTCCAGTCGAGGGCACGCCGTTTGACTTTCGCGAGCTGCGCCCCGTCGCTCCCGGCATGGAAGCCGACGACCCGCAGATTAAGCAGGCACGTGGCTATGATCACTGCCTATGCATCGATAACTATCAGTACGGCCGTAATCTGCGCCGCGCGATGCACGTCGAGGAGATGTGGACCGGCCGTGAGCTGGACTACTACACCACCGCCCCGGGCGTGCAGCTCTACACCGGCAACTGGCTGGGTGACGAGCACGCCAAGGACGATGCCAACTATGGCTGGGGCGCCGGCTTTGCCCTCGAGGCAGAGATGTACCCCGACACGCCGCACCAGCCGCTGTTCCCGCAGGGCATTGTGGGCCCGGGTCACCCCTACAGCAATGTGATCGAGTACCACTTTATGAGGCATTAAGCCCACAACGCGACATATCGCACAGCAGCGCCCGCCGGCACCACCGCCGACGGGCGTTTTTCTACCTAGTCATTGGGGGCGTTCCTAAACGACTAGTCGTTGGGGACACTCTTTGCCGAATGTGGCCGCCGCATCATCGATGATGCCGTGTCCTCGCGCGCAATGGTGGCGTCCGTCCCGCTTCGACCGTCGCGTTACGGCGCGAGAACATCCAGCGGAACAACTTGGACGCCACGCTCGGTAACATAGGCTTGCGAACCAAACCCGATGATCACGACTTTCGAAACCGGCGGGTTGTTTCCGGCGGCAACCATGCGTTTCTCGACAGCAACAAGGCTGTCAGACGCCTCTTCGATTTGAGCAGAGCTGAGTTTAACTTCGACCGGAATCCACGTTCCGCCGGGAGCCGCAATGACCGCATCGACTTCTAGATCGCGAGAATCATGATAGTGATAGAGGCCCATTCCGTTTGCTCGCGCATAAACCCACAAATCATGGAGTGCCAGCGATTCAAAAAGTAGTCCAAGCGTCTTGAAATCTAGCAGCAAGGTCTCCGGAGTCGCCCCGAGTGCGGCGGCCGCCAGTGACGGGTCAGCAAGATGATGCTTCTTCGATTCTCTTAAGTGCACGGGGGATCTCATTGCGGGGTTCCATGCGGGAATATCGCGAACGAAACTAACCCGAGCGAGAAGAGATATATATGATGCCGCCGTCTGTCTCGACACCTCTCCGCCAAGATCGGCTACGAGCGTCTTGAGTGTCGCCAAAGTGGATTCATTGCGCGCAAGCGATTCGATGACGGCTTTGACCTTCTCAGGGTCGCGGCGAGAGCCGTCGACACGGGACAAATCTTCTTCGGCGACTATGCCGATATAGCGTTTGGCCATCGCGGACGCCGCCCGCGCATCGTGTCCGACCGCGGCGGGCCATCCACCGCGAACAACGCACTCGGCAATCGAGGCAGAATCCAGCGACCCGAAAGCTCCATTGAACTTTTCGCCAGAAATAATGCCCGATAGCTTAACCGCACCGCTGGATTTCCCGAGTTCGAAAAGCGTCATGGTGTCCATGCGCAGTTTGGCGAACCTTCCAGCGCCACTGTGCATCGGGCGTTCGTCGTCTCGCGGTGTTGCCGATCCCGTAAATATGAATTGGCCAGGCTCGCCGCCGCGGTTGTCGCACTCAAACCGTGCCGCGTCCCAGAGTTTCGGAACCTCCTGCCACTCGTCAATCAGCCGCGGCACCTCGCCGGAAACGGCAAGAGCCGGATCCGTCTCGGCGCGTAAGCGATTCTCGAAGTTGCGGGACGGGTCCATGAGAAGGAGCCTGGACGCCGCACGGGTCTCGGCCGTGGTCGTCTTTCCACACCATTTCGGTCCTTCGATGAGAACGGCACCGAATATACCCAGCAGCTGGTCGAGCTCATTTTCGACAATTCTAGTGTAGTACTTTTTTGGCATATTTATCACCATTGCTACCAGCGCGTTTAACTTAATTTACAGTTTACATTTAACCAAATTTCGGTTCTGTGATTAACCATATTTACGCAATTCAATTAACGAAACAGATTTAGGAGCCATTTTTGCGAACGGCTTAAGCTGTGGTGCAGTCATTGACGTTCTAAAAGACTAGTCGAAAGGGACACTCTTTTCGTAGCTCCGACACATGCGCCAACATGCCTGAAATCGGCGCGCTACAGATTGCGCCCATCTACTACTTTTACTCCCGCACCCCTGACCATACGCCCCTATTTTCAAAAATTGCACGTTCGCTACCTGCAGTTTTATTATTGCGATTTTCATCGTGCTTCGAGGTAAGCGACCAAAAGTAGTAGATGGCCCCAATTCCTGGCCGAGGGCATCTCGCCGCTCCTCCACGGGAAAATACGATCCGTTTTCCTCCGTCCCCAGGGAATCACGCGAGCAGGTTCTCGATAGGATCTGGGTCGGAGCTGGGGAGATAACGGATTTCCAGCTCTATGCCGAGCGCTTGGAGTTCTTTGAGGGCGGCGACGCCTGCATCGTCAATGGCAACCGCGGGCGTCACAGGACGCTTGCCCTCCCCTGCCTGCATATGGCCGATGCTAATCTTGGTGATCGGCACACCACCCTTAACCAGCGCGAGCGCGTCGGCAGGTGAGGCTACCATGACCAGAATCCATTGACGCGGCGTTGCGGTATGAATGATGTCGATAGCCCTTTGCACCGAGAAAAACCGCGTCCAGACGCCTTCTGGCGCCGCCACCCTCATAGGTGCCCAATGGCGCGAATCCGCCGCGATCTCATCGTTGACGATCAGAACAAGGTTGGAGCCCACGGCTTCGTTCCACAGCTCAACGTCTTGCCCGTAAATAAACCGGTCATCGATACGTGTAAGAAGAATCTTGGGTTGAGCCATGGCTGCCCCATTCTGTTTGAGACCCGTAAGAGCGGGACGTCGGCCACCAACTCAACAGCAGGTCAAGCGCCAAATGGACGCTGCAGACATCACGTCTCCAATATTAGTGCATTTAAAGTGAGAAAAGCCGTCAGAACCCTTGCGCGGATTTGCGATGTCCCGTATCATAAACAGCCGTTGACGCCTCAGTTGCGTCACCACATGGCCGCCAGCGTAGCTCAGTTGGTAGAGCACCGCTCTCGTAAAGCGGGGGTCACCGGTTCGAGCCCGGTCGCTGGCTCCATTGAACAAGATAGCCGCCTTCGGGCGGCTTTTTTGTTGCCGATTTTGAGTGCGTGCGCGCCAATCCAAGCATCGCCACGTCAACAGCGGCCCACTCGGTGGACTTCGGGTTTAATGCTTAGGGGCGGGGATTTACCAAAGTGAAAAATTAATGAAAAGAAACCCAGTGCAACAAATGCCATGGCGAGGGCTCGAATTGGCCATATAGATCTAAAATAGTCACGATATACAAATGTCGAGAGACGTTGGGGATAGAGATGAAAAGAACTAAGGGTTTTCTTTTGTTGGCAATGATGCTGCTCGGACTGTTCTGCCTGAGTGGCCCTTCTTGGGCCGAGGCTGCCTGTCCTGAAGGTGAGCCTCAGCAGTCTTATACGGGCAGCCTGCTGATAACTGCTAAGGAGGGCGATGCCGACTCTCAGTCTGGGGTAAATCCCCTTGCCACTTTTGAGGGGGACGGCGGAACGGTCAAGCTTGACCATATTGGTAGCGGGATTTTGAGGTGGCAAGTTCTTCCGGACAAAATTGCGAACGATCCCTTCTCTTTTGCTGGAACGATATATCTATACAAGGTTGTGAGCGGAAAACAAAAATACGTCGATTGCTATCCGACAAACGGGTCTGGAATTGCATTCACCGGCATTTCGGGGCAGATTGATACACATGTA
The DNA here is from genome assembly GCA_900544755.1 of uncultured Collinsella sp. Taxonomy (GTDB): domain Bacteria; phylum Actinomycetota; class Coriobacteriia; order Coriobacteriales; family Coriobacteriaceae; genus Collinsella. The sequence goes on along the minus strand of UQWQ01000003.1, from coordinate 34,720 downwards.
CGAAAGGGAACCTATGTGGTGCGTTGGGTTGGAGCTGCTGGAGGCCCGATATGGATTGCGGTCTTGCGCCCCGATGTCCAAATAGGTTTCTCTCTCTAGACGGGAAGTTGCTCATGAACGCCATATATGACGGAGATGACTGGGTCGATCATTATACTTGGCGCCTGGTCGGCTCGAACGACAATGGGGATGTGGTGTTTGATGGACTATGTCCAAAGCATCTCCATCCTTTTGTCTCGTCGTTAATTGAGAGTTCCGCTCGTGTTGCCCCCTACAGCTCGGCATCGCTTCATGATACGGACGTTTTGAAGACCATAAGGGAATCAATTGACGAGGGAACGATGAGCGGCCCGCTGTTTTCTCGGCTTGTGGGGCTAGATGAGATTGGCTCGAAACGACTGCTTGCGGGCGAAAAAGTGGAACTCACTTATCGGTCGATGATTTCAATCCTGCGGCTAGCCGATGTTCTTCGCAAATAAATGAGGCTTCCCTATTCAAAAAACCGAAAACCCCGCCAAACGTGATTTCCCTAGGGAAAAAACGCTTGGCGGGGTCCTGGCGTGTTTTCCCTAAGGGGATCACGCCATCAGACGAGCAGCTCAGCCGAGCAGTTCGCTACTCCTCCCAGTAAGCATCTGCAAGCAGCTTAAAGCAAATCTTCTTGACCGGCTGTGCGCCATCGCCCGGGAACTCGAGCGTGGGCATGTGAGGCTCGCCGGCAACGAACAGTGCAAACTTATCGTCGGCAAGATCGCCGGCGATCGAAGCGTCGGAATCGACCAGATCGTAGTCGTCCTTCTCGTCAAACTCCTGAACCAGCGTCAGGCTGCCCGTGGCGACCTTAAAGGCCTCGCGACCCTCGACGTCGATCTGCAGGTCGTGATAGCGCTGATGCGTCTCATAGTGAGCCTCGGCCTCGGGACGCGTCGTGGGAGACATGACGTTCGCAAAGACCTTCTCACCCAAAATCGGATGGCTGCCGACCTCGAGCTGTGCCGGGTCGTTCTCCTCGAGCCAGTCGATCAGCACGTCGAGGCCCTTGAGCATTCCGCGGTACTCCTCGATATCGCCCAATGCACCGTAAATCATCTAAATCCCCTCTCGGATCGCTTCTTTGGCGGCTAATCGGCAAACGCGTTACCGATGCTGTTGCCACCCACATACGCCTCGACCAGGGTAAGGTCGGGATTGAACACGACAAACTCGGCGTCGCGCCCCAGCATAATGCTACCGCACTTGTCGTCGACATGAGCTAGCAAGCAATGCCGGGGCCGACGCCCAGGCTTTTACAGCTCGGTCACGACAACGCCGTTGTAGACCTCGTCCCAACGGTCCATGACCAGATGGCCGGTCATGGGATCCATGGCATTGAGCTTGCCGCAGGTGTTGGCGGTACGCAGCACCGTCTCGTCATCCGCGCCAGCAGCAATCGCATGCGCGAAGCCGGCAATGGTCGAATCGCCAGAGCCCGTAGCGTTAACGGCGGGGATATCGGGGGTCTTGGCGCGGAATGCACGGCCATTATGGAAGCCCACGGAGCCGGCAGCGCCCATGGACACGACGACCCAGGGGATATCGGAGAAGCGGGCATCAGAGGCGAGCGCGGCGCGGAGCTCGTCCACATCGTCGGTGGTAAAGCTCGTGCCCAGAAGGCCGTTAATCTCGGTCAGGTTAGGCTTGACCAGCTCGGGCTTAATTTCGGACTTAAGGGCGGCCTCGAGCGAAGCACCCGAGGTATCGAGCAGCACCTTGGCGCCGGCGTTCTCGGCAATACCCGTGATCTTGGCGTAGTAGCCCGCCTCGACACCACGGGGCAGCGAACCCGAGATGGTAACGACAGCGGCCTTGCTCGCAAGCTCGGCGAACTTGGCGGTAAAGGCATCGAGCTCCTCGGGGGCAATCGTCGGGCCACTCTCGAGTAGCTCGGTCTGGTTGCCGGCGTGGAGGATGTTAAGGCAAATGCGAGTCTCGCCCTTGATGGGTACAAAATCATTCTTAATGCCGTTGGCATCCATGAGCTCGGCCATGTAGGCGCCCATGTGGCCGCCGAGTAGACCGGTTGCCACAACGTCGTCGCCCAGCTGACCCAGTACACGGGCCACGTTGAGACCCTTGCCGCCGGCGGTCTTTTCGGGCGTCACACGGTTAACGTCGTCGATAATGAGCTCATCGAGCTGATAGCGTGTATCGACGGACGGGTTCATCGTAACGGTGAGGATCATTTTTAGCTCCTTATCTCGCAGGCTCCTTGTGCCTCGCGATACGAGTCGACAAAACGGAATTACAGAATCTCAATCGTGAACGAGCGAACGACGGTCTCCTTGGGCTTGGCGACAAGGCAGCCACGCTTATGCTCAAGCACGTCGTCCTCATCGGAGCAGGTCGAAAGGCCGCCCCAAGGCTCAACTGCCACAAAATCACCCTCGGGCTTGCTCCACACAATGAGATATGGGAAGCCCTCAAAGCTCAGGCGGACGCCCTTGTCCTCGCCCTTTTTGGAAAGCGTGACCTGGCGGCTCTCGAGCACGTCAAAGATGGTCTCCGCAAAATCGAAGAGCTCGTGCGACAGGGGCAGCGTCTTTCCCACCATGGGGTTCTTGGAGCGCTTGTCCACGTCAATCAAGCCAGTCGAAGGGACAGCGGTGCAAAGCTCTGCAGCCTCTTCTTTCTCAAAGCGCAACTCGTAGTCCGTATAGGCCTCGCCCTCATCGAGCGGGCACCTAAAGCCGGGATGCCCACCGATAAAGAACGGCATATCCTCGGTGCCCTCGTTGGTAACCTCATAGGAGACACGCACGGCGGCGTCCTCGAGCGTATAGCGGGCGACGAGCCTAAACGGATACGGATAATCGCTCAGCAGCGCGGCGTTATCCTCCGAAGCCAGGCACATAGCCAACTCGTTCTCGCCTTGGCTCAGCAGCTTCCACTCCTGCTTGCGCGCAAAGCCGTGGCGAGCGAGCTTTACATGATGCCCGGCAAACGTCATGGCGCTGTTGTCGCGCAAGCCTCCGCAAATCGGGAAGCAAATCGGCGCCTGGCCGGACCACACGGTGGGATCACCCTGCCACAAGTACTCGCGACCTCCGGCCTCAATCGAGGTAAACGAGCCACCAGCCGTGGAAACCTTAATAGAAATCGAATCGTTGGAGAGAGCGTATTCCATTACCCATCCTTTCGAACAACTGCTTTATTTCACGCAAGCGCCCGTTTCAATCCTAACCATAGAACAAACCCGCACGCTCATCGATGCGTCCGGTATCCCGGCCATGTAACGGGGTACCATACAGACATTGATGCAATTACAGCTGAAAGGCCTTCTTATGCGAACCATCATTCTTTATGCCTCACGCCACCACGGCAATACGAAAAAGCTCGTGGACGCCATCGTCGAGGCGCACCCCGAAATCGATACCCTCGATGTGAAAACGCTCGGCAAAAACGAGTATCCCAACCTGCACGAATACCATCTGATTGGTGTCGCCACGGGCATCTATTACTCCGAGATCGACAAGGACATGGCACGCGTGCTCACTAACGTGTTGCAGCCGCAGGACAAGGTGTTTGGCCTTATGACCTACGGTGGCAAAAACAAGTGGTACGGCAAGGATATCGATGGCATCTGCCGCATGAGGCAGGCCATCTTTATGGGTGTCTACGGCTGCCCCGGCTTTGATACGTGGGGGCCGTTCAAACTCACCGGCGGTGTCCAAAAGGGGCACCCGACCGCTGAGGAAATTAAGGGTGCCGTCGACTTCTTCGACAAGATCGAAGACGAGTATGGAGACATCATCGTCGAAGAGTACGCCAAGCGCGAGAAGCGCCTAGCATACGAGAAGGAGCATCCTGCAGGAGGCCTGGTGGCCGGCGTTAAGCGTACGGCAAAGAAAATCGCTAGCAAGCTGTAACTGTAAAGGTGCTTTTGAGCGTTTAACCCGTACGGCGGGTCCGAGCAGATTCGGGCCCGCCGTCTTTTTCTTTCGTTACTCGGTAAAGGCGTTGCCGACGCTCTGGCCGCCAACATACGTCTCGACGAGGGTGAGCTCATGGTCGAACACGACAAAGTCGGCGTCGCGACCCGGCATGATGCTGCCGCACTTATCCTCGATGTGCGCGGAGCGTGCCGGCACCTCGGTTGCCATGCGAATGGCGATATCGGCGCTGGCGATGCCCCAGTCGACGATGTTCTTGACGCCCTGGGCAAGCGTGAGCACCGAACCGGCAATGCTCTTGCCATCGGCGAGCCAGCACAGGTTGTCCTTCATGATGACGTCCATGCCGCCGCTGGTGTAGCTGCCCTCGGGCATGCCGCCGCAGCCCAGGCAGTCGGTGATGAGTACCGTGTGCTGCCAGCCCTTGGCCTGCAGCAGCGCCTTGATGGCGGCAGGGTTTACGTGCTTGCCGTCACAGATGATCTCAGCGTAGGTCTCGGACGTGGACATAGCAGCACCCACGACACCGGGCTCACGGTGATGCAGCCCGCGCTGGCCGTTATAGGTATGCGTAAAGCAGCTGGCACCGGCGTTGATGGCGGCGATGCACTCATCGTAGGTGGCGTCGGAGTGACCGATGCTGGTCACCACACCCTTGGCGTTCAGAGCAGCCGCATAAGCAGCGGCGCCGTCGCGCTCGGCCGCCATGGCGCTCTTAACGATGCGACCGCCCGCAGCCTCCTGCCACTGATCAAAGACCTCCTCGGAGGGATCGATAAGATAAGCGGGGTTCTGCGCGCCCACGTGCTTCATGGTAAAAAAGGGGCCCTCCAGGTAGATGCCCTGAATGCGAGCACCGCAGAAGTCGGGGCCGCGACCCTCGTCCGCCTGAGCGATGGCGGCGCAGGCGTCCTTGATCTGCTCGACGCCATCGGTGAACGTCGTGGGTAGCCAGCTGGTGGTACCGCGACGGGCGAGCTCAGTCGAGCTGATATCGATACCCTCGGGGTCGTTATCGGTAGTTGAGTGGTTGTAGAAGCCATGGATGTGGGTATCGACCATACCCGGTGCGATCCACGATCCCGTGTAGTCCTTGATCTCGCAAGAGGGCTCGTCGGCCTGCCAGGCGCCAAAGACGCCATCCTCGACCATAAGATAGCCGCCCAGCTGCGGACCTGCCGGCAAGAAGAACTTGTCAGCCTTAATTGCGTACGTGCTCATATGCACTCCTTGCTTCTAAAGCAGTTGACTGTGGTGATGCTTATACCCGGTCCAAGTGAAAACAAAAAGCGCCCGCCCGCCGTTATGAGCGGACGGGCGCCCTTACAGGGGGGACGCGATTAAGCGGTGAAGGGGTGAATCGTCACGCCCTTAACCACGCGGTTGACCGTGCCGGTGGGGCTCGGCGTATCGGGCGTGTTGCCCACGCGCACGGAGTTGAGCAGGCTGATGGCCTGGGCAAACATCACGAACGGCAGGGCAAGGTAGCCCTCGGGGAGTGCCTCATAGCCCTTAAAGGTGAAGGACTCGCCCTCGTAGACGGTAGCGCCATCCTGCTGAACGGCAACGGTGTGCTGAGCGATCTTGTCGCCACCGATCTCGTTGAGGATGTCGATATCGTACTGACGGGTGTAGGCATCGTTGTTGACGAACACGAACACGAGGGTCTTGTCGTCGACGAAGGACTTGGGTCCGTGACGATAACCCATAGAGGTGTCGTAGGAAGTAGCGACTAGACCGTGAGCGAGCTCGAGGATCTTGAGCTGGCTCTCCTGGGCAAGGCCACCGAAGGAGCCGGAACCCAAGTAGGTCACGCGGTTGAAGTCGCCAGCCAGGTAATCGGCAACCTCGGACTCGCGAGCGATGACCTCCTCGCCCATCTTGGCGATGGTCTCGACCCACTCGGCCTTCTGCTCGTCGGAAGCCTCGTCAAAGATGAGGGTAGAGAGCAGGGTCATGCAGGTGTAGGAACCGGTCATGGCGAAGCCCTTGTCGTTGGCGCGCGGGATGAGCAGCGTCAGCGCATTGGGATCATCGGCAGACTCGACAGCGAGCTTGCCCTCGGGAGCGCAGGTGATGTTGAGGAACTTGACGTTGTGGACGAGCTCCTTGGCAACGGCGACGGCAGCAAGGCTCTCGGGGCTGTTGCCGGAGCGGGCAAAGGAAACCACGAGCGTGGGATCCTCGGCGCGCAGGAAGTCGCGCGGGGCGCTCACGATATCGGTCGTGGCGATGGGCTTAAAGTCGTAGAGATCAGTGTTGCCAGCGTGACGCAGGTACGGGGCGCAGGTATCGCCAACGTAGTCGGACGTACCGGCACCGGTGAAGACAACGGACAGACGGCCCTCGCCCATAGCGCGAGCCTCGGCCAGGAAGGCCTCGATGGCCTCCTTGTTCTCGCGATAGATGTTGAGCGTATCACGCCAAAGCTCGGGCTGCTGAGCAATCTCGGCCGTGGTGATCTGGGCGCCGAGCTCGGTGAGCTCCTCGACACTCTTCTCGAACATTTCTAATACCTCTCTCTAGAAGTAATCCTCTGACGTGCAATTATGCACTTCGGTTGGTTATCTGGTAGTAACCAGTTAAATGCAAAGAATCACCATATGGAAACGATGCGGACACTAGTTGCTACGCTGGTGGTAAACCTTGTATTTAAACTGATCGGCACGAGCAACCGAGAGTGTATACTCCACAACCTCGTTTGACTCGTTATACGTAGTCCTGACCAAATCGAGCACAGGCGAGCCCTCGACAATTCCCAAAAGGTGGGCGTCGGTGGGACGGGCTATGCTCGCATAGAACTCCTCTTCAGCCACGCGTATCTTTTGCTGAAAGTCTTGCTCAATCACATCGTAAAGCGGCTTACGCTCCAGCAGCGGTCGTTTTAAGGACAGAAATTGACGAACCGGTAGATAGCTGCGTTCGACCATCATGGGCATGTTGTCGGCAGAACGAAGGCGCTTGAGCTTAAAAATGCGATCACCGATACGTAATCCCATATGCTCGGCCAGATTCTTATCGGCCTCCATCTCGCAAAAATCGAGAATCGTGGTCTCAGGGTCGCGACCCATAGCGCGCATCTGCTCGGTAAAGCTGTAGGACTGCATAAGATTGGTTGCCTTTGCCGAACGGTCGGTCACAAAGGTACCGCGACCGTGCTGCCGAACCACCAGTCCTAAACGCTCCAGTTCCTGCAGAGCCAGGCGTACCGTAGTGCGCGAGAGACCATAGCGCTCCGAAAGTTCGCGCTCGGAAGGAATCATGTCACCGGCGCGATATTCATGGTCAATCTTTTCGGTCAGAATATCGACCAGCTGATCGTACAGCGGTTGCTTACGCGCTCCGATCGCCATCCTATCCTCCCTTTTGCTCGAATTCGGCTAACTACCTAGGGTGTTAAGCATTATCAGTCCGCAACACCCGAATCATCAAGAAAACAAAAGCCGCGCGCTCTTTCGAGCACGCGGCTTTTAACATACACATGGCTTAAGGGGTCGGGGTGTGAGCCGCGTAGGGACACACCCCTCAAGCTAGAGCCTTACCAGATGCTCGGCCAGAGACCAAGCGGGCCAGCGCCCAGGATGCCCAGGACGAAGAGCAGCAGAATGCCCTTGGTCGGGGTCCAGCTGTGCTTAGCGAACATGTAGTAAAGCAGCAGCGTAAGCATAAGCGGGACGAGCTTCGGGACGATGGTGTTGAGGGTGTCGGCAACGGAGAAGTTGACCGGATCCTCGGTGACGGTGCCGTAGGTAACGGACTCCATGCCGTTGCCCAGATCGGTGACGCCGCACTCGACAGCGTTGCCGTCGGCATCGGAAGCGGTGAGGGCGTTGCCGTCCTCATCGGTCATGGCGATGGTACCGGCCTCAGCGGTCTCGGTATCGATGCCCTCCATACCGGTGAAGTTCTCGGCCTCCTTCTCGGAGACGATCACGGTATTGGCGGAGAGGCCACGGGTGGTGCCGTTGGGGATCTGGAGGTTGATCTGGGTGCCACCCATGGTGACGACCAGGCAACCGACGACGAAGACGCCCATGATGGAAGCGGCACGCGTGAAGGCCTGCATGTTGGCAGTCAGAGCGTCAATAGCGCTGGTGCCAAGCTTGTAGGACCAGTTCATGAGCCAGAAGCGCAGAGCGAACTGGACGACGTTGAAGATCACCAGGAAGATGATCGGCGCAGCGGCGTTGCCGTTGATGGCCATGTTGGAGGTGATGCCGGCCGTGATAGGCACGAGCGTCAGCCAGAACAGGGCGTCACCGATACCACCGAGCGGGCCCATTGCGGCGACGCGGACGGCGCGGATCGTGGGGATGTCAACCTTGTTCTGCTCGAGCGAAAGCACGATACCCATAACAAAGGTGACGAGGAACGGGTGGGTGTTGAAGAACTCCAGGTTGTGGCTCATGGAAGCCGCGAGGTCGTTCTTGTTGGTGTGGATCTTCTCCAGACCGGGGATGATGGAGTAGAGCCAGCCAGCGGCCTGCATGCGCTCGTAGTTGAACGATGCCTGCAGGAAGCAGGAGCGCCAAGCCATCTTGTTGAGGGTCTTCTGGTCGAGCTGCGGAGCAGGAGTGAGATCCTCGTAGTGCTCCGGGATCACATACTCATTAGATGCCATCTTCGAAGTCACCTCCGTCAGAAACAGCTGCACCCTTCAGCTCGGTCTGCTGCTGGAAGTCCCAGAAGGCGATGCCGAAGCCGATGAGAGCGAGGATGAGCAGAGCAGGGGTTGCCAGAGAATCGTTGGCAACGGTGATGAGCGCGAGGCCAAAGCCCATGAGGAAGAAGCCCCACATATCGCGGTTCATCATAACCTTGAGCAGGACGGCGAAGCCGACGAAGCGCATCATGCCGCCTGCAGCGGAAAGACCGGTCTGCAGCCAAGTCGGGATGGCGGAAGCGATGGTCTGACCGATGGTGGCGCCAGCGATGAAGAACAGGGTGACGACGACCGCGAAGATCAGGCCGAGCAGAGCCATGGCGAAGTAGTTCAGACGCTCGATACCCTTGGTGTCAGCGTTGTGAGCCATGTTGTCCGCGGAGGACATGAGCGGCGACATAAGCGTGAAGACCAGGGTAACGCCGAGCTGACCAAGCAGAGCGAACGGAATGGCAAGGCCGACTGCCGCGTTGGGCTCGAGGCCCGTGGCGATAGCGAGAATGGCTGCCATGATGCCGCCAATGACGGCGTTAGGCGGCTGAGCGCCTCCGATCGGCATGTTGCCGATCGTCATGAGCTGATAAGTACCACCCACGAGAAGACCGGTGTTGAGGTCGCCAAGGATAAGACCGATGACGGCGCCGGTGACGATGGGCTGATAGAGAGACTCGAGGAAGTTGAACTGGTCGATTGCCGCGATGAACGTGACGACGAAGACCAGAGCGACCTGGATGATCGAGTATTCCATCTTGCTCCTCCTTTCAAAATGTATGTACGCACTTTGGATAACACGTACAGAATGTCAGAGTTTCACTCCTGACAACGTGGATCATGAGGATTACGAGAAGAGCTTGCTCGTGTCCTCAACAGGCGTGCTCGGAACGCGCCTGATCTCCAACTCCACCCCCAATTCCTGCAGCTCTTTAAACGCAGCGACATCCTCGTCGTTAACTGCGACGGAGGTGGCGACTTGGCGCTTTCCTTCCGACATGTGCATGTTGCCGATGTTTACCTTCTTTATAGGCACACCGCCCTTGACGAGCGTAAGCACGTCTTCCGGTGTTTCGGCCACGATGAAGATCTTCTGGCGCGGGCTCGCCTTGCCAATGACGTCGATGGTCTTCTGCAGGGAGAAGAAACGCGTAGCGACGCCGGCGGGAGCGGCCATCTTCATGAGGTTCTGACGCATGGTGTTGGTCGACACATCGTCGTTGGCGACGAGGATAAGGTTGGAGCCCAGGGTGGAGTTCCACTGGGTGGCAACCTGACCATGGACCAGTCGGTTATCGATGCGGGTAAGAAGAATGTTGGGTTCTGCCATGTTGATCAGCTTCCTTTCGTTATTTGCTGACGACAGTTACTTGATCTCCTGAATCGCGTAACGCGAAACATCTACGACGGCACCGGATCGGACTTTGATCTGGATCTTTTCGCCTTCGATGCCCTTGACGGTTCCGTAGATACCGCCGGCGAAAAGAACCTCCTGACCCGGCTTGAGCTCGGTGTGCAGCTCCTTGAAGTACTTCTGCTTCTTCTTCATGTTGATTTGCGACCAGATGGTGTAAATCAAGCCCATGACGACAAGCAGGCCTAAAAGAGCGACCGAGGAGCTCAGGACGCTGGCTCCGAAATCGGCCATTAGATGCCGTCCTCGTCACCGAAGATATCCTCTTCCTCGGCACCAGCGACGGAGGCAACCGTCTGGGCGGTGATGCCCGTCTGGCCAACGGTCACGGCCTGCTCGCCAAGCTCGGCGAGCGTAGCGTTGCCGCGGAGGAACAGAAGCTCAATAACCATGGGAAGGTTCGTGCCAGTCAGAATCTCGACGTTGTCGACATCCTGGGCAATCATCATTGCCTGGTTGAACGGGGTACCACCAAGCAGGTCGGTAAAGACGAGCACGCCATCGCACTCCTCGCGCATGGCGGTGATAGCGGCGCGGAGATCCTCACCGTAGGAAGCAGCCTGGTCGCCCTCGAAAGGAACGACGGTAAAAGCGGGCTGATCACCGGCGACCATAGCGATAGCGCTTGCGAGGCCGGGTGCGAACTGTCCATGACCGGTAAGAATAAAGCCAACCATTCAAATTTCCCTTCCGAAGGTGTGTACGATCTGAGTCCGATGTTTTCGGAAGCCAGCGGGCGGACGCCCTTAAAGCTTCTTGGAAAGCGTTCTTTGAAGACCAGTGGTCTCTCAACTGGTAGTAACCACGTGACGTGTTGTTGTCACTATATCATCACAGAAGAGGTCGCTTTCGCTGATTCACGCAGTAAAACGTTTTTGCACCGCTCACGGCGATAAATCGACCGTTTACCGCTCGTTAACACTTCTACCTGCGGTTTTGAAACCGTTTCGAAATACTTTGACGAAAGATCGGAACCTTTTCTGTGTCTAAACAACGCAGGGTGGCCAAAAAAGGCATGTAGAAAAAATGCAGGTCATTGTGAAGATTTGTGAATTGGTCTTTTTGACTTAATACCAGTTAGAACCAGTTTAGAAATTATCGGTGAACGGTAGTTTTCGACCGCTCAGCGGTTATTTCCAATCGTTTGCAGCTCCTTTTCCATATGAATTAGGGAGACCCGATGAAGCACTTGCGCGGTTGCGGGAAATTTCGATACTCGTCCATCCCCCACGTGCCAAACTCTCACTCCCTAAATATGCCATAAGCTCTCGCTATTCGTCTTACAAACATAACTTACTCTAATCTGTAATTGTTTATCGTTTATCATTAAGTATGTTATAAGATTTAAATATCATCCTAGACATTGGTTGGAGGAGCTATGATCCGCTGGAACGTATCCAAATCGAATGAATCCATCAACCGCGAACAGGCAATAGCCGATCTGAGGAAGCTCGCTCACATCTGCAAATGGGCCACAATCTGCACCGCCGTAGCGCTCGCTCTGGGACTTCTCGCAGTCATTGCAATCGAGCTTCTACTCATATTGCCTAGCCTCTCCCAAGGGTTCTGCCTCCAATCCGTAGAGCTTAATGCCGGCGAAGGGCCATCTCTCGCTCTCGTCGGCGCCAATGAACAGACCCCTCTTATGCTTGTCGCGCACGACGGTCATACTGCCATAGGGAGCGCCATGATGACATGCCTTGCGCTTGCCATTGTGCTAAGCGCATACAGGTTTTTCTCCGCCATTGAAAAGGCGGGCAGGCCCTTTGACCTCGAATGCATCCGCATACTACGTCAAGTAGGACATTTGTTCCTTATTGGCGGCGTTGCTGTGAAGCTTCTTGGTGCCATAGTCACGGGGCTGATACTCTCAGGATTTGGCGGCAACTTTACGGATGCGCTTGGCGGCCAGCACCTCGACCTCTCTATGGTCTTTGCAGGCCTGATTATTAGCCTGATTGCCAGCGTCTTCCAGTACGGGTGTATCCTGCAAATACAAGATGACGAGTTGCTCTAGGGGGAATCCATGATTATTCTGCGGCTCGACCGCATGCTCGCCGAACGCAAGATCTCATCCAAAGAGCTTGCGGAACGCGTGGGCATCTCCCAGGTCAATATGTCGCGCATCAAGACGGGCAAGGTTTCTGCCGTGCGCTTTTCAACTCTTGACGCGATATGCCGGGCACTCGACTGCCAACCGGGCGATGTACTGGAATATATGCCTGACGATGAAGCCGATAACCTCTTTGGACTTAAAGATTAATTGAGATTATTTAACTACCGGTACCTCCGACGTAATAAGCCCGCTAGAACGGATATCGTTCTAGCGGGCTTATTCAGATAGTTCGGCTACGCGATCGGTAAGCTCAGGCAGATCTTACGCAAACAGGCCGTAAATGCTGATGTTGGCCTTGGCGTACAGGCTGTTGGCGTACTCGGTCCACTTGGAGCTGGCGCTCGAAGCCTGCGAAGAATACTGCTGGTAAGCGGTGTAATAGGCGGTCATTGCCTGCTTATAGGTCGCGCTATCGGCCGTAAAGGCATCGTCGGCGAATGCCTTGGCGTAGGTGCCATCGGCGTCCTTCCAGGTGCCCTTCTCGCTATCCCACTCATCGCCGGCAAGGTTGATGATGTAGTCGGCGTAGTCCTTGCTCGCGGTCTCCTCGTTGCCGTCAGCAGGCTCGGTCGGGGCGGTCGGCATGCTTGCGGAGCTATCGCCCACCTTCTTCTTGTAGAGCTTCTGCAGCGTCGCGGACTGACGGACGATCTGCTTGGCCTGGTCCTTGGACACGCCGTACTGCGTGGCCATGGTCTTGTAGTCGGAGGTGCCGATGGAATCCTCGGCGTACTGCTTCATTTCCTTGGAAGAAACGGTAACGCCCTCGTCCTCGGCAGCGTCCAGCAGAATCTGGTTGCGCACGTAGGACAGGATGACGTCAGCAGAAGGAGCGGTGTAGTTGCCATCGCTATCCTTGACGGTGTCGAGGCTGTACTGGCTCTCGATAGCCTCGCGCGCGGTGATATCGCTCTTCTTGCCATTGTAGCTATAGCTTGCCACGGTCGAATCGAGCTGGTCCTCGGTCAGGGTCGACGAGCCGACACCCTTGCCGCCAAAGCCGCCATTGCCAATAAAGAAGCCGACCACCGCAGCGATCACGACTGCAACCACGAAGGCGGCGATCATCGTCTTCTTGTGCTTGGATGCATGGTCGTCCGCATCGGAGTCGCCCTCATCCTGCTCCTCGGGCATGAGGTTCTCGTCGGCGGCGTCCGCGGCGATCTTTGCCTCCAGGCGAGCATCCTCCTCCTCGGCCGTCGTGCCGGCAGCAATGTGCTCGGCAGACGTGCCGGCGACCAGGTCGATCTTCTCGTCCTCATCACCGTCGGGGCCTTCGCCGCGCTCGATGATCTGGATGCCGTCGATCTCGTCCTTCTCGTCCTTCTTTTGAATCAGACCCATATCAATTACTCCTTGTTAGGAAACATAGTCCCCAATAGAATACGCCCGACGAGGCGCCGGGCGTATTGATTCTTAGGTTATACGCAAACACTTAAGTACTATTTAGGCGTTTGCAGCGTGCATACCTTAGGCCAGGTGCGCGATAACGGCATCGGCAAAGGCCTGCGTGCCCACAGCGCCCTCAACGGAGCCGGTCTGGGCACGACGCACGTCACCGGTAACCTGCTCGCCCTCGTCGAGCGTGGCGGAGACGGCGGCACGAATGCGATTGGCAGCATCGTTCTCGCCCAGGTGATCGAGCATCATCGCAGCAGAGAGGATCTCGGCCGTGGGGTTGGCGATATCCTGACCGGCGATATCGGGCGCGGAGCCGTGCGTTGCCTCAAAGATGGCGCAATCGGCACCGATGTTGGAACCCGGAGCCATACCCAGGCCACCAACCAGGCCGGCGCACAGGTCGCTCACGATGTCGCCGTACAGGTTGGGCAGCACCAAGACATCGAAGTCGTTGGGGTTCTGGACCAGGCCCATGCAGGTGGCGTCGACGATCTTGTCGTTGAACTCGATATCGGGATAGTTGGAGGCCACCTCGCGCGCTACGCGCAGGAACAAGCCGTCGGTCGCCTTCATGATGTTGGCCTTATGCACGGCCGTCACCTTTTTGCGGCCGCAGCGGCGGGCATACTCAAAGGCATACTCCACAATGCGGCGGCTCTTGGCGATGGAGATCGGCTTGATCGAGATCGCGGAATCGGCGGCGAAGGTCTTTTGGCCCGAACGCTCGACAAGCTGCGAGAGCTCCTCGACCTCGGCAGCGCCCTCATCGAACTCGATGCCGGCGTAGAGGTCCTCGGTGTTCTCGCGCACGATGACCAGGTCGACGTCGCGGAAGCGCGAGCCGTCGCCCGGCTGCGACAGGCAGGGGCGCACGCAGGCGTACAGGTCGAAGTGCTTGCGCAGGGCGACGTTAACGCTGCGGAAGCCCGTGCCGACCGGCGTGGTGATGGGGCCCTTGATGGCAACCTTGGTCTCGGCGACCGCATCGAGCACATGTTGGGGCAGCGGCGTGCCAAACTCGTCCATGACGCCGGCACCGGCCTCCTGGACGTTCCAGTTGATCTGGACACCGGTGGCCTCGACCACGCGGCGCATGGCCTGCGTAATCTCGGGACCGATACCGTCACCGGGAATCAGGACTACATCGTGCGCCATAATCTGTTACTCCTCGTCTTCGGCGTCGTCAGATTTTTTTACGCTAGCACGCTTCTTCTTTTTGGAGAGATCCAGGCCAAAACGTTTAACAAGCATTTCGCAAATCTCGCTCGAACGGGCCTTAAGATAGCTGCCCTTACCGTTCTCGGCATCGAACTTAAGGCGCAGCGCAAGCTTCTCGGCAACCTCGGCGTCGATCTCGCCCTGGCAAAACTCGTACAGGCAACCGAGCATGTCGCGATACTCAAGGTCGCCGTGGTAGCACTGGATGGCCTCGTCCAGGATGGGCCAAGCCTCGCGCGAACGCTCGACGCTCGTGGCACCCCACACGCACAGCAGGCGGAAGGCGGCATAGCGCAGCGTGGAGGAGATCTCGTCGAACAGTGCGGTCTCGGCGCCCTCAAAGGCATCGCCCAGCTGCTCGGGGCAGGTGGTGGCGAGCGCCGTCAGGGCATCGAGGGCCTCCCAGCGGGTCTGCGCCTCGGGGCGGTCGAGCGCCTCGATCAACGCGGGCACGCAGGGCACGACGCGCTGCGGATCGCGCTCGGCAAGCAGGTGCAGCACGCGGGCGGCAAACTGGCGGATGCGGCGCGTGGGGCAGCCGAGCTCCTGGACCAGACGGTCGACGGCGTTCTCGTTCTCCTCTGCCAGCTGGAGCTGTGCCAGCTCCTCGTCGGTGAGCTGTTCGTCTTTGTTTTCTGCCATAGTTACCTCTTCTTTTTATTTCTTGGCGTGCTTGCCAGCACCCTTGCTGTCATCGGTGACCGAGATGAGCTGCCGGTCGGCCGCGCCATTGCGACGTGCACGGCGGCGCTCCTCGGCGTCGCCCGCGTCGGCGGCGGCGCGATGAGCCTTGTTGACGTTAAAAACCTCGTCGTGCTTGCGCCATGGACCGACGGACTCGCCAAAGCTCATCTTAAGGCCGGCGATAAAGCCGCCGAGCCAGCCGATCGGCGCAAACTGCACCAGCGGGAACAGCGAGAACACCCAGGTCAGTAGGACGACCGCCGCCGCTCCTGCAAAGTTGGCAATCCAGTAGTCGCGCTTGGTGATGACACGCTTTTCGCACGCCCACTGGCCGCACAGAAAGCCGATGTAGATCGCAAAGAGAAAGAGTACCAGCGCAAGCACCACGAACGTCCAGCTCATGGGCGCTACTCCCCGTGATGGTGGCCGCAGCAGCACTCGTGACCGTCGTCATGGGCATGGCCGCCGCAGCACTCGTGGTCCTCGCCGTGGTGGTGTCCGCAACCGCACTCGTGGTCGTCACCATGCTCGCCGCAACCGCAGCCTTCCTCGTGAGCACCGTGTTCCTCGGGACGATACTTCGACCAGTCCAGACCGGCGGCGATGGCGTCGGCCTCCTCCTTATAGAGGACCGTGATGGCCTGGGTGCCCAGCTTGGCACCACCGATGGCGTCGAGCATGTCGTAGAGCGTAAAGGCCACGTCGGCGCCGGGCAGCGCAAGCTCGCGGTCGTCGGCATAGGCGAGCGCCAAGCGCAGGTCCTTAATGAAATGCTCGACCATAAAGCCGGGCTTGTAGTCGCCGTCGAGCGCCTTGGGGGCCAGGCTCTCCATGGCGCCGGACTTGCCGGTGCCGCCCAGAATCATCTGGCGGGTCTTCTCCAGGTCAAGGCCGCTCAGCTCGGCAAATGCCATGGCGTCTGCCATGCCGACCATGCAGGCGCCCAGCGACACCTGGTTGGCGAGCTTGGCAGCCTGGCCCTTGCCGGCGCCGTCGAAGCAGCAGATGTTGGCCGCGAAGGTGGCAAGGATGTCGCGGACCGGCGCGATGTCGTTCTCGGTGGCGCCCACGATAGCCGTAAGCGTGCCGGCGATAGCACCAGACTCGCCGCCGGTGACGGGGCAGTCAAACGCCATGCGACCAGAAACCTGGGCGGCCTCGGCAATGTCACGGGCGAGCTCGGGCGAGCTCGTGGTGAGGTCGATCAAGACCGCGCCCGGCTTGGTGCACGCGAGCAGGCCGTCGCCCGCCAGGTAGAGCTCCTCAACCTCGGAGGGATAGCCCACCATGGTAAAGACGACATCGGCGTTAGCCACGGCATCTGCCGGCATATCGGCCCAGGCGGCACCGCGCTCGATAAGCGCGGCGGCCTTGGACTTGGTGCGGTTGTTGACCGTGACAGGATAGCCAGCATCCAGGATGTGGCCGGCGATGGGGGCACCCATGATTCCGGTGCCGATAAATGCGACAGAGAGCTTGTTTGCCATGAAACCTTTCCTTTTGGGTTGGGTGTTGTTACCAGGTTGAATACTCAGCGCCGGAGCTTGAGCTGCGGGGCGCCTGTGGTCGTAGCGCCTGTCTACTCACCGCGCACACGGCGCGCGATGCGGTCGGAAAGCGAGGCTTTCTCGGCGCGGTTCTTGCCCCAAAACGCAAGTGCCACCATGCCGGGGCCCACGTGCGAGCCAATGGTGGGGCCCACGGAGCTGCGGATGATCGTGACGTCGGCGCAGCCCTCCTCCTTGCGAACGGCGGCCTCGAGCCAGTCACCATCCTTCTCGGCATCGGCAGTCATAATGGCGATGGGCATGGTGCGATCGGGCACATAGTTCTCGCGGAACGACTTGAGGATGGACTTGAGTGCCTTCTTGCGACCGCGGTTGACGCCGATCAGCGACAGCGAGCCGGCCAGGTCGTAAGACAGCTCGGGTTTGACGTCGAGCTTTGCCGTGAGCTGTGCCGCCGCGGGCGGAATGCGGCCGCCGGCAGCCAGCGCATCGAAGCTCTCGAGCGTAAAGTAGCCGTGGACGTAGGTCTTTGCCTCGTTTGCCCAATCGACCAGCTGCTTGGCGGTCAGCCCCGCCGAACGCTGGCGCACGGCCTCGAGCGCCAAGAGCTCGCCGGTCGCACAGGGCAGAGCGTTGTCGACCACATACAGCTCAAAATCGGGATACTCGACGCGCACGGCATCTGCCGCCTGGCACGCGGAGTTGTAGCTCGACGACAGCGCCGAGGTAAAGCACAGGTAGACCGTGGGCGTGCCCTCTTTGGCGCACTCGGTAAAGAACTCGATATAGCGACCGAGCGACACAGCCGAGGTGGACACGCGGGCACCGGCGCGCATGCGGTCGTAGAACTCCTTAGGGCTCATGCTCGACCAGATATCGTCCGTGCGCTCCTCGCCATCGATGATAAAGGGGAAGCCCAAGATATCGACATCGAGGTTCGCAGCGACCTCGGGGCTAAAGTCGCAGCAGGTATCGACGACGATGCGGCAACGGTCCGAATGACCGGCGGATGCGGCCTTGTCCATCAAAGCGACTCCTTACGTAAAAAAGGCGACCACCCGCATGGGATGGCCGCCAACCGTTAACTCATGCAAGTTAACGTATTTTACTCGTCAAGTGTTTCGATGCGGGGCTTGATGATGCCATATCCACCATTCTTACGGTGATACACCACATTGATAAGGCCGGTCGTCGCGTTCTCGAACACGTAGAAGTCGTGACCCAGCAGATCGGTCTGCACCAGCGCCTGCTCCTCAGTCATCGGGGTGACGTCGATAACCTTCTCGCGGACGAGCAGGTCGTCCTCTTCCTCGGGCAGCAGCAGGTCGGCCAGATCCTCGACGCGCTCGACCGGCGCAACATCCGCGGCGCTGGCACCGCCCTGGCGGTTGTCCACGACCTTGGTCTTGAACTTACGCAGCTGGCGGGTGACCTTATCGGCGGAGAGGTCGATCGCGGCGTACATATCTGCACCGTGCTCGGCAACGCGAATCACCGAACCGCGGGCACGAACCGTAACCTCGACGATTGCCGGGTTGGGGTTCGAGGGGTTCTTCTCATAGCGAAGTACAACGTCGACCGTCATGGGCTCGATATCGAAAACCTTGAGCGCCTCGCCGATCTTCTCATCCACATGCGCACGCAGAGCATCGGTTACCGTCGTCTTGCGTCCAGAAACCTTGATATCCATACGTGGCTCCAATCTGCCTCGGGGACTTACTGTACTGGCTATGTACCCATTGCCATGCATTTAATCACGCGGATTCTCAAAGACCCGAATAACGATTGCTTGATACCGCATACCGAAGTCTCGCACTTTTCCGTGGCAAAGTGCGCTATAGGAGGGAGCCGACGGCTTTGTATTTGGTCCCGAAAAATGGCTTTGACCTGCTGGTTTTATAGGGATGAAAAAGCCGGACTCCCCTATTGGGAAAGCCCGGCAGTGCGTGTTGAAACCGTGAAGAGGTTTCCTTTCCAACGTATAGGAGACACCACCCCTAGCAATAACTAGCTATTGAGTTTGTTAATGTCGTCGTCGGTGATAGTGCCTTCCTGGCTGGACGATTTGTCCTCGGAGGATGCGGTCTCATTGTTGGAATCGGAGGACTCGCTGCCGGAGAACATGGCCTCACTGGACTCAGAATCGCCCGGCTGCACGTTAGCGCCCGAAACCGTCTTAGTGGTGAGGTCGTAGGGAATCTGGCCGTACCAGACGCAGTGAACCGCCTCGAGCGTGCCGTCGACCGTGATGTCGTCGAGGGCATCACTCACGGCACGGCACAGTTCGTCATTGGACGATAGGCCCGCAACACCAAGCGTCGAGGGCGCCTCAAGCGCACCGACATAGGAGACCTCGCTCATCAGGCGTGCAAGATAGCCGCCGGCTGTGGAGTCGCAGATCACATAGTCGACCTCGCCGGACTCGAGCGCCTCAAAGCACTCGTTGATGTTGGAGTAAGTCTTTTGGTTGGCGGTGATGCTCTGCTTAGCAAGCGCCTCCTGCGAGGCCGAGGACATCTGGATACCCAGAGTAGACGTGTTAAGGGTATCGGTGGAAACGCTCAGCGACCCACCATCGCTGGTTTTACCGAACACGGAAGCGGCATCGTACAGGCAGGTGCCGAGCGAGCTAACGTCCCCGTCCGTGGAGTTGATCTCGCCGATAAAGATATCAGCCTTTTTGTCGCCGAGCGCGGAACCTGCCGAGGACGCATCGACAAAGGCGACCTTAAGGCCCATGCGGCTTGCGAGGGCGCGGGCAGCATCGACTGCATACCCCGTAAGCTCGCCGTCGGCGCCCTGCATTGCCTGCGGCGCATCGGAAGTATCGAGGGCGACCGTCAGGGTTCCGGGAGTGACCAGGGCATCGTCCGACACCGCCGGCGTGACGGTCTCGTACTCGATCTGGTCGATCGTGGGAGTCGTGAACGTAGACAGCGGGTTGAACGCGCATCCGCTCAGGCCCAAAACGGCAATGACCGCTGCGGTCCCAGCACCTAACCGAGCCGCGTGCATCAAGCTGCCCCTCACCATGTCCACTACCCTGCCTTCTGTGTCGTATACGATCCGTGCGTTGCGCGGAATATCGGGTTGTTCCCACCAGCTGACCTGGTATTTGACCCCACACTTGCGCACCGGGGTGTTTGCTCGGGAGGCCGCAGCCACCCTCACGACTGGCCCGCTCGCCCGCGAGGCGGTATTGCCCCAAAGAAAGTAGAACGGACGGTGCGGCTTACATCTAGGACGCGCCATGATCGCGCCGCGCGCACGCGGTCGCTTACGTGGATCCCTTTGACCGCGTCTGTCTTGGACTAGGACGGGCATTTCGTCCGTCC
Source organism: uncultured Collinsella sp. (assembly GCA_900544755.1). Classification (GTDB taxonomy): domain Bacteria; phylum Actinomycetota; class Coriobacteriia; order Coriobacteriales; family Coriobacteriaceae; genus Collinsella. The sequence goes on along the minus strand of UQWQ01000003.1, from coordinate 14,461 downwards.
GCAACCACAGCCTGGTAGGAACGTAGCGCATTATAGCTAAGTTCAAGCTAAAGTTTAAGGTTAGGGGCGTCATTCGCATCGCGAGTACAGATTTCGCAGGTCGGAGTGGGCTATTCGTGCCCCTGTGAAGCCCGGAGCTCCCCTACGGTGAGTTCCGGGACACCCTTCTTAGGGTGCCGTGGCCAAAAAATGGCAAATATGAGTACTGTCACCAATTTAGTAACAGGCATTTTTGGCCTCTCGGACAGATTTTGCGCTCAGTGTCGCCAACCTGATGCTTAGTTATTCTACATTTGTTTATTATCTTCTTACTTTATGACGCCTCCGAGTCCTAAATTCCTTGATTTTGCTGTTACTGATTTAGTGACAGTACTCATATTTGCCATATTTTGGCCAGGGCATATGATTAACCCCCTATTTTCGACGTGAATTAGACCGGCTTAAGCCCAAAACACGCCCGCAGCGTGTTAAGCAACGCCTCTTGCTTCTTCCTGCGGGCATCGACACGATTCCGGTACCGCTTTCGCATACGCTGGTGGATGCGCCATGCGAGCGCTTCCATCGCTTCCATGTCACAGAGCATTTCGTTGTTGACCGTCGCGACCTCGATTCCCATAGTAATCAAGCCCGTGTTGCGCTTTTCATCATGGATACGTCCCCTCCGAGAGGAATGGCCCAGCTCACCGTTGTATTCCAGGTCAAACCGGGCTGCCTCTTGATACGCATCGCAAACTGCATGAGGCATCCCCGAGATTGCCTGCGCACGGTCATCGAACTCGACCTTGTAGTCGGTCTTAAAAGGTCCGCAGGCAAACCCGCCATAGGAAAACGGAAGCGAAAACAGGGCGAGCATGATGCACTCCATGGGCGAGAGCAGGTTTTCCGAAAGATAGGGACACAGACGCTGCAGCTGTTTGGCCACATTCCCCTTGCATGCCGCAAGGTAATCTGCCAGGCGATCGGGCGTCAGCGCCTGCTCGACTTCAAAGTAGCCCACGTCTGCTGGCTGGTCCTTGTCCTTTGCAAGTTTATTCGTAACAGGCGAGGTGTAGGGAGGCAGATACTTCCCGCGGTCGCTCAGCGAAATCTTAGAGCACAGCTCCTGGGCCAGGGCAAATGCCTGGATACAACCGACCTCGTGGGCGACGGCAACACAAAGGGCCTCGGGAGATAGACTGTACACCCCCGGTTCCACCTCTAGAATCGAGCCGGCGGGCAACCCAGAGCATACGGACCAGCCCACGCCAGGCATGCGGCGGCGCTGCGCCGCAGATCCCACCAGCAAGCAAAGATCTTCTTGCACCTCGCCGCTTGCGGCCCCAATCCGCACCAAGTCGGGAAGATAGATGTCCTCGGTCGAGGGCGACGACGTGCACAGCACACGGCGCTCTTCATCGGGATCGAGGTCCCTCCAGCTGATGTAACCCATTTGTCGGCGCTCGGCGCGCATCATGCGTAGCGCCGAGGCGCCTGTTAGGATTACGGAAGCCGCTAGCTGTTCGCCTGTCGGCTCGTTGCACCGCTCAATCTTTACTGCCACAAAACCACCCCTACCAAACGCGTGCGATAGCGAGGCCATCGACTGCTGCGGCGCCGGCGCGCTTGAGTTCAGCCGAAGCCGCGGCCATCGTCGCACCCGTGGTGATAACGTCGTCGATAAGCAGCAGGCACTTGCCCCGCACATCCTCAACCGTCTCGTACATGCCTTGGGCACGCTCGCGGCGCTCCTCACGACCGAGTTCGCGCTGGTCGCCATGCCCGTACTTGACGAGAGCATCGAGCAGGGGAACACCCGACAGCTCGCAAAATGGGCGCGCAATAGCCTCCATATGATCAAAACCACGCCGCCGAAACGCTGCCGCCGTCGCAGGCACAAACACCACCGCATCCGCACCGGACAGCACACCTCCTAAGCGTTCGGGCGCTACGACCTGGGCATGCAGGGCGGTGTCGTAGAGCAGCTCCGCCAGATACGGAGCCAGACGTCGCTCGCCCGCATCCTTGTACGCTTTAATGATGCGCGGCAGCGGATGCGCATAGACGGCGCACGCCAGGCAGCGGTCGAGCGCCTCCGCCATTGCCGAGGACGTGCCCTCGACCGAACACTCAGTGCACAGCAAATCCCCAAACGGGGCGCCGCATCGGGTGCAGCTATGACGTGGGTCGATGAGCGTGAGCGCAGCCAGGCAGTCTTGGCAAATAAGCGTACCGGCGCGCTCGCAGCCGGCACATCGTGTTGGCGACAATGCCTCGAGCGCCTCGCGTGCCACCCGATCGGCAAACGGTAGTAATTCGTCCGCAAACGGTAGGGCACCGGCACCCTGCAGACAGCTCAATATGTTCAGATGGCTCTTCAAGACACAACCCTCCCTACATTCGGTCGCAGGGAGGGTTGTTGATCCGGCGCTATGATACCCCGATGCGCTCGGGGCAAGGCGGGCTAAATCCGCTCGCGGGCGTTATTCGCCGGCGGGCGGTTGTGGTGCGGACGAAGACGGGGTCGAGCCCTCGCCACCATCCTGGCGCGGCTTGCGGGAACGGCGCCGGCGACGGCGCTTTTGACCCTGGTCGGCCGAGCCCTCGCCACCGCGATCCTCGCGCGGCTCCCGCTCGTCGCGAGCCGCGCCACGCGAAGCCTTGGCAGCCGCTCCCCCGCCATCTCCGGGACGACGGCGCGTGACCTTGACCTCGCCATCCGAGACCTGATCGGCCACGGAGGGCACTGAGGGCTTCTGTTGCGCGCCCGAGGAATGGCGACGGCGCGGACGCGGCGCGCGCTCCTCCTCGCCACGTGACTTGCCGCCCTTGTCGGCAGACGCATCGGAGGCCGAGGGACCCTTGGAAGCGGCACCGGCCTCGCGAGCAGCTGCGGCGCGGAAGGCGTCCTCGCGCTCCTCGCTCGACAGATGACGGCGGCGGCGACGTGTGGGGTTCATGCCACCGCCGCGGTTTTGTTGCTGGGGCTGCTGAGCCTCGCGCTCGCGGGAAGCGTTCTTGTCTGTGGTCTCGCCGTTGTCGACGGACGCCGCGCGCTTGCGGCGGCGACGACCACCGGCGGCCTCCTCGGCCTCGGGTGCCTCGTCCTTACCACGGCCCTTTCCGCGGCCACGGCCCTCGCCCTGGCCCTGACCGGCGCGAGCATCGGATTCAGCATCGCGACGACGGCGCTTGGGCATCGACGTGCCGGCAAGACGGTCGGCGCTCGACAGACCATCGCCCACGTCGACGCCGTTCTCGCGATCGAGCTCCATGAGCGCCAGGCGCATCTCGGGCGACTCGATGCGCTCGAGCACGTCGCGCGTCACGCAGTCGGGGCGGCAGTTGCAGCCCTGCTCGGCGGCCTTCTTTTTGCAGCCCTCCGAGCACGTCATATCGGCCAGGTTGACCTTAAAGACTTTGCCGTTCTCCAGGCGCAGCACCAGCTGCTCACGCGGCGTGTCATATTCCTGAATACGCGCCTTGCCAAGCGGCGTATCGATGAGCGTCTTCTTTTTGGGCGCACGGCTCTTAAAGTCCTTGTACGCCTCGAACTCATAGCGCAAGCAGCACATCAGGCGGCCGCACACGCCGCTGATTTTGGACGAGTTGAGCGGCAGGTCCTGCTCTTTTGCCATGCGGATCGAGACGGGCTCAAACTGTCCGCCAAAGCGCGTGCAGCAGAGCTCCTGTCCGCATTGGGCGTAGCCGCCCACCAGGCGGGTCTCGTCGCGCACGCCGATCTGGCGCATGTCGACGCGAATGTGCAGCGTCGAGGACAGGTCCTTGACGAGCTGACGAAAATCGACGCGCTCCTCGGCCGCAAAGTAGAACACGGCCTTCTCGCCGCCAAACAGGTACTCGACGCCGACCGGCTTCATCTCGAGGTCGAGCTCCTTGACCAGGCGGCGGAAGTCGACCATGGCCTCGTCGCCCTGGATGGCCAGGTCGTCGGCAAGCTGCAGGTCGATGTCGCTCGCCACGCGCAGCACGGGCTTGAGCGGCTGACCGATCTCGTCTTGCGGCACCTCGAAGGGATCGGCCGTGACCAGGCCGATCTCGGTTCCGCGCTCGGTGGAGCAAATGGCATAATCGGCCTCGAGGATATCCAAATCCTGCGGATCGAACCACAGGTCGCGCGAGGCGTAGGTAAACTTAACGGGTACGACTAACGGCATTTCAGTGCCTTCCTGATATCGAACAGCATGACCTCGATGGCCAGCTGGGGAGTAACGTTTCTGGCAATGTTGCGCTCGGCGGTCGCGACTGCCTCGAGCGCCCGCGTGGCACCCGCAACATTGGTCGCGGCGGCAAGCCGCCCGATCGTGTCGCGCACGTCTTCGTTCACCACGTCGGCCGCCTCGTCCTGAAGCGTCAGCAGCACGTCGCGCATGAGCGTCCGCGCGCTCGCCAGCGCTTCCATGATACCCGAACGCTCGCGCGCGTTGAGTTCGCGCTTGTTGCGGTCCTCAAGCTGCTTCAATGCTCCACGCGACAGGTAGTCGGCGTTTTGCTCGAGCACCTTTTCCTGCGTGGACTTGACCTCGGCGAGCGGCGCCTTAACGGCGACGATGAGCGACTTGGCGCGGCTGAGCACGTCGGCCTCGTCGGCGGCGATAAGCGAATCGATGGCGCGAACCATCTGACGGCGGGCGTCCTGGCGCTCGGCGCTCTTGAGGAACTCGATACCACGCGTGGGGCTTCCCGCCACGGCGACGGCCATGCGGCAGCGCGCGGGATCCTGCCCGGTGGCGCGGCTCACGACCTGCGCGGCCACGGTGGGAGACACCAGCCGAAACGGCACACACTGGCAGCGGCTCACGATGGTGGGCAGCATCACGTCTGCCGAGGTACCCAACAGGATGAACATGACGCCCTCGGGCGGCTCCTCGAGCGTTTTGAGCAGCGCGTTGGCGGTGTTGGCGCGCAGCTGCTCGGCACGGTCGATGATGTAGACCTTTGCCTTGGCGCGGATGGGCGCCAGCGGCACGTCGTCGAGCAGCTCGCGGGTCTGGGCGATGAGGTAACCCGTGGCGCTCTCGGGCGTGTAATAGTGCACGTCGGGATGCGTATGTCGAGAGACGCGCACGCAGCTGTCGCATGCGCCGCAGCCGTCCTGCTCGCACAGGGAGGCTTGGGCGAGCGCCCACGCGGCGTCGAGCTTGCCCGCGCCGGGCGCGCCCAAAAACAGGTAGGCGTGCGACGCGCGACCGCTAGCGACGGCATTGGTCAAAAAGTCGCGCACGCGCTCTTGGGTGTCGAGCTTGGCCAGCAGGCTTGCCTGAGCGGGGGCCATGCTACTCGGCCTCCTTGGCAAGCGCGGCGGCAACGGCTTCCTGCGGAATGTCGAGACCATACGCGCGAACCTGCTCGACCGTCTTCTCGAAGACTTCCTCGACGGTCGCAGTGGCGTCGATGAGCTTTACGCGGTTTGGCTCCTCGGCAGCGATTGCGCAAAAGCCCTGGTAGACACGCTCCTGGAATGCCACGCCTTTTGCCTCCATGCGATCTGCCGCGCCACGGGCTGCCATGCGCAGCGCCGCCTGCTCGGGCGCGATGTGATAGACGAGTGTGAGCGCCGGGTGCGTACCCGCGACGGCCAGGTTGTTGGCGTCGCGCACTATCTGGCGATCGAGGCCATCGGCAAACGCCTGGTAGCAGGTCGTGGAATCGTAGAAGCGATCGCACAGGACCACCTTGCCGGCAGCGAGGGCGGGCGCGATGACCTCGTGCACCAGCTGGGCACGCGCAGCCTCGTAGAGCAACAGCTCGCAGGTATCGCCCATCGTCGTGTTGGCAGGGTCGAGCAGCAGGGCGCGAATCTTTTCGCTGATGGCAGTGCCGCCCGGCTCACGCAGGGTCACAACCTGGTAGCCGGCAAGGTCGAGCGCACGGGCAAGCAGGCGCGCCTGCGTGGACTTGCCGGCACCGTCGACGCCCTCGAGCGTGATAAAGCTATGTTGAGCAGGCTCAAAAGCCATGGGCGCAGCCCCTTCCTACAAGGCGCGTAAATGCGAGTTATAGCAACCAAGCCATGATACCCCAGTGCTCGGCACGTCCCCAATGGCTAAAGGCGCCTTTCCAAAGTTGCGGTGAAATAGGGACTGATTGAAGCTCTGAGACCGCCAAACAGTCCCTATTTCACCGCAACGTATGATGGGGAATTTTGGATGCTGGGTATAATCGTCGTATTGCATTGAAATGTGGCGAAAGGAGTGGCAATGTCTCGGTATTGCGCCTCGTGCGGCAAGCTTCTTGAAGATAATGCCAAGTTCTGCACCTCGTGCGGTGCACCCGTTGAGCAAACAGCCGCGAGCGATAGCCAGCCCGCTTTTGAGCAGACCGGCTCCCTTGATACGCCGCAAGCCAAGGCGGACGACCCCCTCGCCTATAGCCCCGACCCCGCCGCAAGGACCGAAGCCGTCGAGACCACGCAGCGCATACCCGTCGCGAGCGGCTCGCCCCAACAGCAGCCGGCTCCCGCATACGCGCCCGCTTCGCCACAGACCCCCGCTCCCAAAAAGAGCGGCACCGGGCCGCTTATCGCCGTTATCGTTGTGCTGGTGGCGATCATCATCGCCCTGGTCATCTTCTTTGCGATCAGACCGTTCGACAACGCCGCCACGCAGACGACTGCCGAGGTAGCTAAGCTGCACCATGACGTCGACGACGATGACCTAAAGCCTCTCGGCAATCCCAACAGCCTGTACGACGATGATGACGATGACGACGAGGATGGCGGCGAAGCAACGCTCTCCGAGCAGAACCTCTACCGTCGCCTGAGCGAATACTACGACTTGCTCGAAGATCTCGACAGCCAGGTCCGTGGCTGCGCGCAGAACTTCAACGGCAACTATCTGGAAGAGGATCGAACCACCCGTCAAAATCTCGCCGACGTCGCCGAGCGCACGGAGGACACCATCGAGCAGTATTACGACATCGTCGAGGACCTGGACGTCCCGACGAGCTCCAAGAACTACAGCTCCTGGAAGGATATCATCGCCCTGTACGACGACCTGGATCACCGCATTGACGCAATCTGTGATGCCTGGGAGATCAGCCTGAAATACGCCAAGCCTGCGGACCACAAGAATGAGATCGTGGCGCCGCTGTCGCGCGACAACGTGGCGGGCACCAATGACAATAAGTACCGCCTAGACTTTGAGGAGCGCTATCCCGGCGCTAAGCCTGTCGAGGTGAACTAGCGCTTTGTCGTTCCCGAGCCGGCAGTTAGGGACGTTCCTAAACTGCCGGCAGAAAAGGAACGTCCCTAACTGCCGGTCAAAAAAACGAGCGAGGATCGCGGGGTCCTCGCTCGTTTTTTTGGGCAATGTTTCGACTGCGCCGTTACTTGTCGGCGGCTGCTTTCTTGGCAGTCGACTTCTTCGCGGTCGTCTTCTTGGCGGCAGTGGCTTTCTTAGCCGTCGTCTTCTTTGCCGTGCTCGCCTTGGTTGTGGTCTTGCGACCGCGGGCGGGCTTCTTCTCCTTGGTCGGGCAGTCCATGTTGACGCAGATACGCCACGGACCGCGCGCCGTGTTGACCACCACGATGGGGGCGCCGCACTCGGGGCAGGTCTCGCCCGTCGCCTCGAGCTTGCCGCGCGCCGGCAGCGGATAGCTCACGCCGCAGTCATCGTAGTTGGTGCAGCGGATAAAGCGCTTGCCGCTCTTCTCGCTCTTGTGCGCGATCAGGTCGCCGTGACGTCCGGCCTCGGCACACACCTTGCACTCGCCCACCTTAAGATCGGGCTCGTAGTTGGTGGGGCACGTGGGGTTCACGCAGATCTCGAAGGCCTTCTGGCGGAATGGCTGGCACTTGATGCGCGGCGCGCCGCACTCGGGGCACACGGCGGCCTCGCCCTCGAGCGGGCTCACCTTGACGCCACTCGGCACCGGATAGGTCACGTCGCAGTCGGGCCAACCCATGCAGCCGATAAAGCTGCCGCGGGTCTTGGCGCTCGTCTTCATGACCAGGTCCTTGCCGCACTTGGGGCAGGCGCCCACGCGCGCATCGGCCGTGACGGCGTCGCTGATGGCGTCGCCCAGCTCCTGCGTATGCTTGAGCAGCTCGTCGAGCACGCCGGCCAGCAGCGCGCGCGAGTGCGTCACGACATGCTCTTCGGTATCCTCGCCGCGCTCCACGCGGGTCATGTCGCCGTCGAGCTCGCTGGTCATATCGGGGCTCGTGATGCGCGGGGCAAACTGCGTCAGCGCGTCGATGATGGCGATGCCCAGCTGACTCGGCTCCACGGGATCGTTTTTGAGGTACCGCACAGCGTACAGGCGCTCGATGATGCTCGCGCGCGTGGACTTGGTGCCCAGGCCGCGCTTTTCCATCTCCTGCACGAGCTTGCCCTGGCTGTAGCGCGCGGGCGGCTCAGTCTGCTTGGCCTCGAGCTTAATGTCGAACACGTCGACCGTGTCGCCCTGCTCAAGCGGCGGCATCTGCTCGTCGCGCTTGAGTCCATACGGGTATGCCTCGCGGAAGCCCGGGGTCACGAGCACGTCGCCCGAAGCCACGAACGGCTCGCCGTTGACGTCGAGCTCGAGCTTGGTGTTCTCGATGGTCGCAGGACCCATAAGCGTCGCCAGGAAGCGACGGGCGATGAGGTCGTAGAGCTTACGCTGGCCGCCGTCGAGCGTGGACGGATCGCCCTCGCCCGTGGGATAGATAGGCGGGTGGTCGGTGGTCTCGACTTTACCGCGCGTGGGCTTCATGGGGCCAGCGAGTACCTTTTTGCACACGGGCGCCAGCGCCGGGTTGATCTTTGCCAGGTCGCTCACCACGGCGCCCAGATCGAGCGTCGCGGGGTACACGGTGTTGTCGACACGCGGGTAGCTGATGAGACCCGCCATGTAGAGGGACTCGGCGATGCGCATGGTACGCGCAGGCGAGATGCCCTCGGCCGCGGCGGCGGCCTGCAGCGAGGTCGTCGCAAACGGCGTGGGCGGCTGCTGCTTGCGGGAGCGCTTGGTCACCGCGGCGACGGTCGCCGTCCTGGCGCCGTCGACGTGACCATACGCCGTCTCGGCAGCATCCTTGTCGGTAAAACGCGCTGTCTTGTGCGCGATCTTAAAGCGATCATCCTCGGCAGCGCCCTGCGCAGCACCCATGCCGCGAATCTGCCAATAGTCCTCGGGCACAAACGCCATGCGCTCGCGCTCGCGCTCGACCACCAGGGCAAGCGTCGGTGTCTGCACGCGGCCGGCGGAGCGCACGTTGCCGAAGCCGCCGAACTTGGCGAGCGTCAGATAGCGCGTGAGCACCGCGCCCCAGATAAGGTCGATGTGCTGACGGCTCTCGCCAGCGTCGGCCAGGTTCTGGTCGAGCGAGACGAGATTATCGAAGGCCTGCGTGATCTCGGCCTTGGTAAACGAAGAATACTGGGCGCGGGCGACCGGCAAGTCGGGCGCAACCTCGCGCACCTTGTTGAGGGCGTCCGAACCAATCAGCTCGCCCTCGCGATCGAAGTCCGTGGCGATGATGACGCTGTCGGACTTCTTGGCAAGGTTCTTAAGCGAGCGAATGAGCTCTTTCTCGGCCGGCAACTTAATGACGGGCGCCCAGGTGAGATAGGGCAGGCTCTCGAGCTTCCAGCCCTTGATGGAAATGCCATCGGCGAGGAACGGCTTACGCTTGGTATCGTACGGCGGACGAGCCAGGCCATCGGGCATGTCGGCCGGCAGCATCTCGCCGTCCTCGGTGACCGAATACCATCCCAGCTTTTTATCGAACAGCACGCTGTCGCAAAAATCGGGCGCTAGGATGTGACCGGCAAGGCCGATCGTCACGCACTCCTCGCCCTTCCACTCAAAACGGTAGATGGCGGTGTTGTACACCTTGTCCTTTTTGGGCTTACCCGTGGACAGCCGCTCGGCGATCTGACGCGCGGCGTCGTTTTTCTCGGCGATGATGAGCTTCAAAAGAGGCTCCTATCTCGTATCTCTGCGGCTACGCCCGCCCGTATGGCGGCCGACTTACGCCCTTGCTTGCTCAATCTGCCCGATGAGCCAATCGCACCAGGCATCCATGCCCTCGCCCTTGCGCGCGCTCACGGCAAACCGCGGCGCCTGCGGATTGAGGTCATCGAGTGTCTTAGTATACCTATCCATGTCAAAATCGAAAGCCGGGGCTACGTCGACCTTGTTGAGCAACTGTGCGCCGGCGTGTTGGAAGATGCCCGGGTACTTAATGGGCTTGTCGTCACCCTCGGGCACCGAGAGAATCATGATGGACAGGTTCTCGCCCAAGTCAAAGTCGACCGGGCACACCAGGTTGCCCACGTTTTCGATAAAGATGACGTCGATGTTTTCCAGACCGACGGCCTGATCGAACGCGTCGACAGCCTCCATGATCATGTTGCCCTCGAGATGGCACAGGCCACCCGTGTTGATCTGGATGGCGGACATGCCGGCTTCCTTCATGGTGATGGCGTCGACATCCGAGGCGATATCGCCCTCGATGACGGCACAGCGTAGGCCGGCTTTGTCACGCAGGCGCTCGTTGGTGCCCAGGATCGTGGTGGTCTTGCCCGAACCGGGGCTCGACAGCACGTTAATCACGTAGGTGTTCGTCTGTTCAAAACGCTTGCGCAGCTGATCTGCCAGGCGCTCGTTGCGCGACAGGATCGGCGACGCGATATCAATCGTTTTCTCGGCCATACTTAGCGCTCCTTACTTTGGCCCCTTTATACCCCATCATTAGATGGCTAGCGGGCTAATCGTCGGGGGTTTCGATTTCGATACTTGCGATATCGAGCTCGCGGCCGTGCAGCAGGCGCACGTTGGCGCCGCCACACTGGGGGCAGCGACAATGGAAACGGTCGTGCTCAAAGACCTCACCGCAGTCCAGACACTCGCTTTGTGGATGGACTTCCTCCACGGCAAGCTCGCAGCCGCGCGTGAGCGGGTCCTCGTCGCGAAACGTCTCCCACGCAAAGTCAAGCGCCTCGCGCACGACCTCGGTCATATCCCCGATACGCAGCGTTACCAAAACGGCGCGCGAGGCCCCCGCCCCACGCGCCGCGCGAATCACTGTATCGAGTATGCCGTTGACAATGCCAACCTCGTGCATACCGATTTACTCCTCGTCGTCCTCGTCGTCCGAGAACAGGTCCAGACGGCTCACGAACAGGCCCTCCTTGCCCTCGCGCGCGGTAATGACCACGCGAGCGATGGCGAGCGAAATCTCGTAGAGCGAGAGCAGGGCGCCATACATGAGACCCAGCGTAACGGGCGAGCCGTCGGGCGTAATCACAGCCGAGCCCACAAGCAGGCCTACGTACACGTAGCGCCAGGCGCTGCGGAAGGCCGCATAGGACACGATGTGAAAGACGGACAGATAGAAGATGATGAGCGGCAGCTCAAACGCCACACCAAAGCCGATCATAAAGAGCAGCTCCATGTTGACGTAGTTCTCCAGGTCGGGCAGCGCCGTAGCGACGGCCGAGGTCTCGCCGATGAGCCACTCAAAGCCCGCCGGGATGATGATGAAATAGCAGAAGATGGCACCCAGGAAGAACAGCACCGTCGAGGCGAGCACCGTGGGCACGACCCACTTGCGCTCGTTGGGGCGCAGCGCCGGCAGGAAAAATGCCAGGATCTGCCAGATGATCATGGGCGTGCACATGACCACGGCCATCTTGATGGCCAGCGAGAAGCGCAGGCCAAAGCCGCCGAGTGTGGTGGTGATGTAGAACTTACCGTCCGGCACAAACGAGCGGATGGGGTCTTCCAGGATATCGAGCACCACGGGCGTGGCGAAATACAGCACGATGGCGGCGGCAAACACCGACACGACCGTCTCCATCGCAGGGGCCCCTGCCGATGCTGCGGCGACCCGGGCGCTGATCAAGGAGATGCTCGCTGCCCAGCGGGAAGAGGACTACAAGAGAGTCAGGTACTGGGCCAGCAACGACCCCACCAGCCCGGCAAGCTTTATCGGCGGCACATGGGAGCGTGTCGAGGGCGAGTTTATCATGGGCGCTTCCAGTGCCTACCCTGTGGGCACCACCGGCGGCAGCGCCACCCACACCCAGACTACTGCCGAAATGCCGAGCCATAGCCATAGTGGCAGTACCGGCAGCGCTGGTTCCCACAGCCACAGTGCATCCACCGACAGCGCAGGCTGGCATAGCCACAGCGGTACGACCAACAGTGCGGGTTCGCATAGCCATAATGTGAATGCTGAGTATAAGAGTGGCGGCGATGATGGCGAATCGTACCGTATTAGGAACTATGGAGCTTCCTGGGCTAATTATAAATTTACAACCAGTTCTGATGGTTCCCACACCCACAGCTTCAGCACGAACGGCACGGGAAGCCACAGCCATACCGTGAGCATCGGGGACGCTGGCGCTCACTCTCATACCGTGAGCATCGGCAGCACCGGCAGCGGGCAGGCAATGGACATCCTGAACCCTTACTATGCCCTGTACATCTGGGTGCGGGTGGATGATGCCGCATGAAAGGAGCGCACATGAAAATTATTGACGAGACTGGCATTGTACTGACCACTGAGCCGGATCTGGAAGCTGGCTATCTGGTGGAAGATGTGGAAGTCATTCACCATGATGCCGTAGAGGGCACAGCTCCGCAGTGGCACAGAGAGACCGCAAAGCTGCCGGACGGCTCTCTCGCCATCTACTACCGGGATGGTAAAGAGATTGGCCGGGACATGGTAAAGGTCATCGATGTGCCCGGTGTTGACCCTCAGCCCGCCTGGGATGAGGAAGTGCCGGTGATGCGGTACATCCGCTACACCGCCGAAGAGCTGGCCGCACAGACTGAAGCCAAGAAAAAGGCAGAAGAAGCCGCTGCCGCCGAAGCGAAGAAAAAGGCAGAGCTGGAAACCGTGCCGGGCCGCATGGACGCTCTGGAAGCGGCAAACGACGACCTTGTGCTTATGATGGCCGATTTGATTGGAGGTTAAAACTATGAAAACGCTGAACAACCTGAAACTCCGCATCATGGTGCGGGCATTCCGCATCCGGCTGAACAACGGCGAAGCCTTTGAGGCAATCGCGGCGGATTACCCCGCCCTGACCGCAGATGACCTGGAAGCTATCCACGTCCAGCTGACCGAGAAGGAGGCGCAGAGCAATGGATGACCTGAAGGTGCGCATCACACTGGGTGACACGACCCTGGAGGGCACATTGGACGAGCTGCTCGAGAGCGGAACTTTCAAAATGGAGTATGACCAGGCAGGGCTTAACAAGATCGTGCAGGAAGCTGTTGCCCTACAGAGAGCTGAGTATCAGAAAGACCCGCAGCATTACCATGTGCATACCATGACCATGGACGAGCTACCGCATCATCCCTGCACAGCAAAACCGGGAGCGCATACATTCGGCAGTGAAATGTATGGGATTCGACATTTCAATGCATGGCCAATCTGCAGTGGAAAGCATGTCACGATTTGGCCCAATGATGACACCGGTACGAGTTGGCGAGTTTATGTGGGAGGCACTTTGAATACTGCAAAGGAGGCGCAGAGCAATGCCCAGAACAATACTTGACGTTTCCCGCTGGCAGGGCAGCATTGACTGGGACAAGGTCAAGAAAAGCGGCAAAATCGACGGCGTGATGCTGCGGGTGCTGGGCAGCAAGGGCGGCAAGCCCTACGTTGACCCGGCCTTCGAGCGCAACTATGCCGCGTGCACGGCGCGGGGCATCCCGGTGGGCGGCTATTACTACACCTGTGCGGTCACGCAGCGGCAGACGGAGGAGGAGCTGGCCGCCCTCAAAATAGCTCTCCGGGGCAAAACGTTCCAGCTGCCCCTTGCCATCGATGTGGAGGACCCCCGCCTGCGCTCCCTGGCCCCCGCAAAGCTTTCGGCCCTGGTGGCCGAAGCCGCTGCCCAACTCGAAGCGTGGGGGCTGTATGCAATGGTGTACACCTACACCAATTTCGCGGACACCGCCCTCGACATGGAAGCCCTTGCTGCTTACGATCTGTGGATCGCGGACTACCGCGGCAAGCGCCCCGCCCGCCGCCACGGCATGTGGCAGTACACAAGCAGCGGCAAGATCCACGGCGTGAGCGGCCCGGTAGATCTGAGCCATGCGTATAAGGACTACGCCACCATTATCCAGCGGGCCGGGCTGACGAAAGTGAGAGGAGCATAAGTGATGAGCAAGAAGTTTTTTATCAGCCAGCCTATGAACGGCCTATCGGACGAGCAGGTGCTGCAGAAGCGTGCCGCAGTGATCGGGAAGGCAAGGGCCGTGTTTGGTGACGATGCGGTTCCTCTGGAAACGTTCTTTGAGGACTTTGGCCCCGATGCGAAGCCGCTGGATTATCTGGCACGCAGCATCGAGTTTCTGGCTAAGGCTGACGTGGCGGTTTTCGCCCCGGGCTGGGAGTACGCACGCGGCTGCCGCATTGAGCGGCAGTGCGCCGAGGAATACGGTATTCCGGTAATGGAGGTGTGAGACCGATGTGGCAGTTTATCACGGAGTATTGGGCCGGGTGGCTCTGTGCTC
>UQWQ01000002.1 GCA_900544755.1 uncultured Collinsella sp. | reverse complement strand
TCATGCCGAAATGGCGCGAAGCACGCGGTTGACAAAACCATAGAGACACGTCCCAAATGGGCTAGTCCTTGGGCGCCCAGGACCAGAAAAAGTTGATGAGGGCCACACGTGAGGAGGCGCCGGTCTTTTTGTTGATCGAGGCGATATGACGGTAAAGCGTGGAGCGCGAAAGGAAGAGCGTTGCGGCGATGTCTTGAACACTCTCGCGCGATGCGACCAAGGCCTCCAAAATATCGCGCTCGCGCTGCGTAAGCTCAAAGGCGACGGCGAAGGTATTGAGACGCTCATCGAGTGTGGACTCCGGCACCTCTGCGGGGGCGGGCTCGCTCTGGGCGGATACGGGATCCGTGCCAAGGTCGCTAGCAGCAAACGCCAGGTCGCCGCGCACTTCAACGTCATAGACCTGATGCCCAGACTGTCCCAGCAGCGAGATCGCAATGCCCACAAGCAGTACAAGCCCCACGCCCACTGCCAACAGCACGTTCTGGCTCGAGACAATCGCCACCGCCGGTGCCGTCACGAGCATCGCGCAAACGTTATTGATGACGCGGCCCATACACGGCCACAGATACGACCAATGCGCATACACCGAAATGGCGGCAAACTTCGCCGTGAAAAACACCACGAAGAAGCCCGCACCCAGATAGAAGATGACGGTGGCGGCAAGTATGTTGGCGCCGTTGGCATCGGTGATAAGCACAGCGAATGAGAGCGTGGACAACATGGCGGCGCAGGTCATGATGATGTTCATACACGAGCGCCCGCGCAGGTCAAATAGGGCGCCGGCGAGCAGAGCGCTCACGCCCATCAGCAAGCGCGACCAATCGCCCAAGTCAACGGACCCGGCGGCGTGCGAGATCGTGAGCCCCGCATTGAGGGCGGCAAACACCCCGGTAAGGCAGGCGGTTGCAATCGTCAGACGCACCACGGCGCGCCGAAAAGCCGCCGTTGACTCGGGATCGTTTCGCCATTTGGCGCCAAACTCCGATGCATCCACCGAAAGCTCGGAGATATCGGGTTCAGGCCCAAACTCAGATTCGCCGCGCAGCTTGGCACGGCGGACGCCGTGGAGGAGCGCCACCTGCGCGACCGCACAGGCAACAAAAACAAACTGCTGCGGAATCCCCGCGGGTATCACCATGTGGCTGAACACCTGAAGCAGGACGCCCAGAGCATATGAAAGCGCCGCCGCGCGCGCCAAGTACGGCGTCCGCGCAAAGCGCCGCGCAAAGTTGGCGTGAGCGGTCGATCCGCAGTAGCCCAGCGTGCAACACGCCATCAAACCGCCGGCAATTACCACCTCAAACCGAACCGCCATAATCATCAGCAGCAATGCCGACACCAGCAGCACGCCCGTGATGTCGCTCGTCGTATCGATCGCGCGGGGGCGGCGATAGTACAGAATAGGACGCACAAAAAAGCCGATTACGCTCGCACCGACGATGAGGGTCTCGTAGGTAGCAACCTCGCTCGGCGGCACAAACTCGGCCACGCGCATGTCGAAGAGGTACTCGCCAGCCAAAAACGTAAAATAGAACAGCGCCAGGCATATAATCTCCCGAATGCCCCAACGCAAATACGCTGTTGTGTCTCCCATACCTTTCATGAATACCCCCCCCCCCGCAGTCGCTTAATGGCCTGCAAACTCATTCTATTAGAGAACCAGTCCTAATATCGAACCTATCCTCAAAATGTCGCTAATTTGACCCCAACAGCCCACGGCGTAAACCGATTTTGAGCCGCAAGGCCCAGAAGGGGCGCGCACGGCTTGCAGCTCGGCAAGGAGTGTCCCCAACTGCCACTCATTTAAGTACGTCCCCAATGAGTGCAAGTGACGCAAGTGCCAATCAAATGACGAGAGCGGATAATCTCCCACTTTGAGCCTGTATGCAGGCCAAAAACGGGAGATTATCCACTCTCATTCTGTGGGTAGCCATTGGGGACGTTCTTAAACGACTAGTCAAACAAGAACGTCCCCAATGATTATGTCCAATGCGCTACACCAGGCGCATGGCCTCCTGGACAGCACCGTAAAGGTTGGCGTCGTTGCCGAGCTCGGCCGCCTTTATCTGCGGCACAGGAATGCCGGCAAGGGTCCCTTCGTAACTCGAGAGGGCCAGCGGCATCTGCGCACGCAGGGCATCGACGAGCTCGGGATGGCACGAGATGCCGCCTGCGATCACAAAGACCTCGGGGTCGAGCACGGCCTGCAGGTTGATGAGCTGTCCGTCAAATGCGCGAGCGTAGCGGTCGAGCGCGCGCTGCCCCGCCATGTCGCCATCCGCGATCCACTCAAAGACGCGGCGGCCGTCCACCGGAGAATCCGCAGGCAGGCCCTTCTCGGCAACGGCGGCATCGCGGAGCGCACGCCAACCGCCCGAACCCGCAAAGGAGTTTTCCATGCTCGCAGCAGTCGTGACATCGTTGCGCAAGAAGCTAAACTCGCCTGCAAAGCAGTGCGCGCCGCGCAGGACCTTGCCGTCGATGACGATACCGCCGCCGATGCCCGTGCCGATAGCGAGCACCACGCCAAAACGCGTCCCGCGCAGAGCGCCAGCCGCATACTCACCGAGTGCACAGCACCTACCGTCGTTATTGACGGCAATCGGCACCCCCAGAGCCTCGCGCATGAGCTTTCCGAGCGGACAGCCATCCATAAACGTGAGCGCACCACCGCGATGGATCGTTCCTGTGACATCTCCCTCGTAGATGCCGCCGGGCGCACTCACGCCCACGGCGCTCACGCGCTCGCGATACGGCTCGACGAGCGAGATCAGCGCCGCGACCGTCTCATCAGCCGTGGTAAAGCCCGTCGGCAGGCTTCCGCGCTCGCGGATGGAAAAATCCTCGCCCAGCACAGCCCATTTAACGGCCGTACCGCCCACATCGATTCCAAAAAACTCCTGCATGTTCACTCCTTACAAGCGTAGCCCCGGACGCGCATCGCCGCGACCATCACAGGGGCCACCCCCCTGCGATGGTCGTGCAGCAAGTCACACCCGGAGCCGATTATCTCTGTTTTACGCCTCTAATTTGGTCAGGCGAAGCATCATATACTGCTTACTTGGGAGATCGATGCGGAACTTGCCCTCAAAGGTTCCGGGAAGCTCCTCCTCCGTCATGCCTCATGTGTCCACGACACGCACCTTGTATCGAGCGCCCGCCTCGCCCACAAACTCACGAGACCACTCATTTAAGTACGTCCATTACAGTCGAAATTGTCAGCCCGGGCCCGTCTCGGGCTACGATTGAGGCGCGCCCAGAACGGGCCGCCGACCGGGCGCCCGCGCACGGCCGAACGTCCCTGCCCCCGAGAGGGCCCGTTGGGTGCTGCCGGCGCGGGACGCGCCGCCCCCGACGGCTGATAGGAAAGTGCCGGGCAGGCGCCGCGGCTGGTAATGTGAGTGCCGAGGGGGAGGCCATCCGGTCGAACGACTACCGGAAGGATACCACCGTGAAAGCGCCATCGACCAGACCGGGGGCCGTGCTCGGCCTGGACGTCGGCAAGTCCTCCCACTGGGCCTGCCTGGTCGACCGCGGCGGGGAGGTGCTGGCCAGCGCCCCCGTCCGCAACAGGGAGGCCGAGCTCGACGCGCTGTTCGCCTCCGCGCCCGCCGGCACGCTCGATTTCCTGCACGCGCTTGGGGTTCAGACTTACCGTCACGACGGTGCCGTTGCCCATGTTGTCCTCGATGGAGACGGCGCCGCCGGCGTTTTCCAAGTACTCCTGTACCATGGGAAACCCGGCTCCGGTACCGCGGATATACCGTTTCATCTTGCTGTTTGCGCTGGTTACGCCAAAATCGAAGGCACGCTCTTTGTCGTCGATGCCCGGACCCTGATCGGCAAAGCGGATGGTATCGCCACCGTCGAGAATCGAGATGATGGGCTCTGCAAAATGCGCGTGGATAAAGTTTTCGACAATCTCGCGGATAACCATCAGCGAGATGCGTCCTCCCTGCTCTTTCATGCACTGGTAGACGGTGTTGGTTGTCTCTTCCAAGTAGGTGCGCACGTCTTGCGGTTCGATGACGATGACGCGCGGTGTCGACAACATGTCGTCGTAGACCGCGATGCGCGCTGCATACATGGCCTTTGGTGCTTGTGCGGTGACCTGCTCACCCTCGTTGCGTTTTTCGCGCACGCCGGTGATGTGCTCGTTGTCGGGTGCCGGATCACCGGAATCGACCATGGTGTAGAAGTCGTCAGACATGCCGCTCGCAATCTTTCAAAAGGTTTTGAACAAATAGTAGCTCACCGCGCAATGTTTCTCATCTTTCGACAAGTTTTCAAAACTTGTTGAAAACTTTGGAAAACGGACGAAAAGTTCTCAACATTTCCAACACGACCTGTTGAAAACCCGATGAAATTTCGTGAAAAGTTGCCTGCTGCCTCAAATGCCGGTTCTGCTTATGGGGGAACCGTGTACTCTTTGCAACCTTTTACCTTTGATTTCTTGACATTTGAACATTGATTTCCCTACAATCTTCAAGCTCACGTGTCTATATCTGCGTCCGCGCTCCCGCGGACACTCGAAATGCAGCAGGAGGAACTTAAGATGAAGCGTACGTATCAGCCTAATAAGCGTAAGCGTGCCAAGACCCATGGCTTCCGTGCCCGTATGGCCACCAAGGGTGGTCGTGCCGTGCTCGCCCGTCGCCGCGCCAAGGGCCGCAAGCGTCTCACTGTCTAGCAGCGATACACACATCTCGCATGAAGACTATTAAGTCTCGGCAAGATTTCGAGCATGTGTTCAGTCAGGGGCGTCGTTTCAATCACCCTCTGATTCGAATGACCATATGTGAATCGGTTGGCGAAGGCGACTCCGGAAGGGTCGCCTTCGTTGGTGCTAAACGGCTCGGTTGTGCAGTCGTGCGCAACCGTTCTAAGCGTGTGATGCGCGAGGCCGCCCGCAGCTGCGGATTTCCCGTTGCGGGTTATGACATCATCTTGTTCGCGACTCCCAAAACGAGGATTTCCTCGCCGCAGGAGATGGACAAGGCGTTGCGTTCGCTTATGAAACGCGCCGGCGTTGCCGGGGAGGAGCGATGAGCAATCACGTTTTGCGACGTGTTGCCATCGCTCCTATTCGCATATATCAACAGGTTATTTCGCCCTTATTGCCTGACGCTTGCATTTATTACCCAACGTGCTCGCAATACGCCATTCAGGCGATTGAGCGGTACGGTGTTTTGAGAGGCTGCTGGCTTGCCGTGAGGCGCATCGCTCGCTGCAATCCCCTGCACGTCGGCGGTTATGACCCTGTGCCCTAGCGGGCACTCGCTATCGGAGGAAAACTTACATGTGGGATTGGATTGTTAACATCCTTTTCGAGCTGCTCAAGCTCATCCAGACCTTTGCGGTCGACTGGGGCCTGTCCATCATCATCCTGGTGGTCATCATCCGTCTGCTGCTGACGCCGCTTATGCTCAAGTCGACCAAGTCGACGGCTCGCATGCAGGTGCTGCAGCCCAAGATGCTCGAGATCCAGGAGCGCTACGCCGACGATCCCCAGCGTCAGGCCGAGGAGATGCAGAAGTTCTACAGCGAGAACAAGTTCAATCCGCTGTCCGGCTGCCTGCCGCTTCTGATTCAGATGCCCATCCTCATCGCCCTGTTCACGCTTCTGCGCAACCTTCCGCAGTACTTTAACGAGGGCACGTTCTCGTTCTTCAGCATCCTGCCCGACTTGACCACCACGCCGAGCGCCTCCTTTGCCGATGGCTTTATGGTGGCACTGCCTGCGCTGATCTGCCTGATCCTGTTTGCCGTTCTGACCCTGATTCCGCAGCTCTACATGTCGCGCAACCAGACCGGTCAGCAGGCGCAGAGCATGCGCATGATGGCCGTTGTCATGACCGTCATGATGCTTTGGATGGGCTGGAGCCTGCCCGTCGGCGTTCTGCTGTACTACGATGTTTCCTCTGCCTGGCAGGTTATCCAGCAGATCTTCGTGACGCAGAAGGTTATCGATAAGGCTAAGGCCGAAGAGGAGGAGCGTCTTAAGAACGCCCCGCTGCAGGTCGAGGTCACTCGTCGCGAGAAGAAGCCGCGTCCGCACAAGAAGAAGTAATGGGACAGTAATCTTATTTAGGTACCTAACTTTTGGAGTACGTTATGTCTGAAGAGATCATCGAGGATATGCTTGAGGAGGTTGCCCCGCAGATTGCGGGCGATTATCCCGAGATTGCACAGCGCTACAAGGCCGGTGAAGAGCTGACCGATGAGGAGCTCGACACCATTGCCGATGTTGCGATTTCCATTCTGCGTTCCATCCTTTCGCACTTCGATGCCGCCAACTCTCCTATTGATGAGTACGAGGGCGACGAGGGCGAGCTGATTTTGGATGTTACGGCTCCTGATCTTGCTGTTCTCATTGGCCGTCATGGTCGTACTCTTGATGCCCTTCAGGTTATGTTCTCTTTGCTGGTGAGCCGCAAGCTTGGTTTTAGGTATCCGGTTGTGGTTGACGTTGAGGGCTACAAGAGCCGCCGTCAGGACAAGGTCGCTTCCATGGCCAAGTCCGCTGCCGAGCGCGCCATCCGCACTCATAAGAGTGTTTCCCTGCCGCCCATGAATGCCTATGAGCGTCGTTTGGTTCACATTGCCCTTCGTGGCAACGATGCCGTTGATACGCATTCCGAGGGGTCTGATCCCGATCGCCATGTGGTGATTGTTGCTCGATAATCTACTCGAGCTTATGCTTAGGGGACGTGGAAACCACGTCCCCTTTTTTTGTCAAAAGTTCTTGATACACTGATTTTTGTCAGAAAGGAGCTTCTGTTGTTTGTACTCACCGATCAGCAGGCTGACGAGATGCTGAGTCGTCTAACTTCCTATTGCAAAGAGTATTCCTTGAGAATAAGTGATACTGAGCTAAGGAAGTGTATCCATCATTTGGATTTGGTTCTTGAAACTAATAAGACAACCAATCTCACTCGTATTCTTAACGTAGAAGATGCTGCTGTACTTCATATCCTCGACTCACTTGTTTTGCTCCCTTATATCAATAAGGCTCCTGAGGGTGCTTTGCTCGATATGGGAACAGGTGCGGGCTTCCCTGGTATTCCATTAACGATAACCACGCATCGTAAAGCTACTTATATTGACTCTGTTGGCAAGAAGGTCGATGCTGTCAATTCTTTTGCTCATGCTCTGGGATTGAAAAATGGTCATGCAGTCCATGATCGCCTTGAAGAATATGCTCGAAGCCATAAGAAACAGTTCTCTGTCGTAACCGCTCGTGCACTCGCCCCTCTACCGATTCTTGTTGAGTATGCGGCTCCGTACCTCAAAGATGGAGGGCTATTTGTTATCACGAAGGGCAATCCATCAGATGAAGAGCTTGCTTCTGGCATGTCGGCAGCTAAGATCTGCGGTTTCACTCTGCTTCTGAATGATGCAATCGATTTGCCTGAGGGCTTGGGCCATAGGGAGTTCATTGTTCTTAAGAAGAGTCATCCAGCTTCCGTTTCATTGCCTCGTGCAAATGGCATGGCAAAGAAGAATCCGCTTGCCTAGATGTTTCACGTGAAACATAATGGATACTAACAACTTGCGGTGTTTCACGTGAAACATGGCGGTTGATTTCGAATCGGAATGTTTCACGTGAAACATCCTCCGTTTGACAGCTTTAATACACACCAGGAGGGACCGTGGGATTTCGCGACGTTAAGCGTTCGAAGAGCGCAAAAGACACGCGTATTATTGCAATCATCAATCAAAAAGGCGGCGTCGGTAAGTCAACGACGGCTGTAAACCTTGCAGCAGCACTGGGTGAACAGGGACGCAAGACACTGATTGTCGATTTTGATCCGCAGGGAAACAGCACCAGTGGATTTGGAATTGAAAAAGAAGACCTTAATCAGTG
Organism: uncultured Collinsella sp.; assembly: GCA_900544755.1. Taxonomy (GTDB): domain Bacteria; phylum Actinomycetota; class Coriobacteriia; order Coriobacteriales; family Coriobacteriaceae; genus Collinsella. The sequence continues at coordinate 50,047 of UQWQ01000002.1, read as the reverse complement.
CATCTATGATGCATTACTGAATGACGTGCCGGCAGAATCGCTTGTTCTTGATACAAATTGCAAAAAGGTATTCGTTATTCCGGCGACAATTCAACTTGCAGGCGCCGAAATTGAGCTCGTAAGCGCAATTGCTCGTGAAACACGCCTCAAAGATTTGCTTGAGCCCATTCAAGACGAGTTCGATTTTATTTTCATTGACTGTCCTCCTTCGCTCGGCCTGCTTACCATCAACGCTTTGACCGCAGCAGACAGTGTTTTGATTCCGATTCAGTGCGAGTATTACGCACTCGAGGGCGTTACGAAGCTACTTGAGTCAATGAAGATGGTCAAATCACGTCTGAACAAGGGCTTAGACACCTATGGCGTGCTTATGACCATGTATGACTCGCGTACTTCTCTGTCGAATCAGGTTGTTGAGGAGGTTCAGTCGTACTTTGGTGATAAGGCTTTTAAGACTCTAATTCCCCGTACCGTAAAAATCTCTGAGGCTCCGTCTTTTGGAGAGCCGGTAATTACCTATGCACCTCAAAATAAGGGTGCAAAAGCGTATATGAACCTTGCAAAAGAGGTGATCAAGCGTGCCTAGTGCAAAGAAACGTGGAGGTTTGGGACGCGGACTCAATGCTTTGGTCTCAGAGGCCGAGTATGAGACCGGTGGTTCGGCTGCATCGGCTTCAAATGCCGCATCTGAAACTAAACTGCCTATTGAGGATATCGTTCCCAACCCTAATCAGCCGCGAATTCACTTTAACGAAACTGAACTTCGAGAGTTGAGCGAGTCGATTCGGGAACATGGCGTTTTGCAGCCGCTGTTGGTTCGCAAGCATGGAAACGGCTATGAGATCATCGCTGGTGAGCGCCGTTACCAGGCTTCAAAGCTTGCTGGTCTTGAGGACCTGCCTGTCATCATTAAGGAAGTTAATGATGAGGAGATGCTAGCTCTTGCTCTTATCGAGAATCTTCAGCGTTCTGATTTGAATCCCGTCGAAGAGGCGAAGGGTTATCGTCAGCTCATTGATGCCAGCGGTATGACACAAGAGGCGTTATCAAAGGCTGTCAGTAAGTCTCGTTCTGCAATTACAAATTCACTTCGTTTGCTAGATCTTCCCGAAGTCGTACAGCAGTTGATTTTCGAGGGTAAGCTTACTGCGGGCCATGCGAGAGCTATTCTTGCAGTTCCATATGAAGATGCCAGGATTCGACTTGCTGAGAAGGTTGTTGCAGAAGGACTTTCCGTTAGAGCGACAGAAAATCTTGCTCCGTTGTTTTCTGCCGGAGAGACGTCAAGGACTCCGAGGCCAGCAACACCTCAGTCATTCAAAAAGGCCGCTCGAGTCCTTCGTCAAGTTTTCAACACGAATGTGCGTGTGAAGAGCTCGCGTGGCAAGAACAAAATTGAAATCGAGTTCAAAGACGAAGAAGAGCTCTCCCGTATCCTTGGCGAAATGATTCAATTTGGGCAGGAGGATCAGGATGAAGAGTAAGGTTCTTGCGGTCATTGCATTGGCAACCACTGTCGCCGCTGGTGCTTTTGCTGGTTATAAGATTGCGACAGATGATGAACTACGCGGTCGACTGCTGCGTGGCGCTCAGGATATCGTCGATACATCTAAGAAGAAAATGGATGTCATGACTGAAGATGTCGCTATGCGCACTGCTCAGGTGACTAAGAATCCCAAGATTAACCAAGACTGGGTTAACCATCAGTGGGAAAATGTTGGCTATTAGGTACCTAACAATTAATTGCCTGTTTTGAAAGGGTCCTTGTCTGATTCATGAGACAAGGACCCCTTATTTTGGCCATAAAACTACGCTTGAAGAAATCAAATCCAATAGTATGAATATAAATGAAACAGCCCTGGTTGCATTATTTGCAACCAGGGCTGTTGGATGTTTCACATGAAACGTTATGGGGCACAGGCTCCCCTATGCGTTCTTCTGGACCTTGAAACGTTGCTTCAGCTGACCGCAGGCGGCATCAATATCATTGCCGCGAGAATTACGGATCGTGGTCTCGATGCCACGAGACTCAAGGCGGCGCTGAAGATCCTCGACCTTATGAATCGGCGACGGCTTGAGCGGGCTGCCCTCGATGTCGTTAAGCTGAATCAGGTTAACGTGGCACAGCGTTCCCTCGCAGAAGTCGCAGAGTGCCTGCATCTCGGGATTCGTATCGTTGACGCCTTCGATCATGGCATATTCATAGGTCGGGCGGCGGCCAGTCTTTTCGGTGTAGAGCTGAAGCGCCTCGTGAAGGCGGAGCAGCGTGTACTTCTTAACACCGGGCATGAGCTTATTGCGCGTCGACTGGATGGCGGAATGCAGGGAAACGGCAAGCGTGAACTGCTCGGGGATGTCGGCAAATTTGCGAATACCGGGAATAACGCCGCTGGTAGAGACGGTGAGATGACGGGCGCCGATACCGATGCCATCGGGGTCGTTGAGGATACGCAGTGCCTTGAGAACCTCGTCGTAGTTGGCAAACGGCTCGCCCTGGCCCATGAAGACAACGCTCGTGGCACGCTCGCCAAAGTCGCTGGATACATGAAGTACCTGGTCGACGATCTCTTGAGCGGTCAGAGAGCGCTTGAGGCCGCTGAGACCAGTAGCGCAAAAGGCGCAGCCCATGCCACAGCCTGCCTGGGTGGAAACGCAGACAGAAAGCTTGTTACGACGGGGCATACCGACGGTCTCGACGGAAATGCCGTCGTGGTACTCGAGCAGATACTTGCGAGAGCCATCTTTAGAAACCTGCTTGGTGAGTTCAGTCGGCGTGTCAAAGGCAAAAGCCTCTTTAAGCTGCTCGCGGAAAGCCTTGGGAAGGTTGGTCATATCGTCAAACGAACAAACGTTCTTCTCAAAGACCCATTCGATGAGCTGCTTCGCGCGGAAGGCGGGCTGGCCAAGTTCGGCCACAAGCTCGCGAATATCGTTTTGGCTCAAGTTGCGAATGTCCTGAGATTTAGTCCTGGGATTCATGGAAGCCTTTCGATTTTGGGGAAACGTAGAGGGTATCGCTACAATATGGTATCAGCTGCAGAAATTATAGAGGAGGAGTCTGCCCATGCCGGGTAAAAGCCTAGAGAACATGCACGTAGCGGTCTTGGCGGGCGGTCGTTCCGCCGAGCGCGAGATCTCGCTCAATTCGGGAAAGAACGTCGTGGTGGCACTGAAGGAAGCCGGCTACACTTCGGTGGAGCTGCTCGACACGGCTGCCGATGACTTTATGGTAACCATGGCGACCGGTGGTTTCGACGTGGCGTTTATTGCCATGCACGGTGCCGGCGGTGAAGATGGTGCCATGCAGGGTGCCATGGAGACCCTGGGTATCCCCTACACGGCCTCGGGCGTGCTTGCCAGCGCTTGCGGTGCCGACAAGGAGGTCTCGAAGCTCCTGTACGCCAAGGCGGGCATTCCCATTGCCCCCGGCCTCGCGCTCGAGGCGGGCGATGAAGTCGATATCGATCATATCGTCGAGGTTTGTGGCGAGCGCTGCTTTGTGAAGCCGGCCGTAAACGGTTCCAGCTATGGCATTTCCCTGGTCCATGAGCCCTCCGAGCTGCCCGCGGCAATCGCCAAGGCGTTTGAGTACGGCGACAAAGTGCTGGTCGAGAAGTGCATCGAGGGTACCGAGATCACCGTCGGCGTATACGGCGAGGATGACGTGCGCGCCCTGCCGATTGTTGAAATCCGTAAGCCCGAGGACTGCGAGTTCTACGATCTGGACGTGAAGTATGTCGACCCTACGGACATCCATCGCATTCCGGCGCAGATTTCACCCGAGAACTACGCTCGTGCTCAGGAGCTCGCCTGTGCTGCCCATAAGGCACTCGGCTGCCTGGGTATCTCGCGCAGCGACTTTATCGTGAGCGAGGATGGCCCCGTCATCCTCGAGACCAACACGATTCCCGGCATGACCGATACATCGCTGTATCCGGATGAGATTCGCCACACCGATGACATGACGTTCCCGCGGGTGTGTGACAGTCTGATTCGTATGGGACTTCGTCGAGCGGTCGTTGCATGCTAATCGAGGACGCTGTTTCGTCGGGAACGCCGCAGTTTGTCATCGATTCCTATGCCACGCTTGCCGGGCGCGCCAAAACCCAATCGTTTGGTCTCATCGAGGAAGATGTTATCGTCCTCGATACCGAGACCACGGGTCTTTCGGTGCAGGACAACGAGCTTATCGAGATATCAGCGGCCCGCCTTTCGGGCCGCGAGGTTGTCGATCGGTTCGATACCTTCGTGCATCCCAAGCGGCTGATTCCCGCCGAGATTACCGAACTCACGAGCATTACAAACGCCGATGTGGTGGATGCCCCATCGGCCGTCGAGGCCGTGGCCGCTCTCGCCGATTTTGTCGGCGGCTGCCCGGTGATTGCGCATAATGCCACCTTCGACCGTTCGTTTATCGAGTCGGTCAAGGGCGGTGTCAACGTCAGCGACATCTGGATCGATTCGCTGGCACTGTCGCGCATCGCGCTTCCGCGCCTGGCCTCGCATAAGCTGTCTTTCATGGCCGACCTGTTTGGCTGCGACTCGGTGTCGCACCGCGCCAACGCCGATGTCGACGCCCTGTGTGGTGTGTGGCGCGTGCTGCTCGTGGCGCTCACCGACTTGCCTCAGGGCTTAATGGCGCGCCTGGCCGACATGCACCCCGACGTGCCCTGGTCCTATCGTCCCATCTTCTCGTTCTTGGCGGGACAGAACCCCGGTTCCATCTTCTCTCTCAGCGCCGCCCGCGCCGACGTGCTCAAGGCCGATCGGGCCGATGATCGCGTCGATGCGGACGAGCTGCCGGTCCTTAAGATGCCGAGCCGCGAGGAAATCGAGGCGGACTATGCCCCGGGCGGCCTGGTTAATCGCATGTATCCCACGTATGAGCCGCGCGATGAGCAGATCGCGATGGCGCTCGAGGTCCGTGACGCACTCGTTACGGGAACGCATCGCGTGATTGAGGCGGGGACAGGCGTCGGCAAATCGATGGCCTATCTGGTGCCTTTTGCCGAGGCCGCGCGCCGCAACAATATCACGGTTGGTATCGCGACTAAATCGAATAATCTTGCCGACCAGCTCATGTATCATGAGCTGCCCAAACTTGCCGAGCAGCTGGACGGAGGCCTATCGTTTTGCGCCCTCAAGGGCTATGACCACTATCCATGCTTGCGTAAGCTTGAGCGCATGAGCCGCGGCCAAGTCGAAATTACGACTAAGCGTGATCCTGCCGACACGCTTACGGCAGTCGCGGTCATCATGGCGTACGTGTGTCAGTCGGCCGATGGCGACCTCGACTCGCTTGGCATTCGCTGGCGCAGCGTCAACCGTCCCGACTTCACAACGGCCTCGCGCGAGTGTGCCCGTCGCCTCTGCCCGTTTTTCCCCGATAAATGCCTGGTCCACGGCGCCCGCCGTCGCGCGGCGCATGCCGATGTGGTGGTCACCAACCATTCCCTGTTGTTCCGCAATGTTGCGGCCGAGGGCAGAATCTTGCCTCCGATTCGTCACTGGGTGATCGATGAGGCCCACTCCATCGAGCGCGAGGCACGCCGTCAATGGGCGCGCGTGGTGTCGGCGGATGAATCGCGCGTTCTGTTTGAGCGCCTGGGCGGCTCGAGCACCGGTGCGCTGAGCCAGGTTTCCCGCGATTTGGCAACCTCGGAGGGCTCTACGCTTTACCTGGGTCTTACCGCCAAGGCGACGTCGACGGTTGTACGTGCGAGCATGGCGATTGCCGATGTGTTTGACGGCGTTCGCGAGCTTGGCCGCCGTGCCCGCGGCGGCTATGACAATGCGAACCTATGGATTGGCCCCGAACTGCGCGAATCTGACGACTGGCATGATTTCTTACAGTCGGCCTACGCTGCCATCGATGCATTGGAACAAGCTGACAAGAGCGTCGACGCGCTGGTGCAAGCCGTTGCCGCCGACAAGCCCGAGGTTGTTGTCGGCCTGGGTGATATCTCGCGCCGCCTACACGAGCTGGTCGAGAACCTCAAACTCATCATTGACGGTACCGATGAACACTACGTGTACTCGCTGCAGGTCAATCGCAGGCTGCGTGCCGGCGGAGAGTCAATGACCGCAGAGCGCATCGACATTGGCGAGGCCTTGGCAACCGAGTGGCTGCCCGAGGTCCACACGGCTATCTTTGCATCGGCGACCATGACGGTTTCCAAGAGCTTTGAGCACTTTAACCACGCCGTCGGCCTCGATCGCATCGGTGCCTCGACGTCATCGTCGCTGCACTTGGATTCGAGCTACGACTTCGATTCGAATATGGCCGTGGTCGTGGCTGGGGATATTCCCGATCCGCGCGATCGTGAGAGCTATCTTTCGGCGCTCGAGCGTGTGCTGGTCGACGCTCACCTTGCTATGGGCGGCTCGGTGCTCACACTGTTCACCAACAGGCGTGACATGGAGGAACTGTACGCTCGTGTCGAGCCCAAGATGGCTCGTGCGGGTCTGGAACTCAACTGCCAGCAGCGCAACTCGTCTCCTCGCCGTCTGCGCGATCGTTTTATCAACGAACCGACCTCGTCGCTCTTTGCGCTTAAGGCCTTTTGGGAAGGGTTTGACGCCAGCGGCGAGACGCTGCGCTGTGTCATCATCCCCAAGCTGCCGTTCTCGAGCCCCACAGATCCGCTTTCATGCGAGCGCAATCTGCGCGAAGACCGCGCCTGGGCGCGCTATTCGCTGCCCGAGGCCGTGCTCGAGGTCAAGCAGGCAGCCGGTCGCCTCATTCGCTCATCGACCGATTGCGGCGTACTCATCTTGGCCGACCCGCGCCTGGTGACGAAGGGCTACGGCAAGAAATTCTTAACGTCGCTGCCCACGAGCTCCTATCAGCGCATCGAATCGGCACAAATCGGGCACTATCTACAGCTGTGGCGCGCACGCCACGAGCGGCGCCGCTAAAGCGGACAGGCGAGGGATTTTGCCATATCGCACAGACGCTCTGACAGGGCGGGGTCATCCAAGATGCGGATGGCCCCGCCCGCTGCGATTACCTGGCTTAACAGCCAGCGCTCGGAGCCGTAGCGCACGTTCACTGTTGAGCTGTCCGCCCCATTGGGTTCAATCGACATGATGCCGGGCCAGTCTAGGCGCTCTGCCAAGGCGCGCGGCATGAGAAGCTTCGCGCTCAGCTCCGCCTGGGCGAGTGAGTCGTGGAGGGTCGCGGGCTCCGGTGCGTGGCGCACGACGGAGTCGTCGGTCAAGACCAGGCCCTCGATTTTATCCATACGATAGGTACGCTGCTCGTCGACCGCGACATCCCAGGCAATCAGATACGTTTGGTCGCCGTTTGTTGTGATGCGCAAGGGGTCGACCAAACGCTCGCGCGCCTGCGTGTCATCCATCGAGCGATACGAGATGCGGCAGCGAACGCCGTCCCGAATGGCGCAGCTCAGCTGCTGCCAGTGCGATCCGTGGGCGACGGTGTCAAAGACGCGCTGGTTGTATCCGAGCTCTTTGGGAAGAAGGGCGCGCCGTATTCGAGCCGCCGCTTGGGGTTCGATCCCCAATGACTCAAGTTCATGGTTGAGCACAGCGCCCTCGGCGGCACTCAGGCGCAGCGGTAGCACGCGTCCCGCATCACCGGTTAGGACCACGCACTCGCCGCAGCGTTCGCAGATAATACGTGCGCCCGATTCTCGGTCCGCAAGTGTTGAGACGATCTCGAGAATCTCGTCGAGCGATGCCCCCGTGATATCAAAGCGGCTGCAAAGCTCGTCTCGTGTCATGCCGTTCTCGCCGGCAGCGTAGAGGGCCTCCATGATGTCGATGGCGCGCGAGAGCCTTTGCTCGCTGGTGAGTTTACGCACGGGCATCCTCGTGCACCGTCCTTTCGATGAGGTGATTCCACGCCTGCTTGAGAGAATCGGGAGCGACGGGCCTCATGCCATCCATGGCATGGGCCATGCAAAACGAGGCTGCGGCTTCAAAGTCGCGCACGTCAACGGTCCAGGTCCAACCTGCTTCGGTGCGCATGAGTTCGCCTCGTCCGCGTGTGAGACCGTTGATCATATCGGCCTGCGCTTCACGCGCGAACGAGAACGTAGCCGCAACTGGTGGGCGGTCGGCAAAATCGAACTCAAAGAATAAGTAATCGTTGAGGTTGAAATCCGCAGGAATGGCGTAGGCTTTCGAAGGTCTCCAGGCGCGAATGATGCGGTCGCAGCGGAATGTTCTGATATTGCCGGTGGCATTGTCGAGGCCGCAGAAGTATGCCGTACCCTCGCGCTCGAACATGCCGTAGACGCAAACGGTCCGCTCGCGTTGTTCACCGCGTCCGTTTTGGTACAAAAAGCGCAGCGCGCAACGCTCGGCAAAGGCGCTCCATACCGCATCGACGGCGGGAGAGCGGCGGATCGGTGCCTCTCCTGTCGTCGACAGGCCGGTGAGGTAGGCAATCTTGGAGCGAATGTCGGCAAGCGGCGCGGCAAAGGCAGATGAGCCTGCCGCGAGTGTCTGGTCGATGGCATCGAGCAGGATGTCGGCGTCGTCTGCGGTGATGAGGCCGCCTGCCGCAAACGTGTGCTCGCGGTCGATTGTCCATGAGCTTTCCTCGGTCTCCTGCGCGCCGGCGGGGCGAACCTCCTTGATTAAGATGCCGCGTTCGAGCAGTTTGTCACGATCGCGCCGAAACTTGCGCTTATCCGAGTCGATATTGCCCGAGCCATATCCCAGGTCAGAATCCAAGACGATCTGCTCGGTCGTCAGCGGTTCGGGGGAGCTGTTGAGCACAAAGAAAAGATTGAGGATGCGCTGAGCCGTTTTATCGAAACTGGGCTCCGAATTCCCCTTTTTAATTGTCGCGGTCGCGTCGCTTGCCGTCATAGAGTCCTCGCATGAGAAGGTGGTTTGCTGCCATGATTTTAGTCCGATATGGAGATTAGGCTATATCCTTGTCCGCTCGGGGCGTTAAGATGGCCCGAATTCGGTCGTTTGCGCTCGCTCGGGGTATACTTTCGACTATGTACGGTTCTAATGTGCATGCATTGGGCCTATTTGTCGGATTATGGATGTGGAGCGCACATGGCGAACACCCAGAACTATATTAACCACCTGCTGCAGAACACCGGCATCACGCCGGCATGCAGCGAAGAAGAGCGCTTGGCTGCCGAGGATATCGCTCAGATCTTCCGCAACCACGGCTTTGATCCCGAGGTTCAGGAGTTCAATGCCCCGGCGCCCAGCAGGTTGGCATTTGCCGTTACCGGTATTCTTGCGTTTGCCGGCGCCCTGCTGATGGGCATCGGCGGCGGCATCGGCTTGGTCGGCACCTTGCTGGCCATTGTCGGTGCCGTTCTTTACGTGCTCGAGCGCACGGGCCATCCCGTGGTTTCGCGCCTGGGCAAGACGGGCGTGAGCCAAAATGTCATCGCCTACCACAAGGCCTCGGGCCCGCTCGCGTCTCCGCGCAACCGCCCGGTGGTCGTTGTCGCACACTACGACTCTCCCCGTGCTGAGCTGCTCGCCCGCGAGCCCTATGCTTCGTATCGTGCGCTCATCGCCAAGCTGTTGCCCGTTGCCACGGTTGCCCCTGCTGCCGTTGCCATCTTGCGTATCCTGCCGCTCCCCGGCGCGCTCAAGGTTCTGCTGTGGATTGTCGCGATCCTCGCTTCCCTCGTTGCGCTCGCCAACGCGGCAAACATCATTTCTAACCGTTTTGTGCTTCCCTATACGTCCGGGGCAGTGTGCAACAAGTCTTCTGTCGCCGCTATGCTCGGCGTTATGGACAACGTTGCTCCCTTCCAGGGCGAAAACGAGTTTCCCGACGATGTTCCGTTCGATACCTATTTTGGGGAGCAGAAGCGTCGTGCCGAGGAGATGGCGCGCGCAGCAGCGGAGTATGCCGCGGCCCAACAGCAAAACGACTACGGCAACACCATCGAGTATGAAGAGCCTACCTACGCCGAGGACGAGTTCGGTCAGCCGATTGCTCCCGACGCTCAGACCGAGCCCGAACAGGGTGAGGATTTCGACGAGCAGATCGAGGGCTTTGAGGGTGCGTCTGCCGACGAGACGCTGATTGGCGCCATTGTGCCCGAGGATCAGAATCAGGCTGTCCAGGCCGAAGAGTTCAATGACGAGGTTTCCGCTGCCGAGCCGGCGGAGGAGCCTGTCGTGGCCGAGCCCGAGCCCAAGCTCTATCGCAATGCCGCCGGCAACATCCGCTTTGGTTCGGATGCCATCCGTGCGCTCGGGATGCTTCCCGAGTCCTGCACGCTCGATTACGAGGAGGGCGAGGAGCCGACGTTTGAGCCCGAGCCTGCCCCCGTCGTGACTGCACCTGCGCCCGCCGTCACCGTGGATGATGAGTCTGCCGCGGTTACCGCTGCCGTTGCCGAGCTTGAGGCGGTGTCCGCGATCGACCCCGCGGCAGGACTGGACATTTTGGCCCCCGCCGCGCCGGCGCAAGACGTTGCGGACGAGTCTGACGACGATTACGTTGAACAGCCGAGGCGCGTGTCTTACGAGAGCGATACTGATTTCTCGGCCGAGATTCCCGCGGCAACGCCCCATGCCGATATTGCATCCGCGTTCTCTTCGATTGGCACCAGTGCTTCCAACTTCTTTAAGGGTGCGCTTGCAAAGGGCAAGAAATTTGTCGACGATTTCGAGGAGAAGCGCGCTGCCGCACGCGAGGCTGCCGAGCAGGAGGCTATCGCTCAGCAGCAGGCAGCCGAGGCGGCACGTGAGCGCGCGGCGCAAGAGTTCGAGCAGAACGAGGCTATGCAGTCCGTGCCCGTCGACGCTGCCGAAGCTACGACGTCCTTTGAGTCCCAGCAACCGGCGTCCGCGGATGTTGCTGAGGCGACGACGTCTTTCGAGGCTCAGCAACATGTCGATAGCACCATGTCGTTTGATGCCGCGCAGTTCGATTCTACGATAACGTTTGAAAAGCAAGGCACCGCGATTGCCGAGCCCCTTCCTGTTTCCGATGAGCAGGGCGACGCGGTAGACGATGACGAGCCCATTGATGCTGCCGAAATTCAGGATGCTGCCAAGGACGAGTCCGTCGAGGCCAACTCTGACGAAGAGCAATACGCGGCAGCCGATCAAGGTGATTCAACCGAGGTCGAGCAGGAGGAAGTGCCTGCGGTTTCCGAGACTCCCGAGACGGATGAGTCGAGGCCTTACTCCACGCAGATTTTCACCATGCCGACCCCGAGTGGTTCCGGTGCCACGGTTGCCAATGTCGCTCCCACCCAGGACGAAACGGTCGATTCCCTTATGGCCCAGATTTCCTCCCAAGCATCGCCGCGTCCGCAGATGAATGTTCCCGATCCGGCGTCGGCACCGTCGCCTGCACCCTCCTCGTCTCCGCTGGCTTCGGTCCCCGATCCGTCGCTGCCGTCGATGAAGCAGACAAACGTTGCGTCTCGCACGTCGCTGTTCGACCTTCCCGATCCCTCCGCACAGGTCAACGACCCCTTTGCTACCGCCCAGGGTCCCGAACCCACATCGGCACCCGTTGCGCCTCCTATGCCCGTTGCGTCGGGCGCACAGCCGATCGAGACCATTTCGGCTCCCGCCCCTGCGGCACCCAAGTCTCGCAAGCGCGGCCTGGGCGGCCTGTTCGGTCGTAAAAAGAAAAACGAACAGGACAGCATGAGTGACTGGCTGGGCGTCGAAGACGATTACGATGCCAAGAAGTCCGGTCGCGGCATCGGTTCGTGGGATAATTTCGAGGACGATAACGATGGCTGGAAGGGCGGCGCTACGTCTTCCGACGGCGCTTCTTCCGAAGATATGCTCTCGGCTGTCGCCTCTATGGGTGACGATGAGCTGCTCGGTCACGATATCTGGTTTGTGGCAACGGGCGCCTCGGATTGTGATGGCGCCGGTATGAAGGCCTTCTTGGCTTCGCATCGCGATAAGCTCCGCGGCGTATTCTTCATCAATCTTGAATCCGTCGGCGCCGGTAGGCTTTCGGTGGTGACGGTTGAGGGCGAACAGCAGCTGCTCAAGGGCGATCGCCGCATCATGAACCTGGTCAGCAAGGTGTGCAAGTCGTTCCATGTCGATTGTGGCGCGCTCGAGATGCCCTATGCCAAGACCGATGCCTATGCCGCGCTCGAGGCGAGCCGCCGAGCCCTCACCATCGCCGGCGTGGACGGCACGCGCCTGGCTTGTGCTCGTACCGAGGACGACCTGCCCCACAATGTCAACCCGACGAACATTGCCACGGTATCCGAGGTCGTGACCGAGGTTATCCGCCGTTCGTAGACGGAGCTCTAAGGAGTCAACGTGTTTTCGTATATTAAGCGCCATTGGCCTGTCTACGTGATTTTGACCTTGATTGCCATTGCGTTAGGATTTGGGGCTGCCTACATCGTGGGTGCGAAGGGCTCGACCCCCGCCTCCGCAATCAGCGAAGAGGTGGAGCAAGAACAGAGCACGGGTGCCGATGGGATTCCTGAGTCCGAGCAAGCAATCGTTGATGGTGGATCTTCGTCTGCAGAGTAGATGCGGCGATTTAAATGATTGAAAGCGGGCGAGCCGGGGGACTGGCTCCCCCGCTTTTTCATCGCGCTAGCGCTTCTTTGGGATTGACCTAAGGCGAGCGAACCATAGGGCTGCGGCACCCGAGGTCAGGAGCGCGGTGATGCAAGCGGCGATGGGAGCTGATCCTGTTGCCGGTAGGTCCTGCGGTAGGGTACAGCGTTGAATGACACTGTCCTCGTCATGTGACTCAAGTTTATCGCCGCCGCCGTTGCGGCAAAGATCGACGCGTGCGCTGTTGGTGAGTGCAGTTTGGGGTGTGTAAGCCGACGTTGCCTGCATGTGCACGACTGCGCCCCGAGCATCTGTGCCAAGGATTGCTTTGGCATCGTCAAGGTCGTCGTGCTCATCTTTGAGATCATCGCGGGTCCAAGAATCCGTATCGCTTCGAGTCGTAAAGTCGGCGGCTACCGCACCGTATTCAATGCGAATGCCCGTCACGACGGTATTGGATGCAAGGTCGAGTTCTTTCGCCTCGAGTGTGGCGGATTCCGTGGTCGAGACATCCGCCTTCCAGAGGTGCCAGCCGTCGTAATCGACGAGGCGGCAATCTTCACCCAGACTCTCTTTTACTTCGTCGGACTCAAGCCAAGGATTTTCGTGCCCATCGTCAAGCGTCGCGTTTGCCGGCTCATCGACGTCTGTCGAGTCCAACGGCGTCGTGCGATACCACACGTTGCACAGACCGTTGAGGTCGCCGATGGCGACGGGGGTTTCGATTGAGACGAATCTCGCCGTATCGTCCTCGGCACACTCAAGATCATCGGTAATTGTGAACTCATCAACCCAGGTAGCTGAATCGTTTCGAGCGTCGATGGTATAGGAGAAAAGACCGTCCGTATTGGTTTGCGTTGCGGCGCGATTTTTACCATCGCCGTTGGCCAGCAGACCCTTCCCGATAGGTTGGACAAGCTCCTGACGCTTGTCGACCTGTCCTTTGATCTCGATGGGCGCATCCTTCATCGCGACGGATTGGACTTCTCCCGTATCCTTTATTTCAAACGTTATCTCCTCGGCAAGGTCATAGGTCCGCGGAGACATCATTTCGCGCAACGAGTAGGTGCCGGGTGCAAGATGTTCGACGCGGTGCGGCTTGTCGGATGAGGTCCAGGAGTCTATTTCGGTTTTATCGGGACCATATAAGGTGAGTTGTGCGCCTTTCACTTCCTGCTCTCCGCTTGCATCGACCTTGGAGATATCAACCTTGGTGTAATTGTCGGATACGTTAAGCCGTGCTTCTACAACGGGTGTTTTCTGGTCGGCATAAGCGAGGTCTACGATATGGGGCGTCCGGTCGAGTAAGAAGCCTGCCGGCGCTTGAGTCTCGACAACCTCGTAGCGTGCGGTGCCAGATCCCAGCGGGAGGTCGTCCGCGCGTGCTTCTCCAATTTCATCCGTTGTGACGGTAGCGACAGTCTCACCGTCGAGCGCGGCAATGCTACCGTCGGGGCGCACGATATCACCCGAGGCACGGATCTCAAAGATGGCGCCCGCGAGGCTGCTGCCGTCTACGACATCGGTTTTAACGATCCTGATGTTTCCGGTCGCGGCGTGGTCATAATACGAGGCGATTGCAACGGGCGTTAGGTTCATGTCGGCGGGTATGTTTACCTCGATCTCTTTGCCGACAAGATAGGGCTCTTTGGCCGAGGTTTCGCGTACATAATAGGTGCCCGGCACGAGCGATTCGGGCAGTGTGACGGTCCCGGTCGCGTCAGTCGTAAAGGTGTCCATTACGTTATGTGCTGGATGCCAGCAAGTTTGTGAGACAGGTTTGTGATTGCTGTCGAGGAGTTGGAAGGTGAATCCGGCTAGGGGAACAGAGGCGCCTGTTTGGGCATCGCGTTTTACAATCTGGAGATGCGTCGACAGAGCGTGGTTGTCCACGATATATTGAAGCTCGGCGCCGTCGGAAATCTGATTGGCCTCGACGGTCCATTTCCCCGCACGTTTAAAACCCTCGGGGACGGTTTCCGGAACCTCACGAACCGTGTAGCCGGCGCGGTCGTATGGGACGGCTCCGTGGACACCGGCTGGTCGCTTGCCTGTGCCGAACCATGCTTCGGGCTGGTCTTTGGTGGAGGCAAAGCCATAGATGTTTGTAGTCAGTGTGCCAACAACCTGCTGAGAGCTGTTACTGACAACCTCAAAGACAACATCTCCTGCCGGCTGCTCCAGGCCGGATTGATCGCTATTGCCGTAATCCTTGAATTTGGAAATCTCAAGGTTAAACGCAATGGGGATATCGGAAACGCGAGATTCGATCTCGACCACGCCTGAATCGCCGAGCTGGTCGGCTCCAACGGTATAGGTCCAGCTGTCGTTGGATGGCAGGTAGCCCTCGGGGGCTTTTGACTCATAGATGGTAAAAGTTCCCAGGGGGACATCGGTGAGGGTGGCCCGACCGCTTTCGTCAGTCGTGAGAATTTGCGACCATCCAGGGGTTGATTGCGACACACACGTGAACTCTGCTCCTGCGAGTGAAGATCCCACCTGGGGGCCGGCATTCGTCGCGGCATCGAGTTTTACGACATGCAGGGTGATGGCGCCGGGTTGTTCATCGATGGCGACCTGCCCGCCGTCATTCCCCGTGGTAAAGGCAACGCGATCGGGGCGGGGGACATAGCCGGCCGGCGCCTTCGTTTCAACTAGGTAGTATGCCGTGTTGGGCAGAAGTGCTGCCTGCGCTTGACCGTTGCCGTCCATCTGGATGGTGCCGACACGCGCGCCGCTGGCGCTCTCAAAAACATCGAATGTTGCCCCGGTAAACTGATAGGTATTGTTTCCGCTGGTAATAACAGTGTTCGCAGACTGCTTTTGGAAGGAAACAGAGACCGCCGGCAGTACATAGAGCATGTCTTGACGTCTGCTGCCGCCCGATACGGTTCCTAGATAGCGTCGCGCGCGGTGCGGAGCGGCTTTGATGCTTCCTGATTTTGCGCTGTCGTGGAGCCACCGCGCAGCCGCCACGACTTCATCGTCGGCGGTAAAGTGCCCGCTCTTGGTTTTGCCCTGAGCGGTCGTGTAGGAGTAGATGCCGTCGACATGGGTAGTGCCGTTGAGCATCCATACGGCAAGCTGGGTGGCGGCGCGGGCGCGATCGGGTGAAAGATGGTAACCGCCAAACGACGTGGCGGTAGGATATCCGTGACAAACGATTGCTGCGAACTCGTCGTCGAGCCACACCCAGCCTTGATCAAAGTTGAGCCATGGGCCGCCCGGCTTGGTGGGGCCGGGACGCTCCTGGTTCATGCAGTAGGCAATCGAGGCGTCTTGAGCTTCATACTTGCCGATAAAGAAGGGCCCACAATTATCGCTGATAGTGCGGAAGCCGAGCTGGTCGTAGCCATCGACGGCAAATGCGGCTCCCGGTGCCAGGCAGCCGAAAAGCAGGAAGAGGAGCAGGAGCAGCGGACCTGTTGCGATTGCGCTGTGGACAGAGTGCGTGGGTGCGTTGGACATGGCTGCTCCTTATCCCTCGTGCGCCGCACGGGGAGGCTGCGACGCGTAGGATGAGGCTACCCCCGAGGTTCATGCGGGTAAGTACCGGAGCCTGACCAAAAGCTTGCCCAATTCCTGACAAATTGAGCTCAAATACAACAATCAAGCAAAAGCGCAGGTAGAAGATAGGGAGAACAGGAAGTCAAAGGTCCTCATCTCCACAATTGACGCGATTTTCAAACGAATCTCCACAGTTAAAACAAGCATCACCACCCTTGTATCGAACAAGACAACCGCGTTATACTAGCCAACACACAAGCGGGCATCGCCAAGTGGTAAGGCATCAGCTTCCCAAGCTGACACTCGCGGGTTCGAGTCCCGTTGCCCGCTCCAGTTAAGAGCACAAGCACGGCACCATCACGGTGCCGTGCTTTTTTCAATAAAGTGCTGGGACTCGAACCCGACAGGGTGCGAGCGTCAATCAAATGTCCAAGTGTGAATTCTCACACTATGCCGTTAACCAACTTACTACGATACGCGTTGCATTTTGTTTGTGTTGAGGCTATAGGCTTAACGGCGGTTAAAAGGTCGCCTCACTAGGTGTTGGAGACAACCTTCTCGATGGCGATATCGACCTGCTCCTGTGCCAGCTTGGTAGCCTCGTTCTCAAGTTGGTCAGCCTTGGCCGAGGTGCTCACGCTCCTGTCCATAAGGTCGGCGATGGCAGATTCGACGTCCGCGCCAAGACGGGGAACGCGAATTTTTTTGATATCGATAGGGCTAAGTTGAGGCACCGAGGTTCCGTATGCGCAACGAACGACCGACGGCCTGCCAACGGTGGGACTGTTCAGAAAAGCAAGCAGGTAGCCAGTTCGAATCTTTGTAACGTCGGGATAGATTCTCAGCAGATGGTTGCTGCCAAACATTCCCTCATGATTCTCCGTGAGCAAAAGAGCTCGTCCTAGGATGCCGTACTTTTGACCAGAACATGCCATGACGAGAGTTCCCGGCTTTAGGATGTAACGCTCCCAGTTTTTAATGAGCTTGGCGTAAACAAATTTTGTCGGTTGAGTGTTAACGTCAAAGACCTCGGACACACCCACAAAGGGAACGTTGGAATCGCCATAAAACCGCTTGAAGCGAGGAAGCTCTTCGACGTCCTCTACAAGTTCAGCAAGTGGCGCATACTCCATTACGTCAACCAATGAGTCTACGGCGCTTATAGAGCCGGCATAACTGTCAGCATCAAGGCGCGATCTGTTGTCAATAACTTTGGATAAACTCACCACGCATGTTCCTGCAGGACTTTCTGCCTCACAAGCAATACCGACCTCCTTCTCCAACAGCTTAAACGCCCCGTCCCGCAGCTTCCAGGCCTCGCCGCGCAGGCGCACAGCCTCGGCAGCTTTGTCGCCGATGGCTTTGCGCGTGGCCGCATCGGGCATGATGACCGGAAACTCGTTGGCGTGGGCCACCTCGATGTGCTTGATCATGTGACCGTACTGAGACGCTCGTGCGATCTGCTTGAAGAAGTCCGTCTTCATATACGCGTAGAGCCAGCCGTACTCGTCTTGGTCCTTCGGCTCGATGCGCAACAGGTCGTCCGTGATGACCTTGTTCAGGTGATGCGGGTACACGGCGGTAACGTTGCCCACCACGCCCGAGCGCGAAAGCAGCAGCCAATCCTGATTGACGAATCTAGAATCAGCCTGGGGCACGAAAGGCGCGGCGAGCCACTTCCTCACTCGGGGAAAGTCCTCGAACACCTGGCCGGCGGTAAAGAAGGGTAGCCCTTTGCCTTCCGGCACGGTATACCCCGTCAGTCTGCTCGGCTGCCAAATGTCGGTAAGGTCACCGAGCCTCTTGTGGTTGTCGCACTGGTTGGCAAGGCGTACGAAGCCGTACCCGTCGCGCAGGTAGGTTGACGCCTCGAGCCTCACGTCGCCGCCCAGCACGGTGGAAAGTCGGACGCTCTTCACCAAAGGCGCGATCGTCATTGGTCTCGCCTCCATTCAAAGAAGGCGCCGGCGATCGCCATCGTCTCGTCGTCCACCACGCGCTCCTTCGAGGTGTGGCTGCTCTCCTCTTCGGAGCCCACGTTGCCCGTCACCGCGGTGGTCTGCTCCTGCACAATGGGGTAGCCGTCATCGTCGCGTACATAGGTGGTCTGACCACGCTTGTCGTGCCCTACGTGGTCACAGATGGCCATAAATATCTTGTAATCCTGGAAGGTACCGTCCTTGCAGTATGCCTCTTCCTCACTGTCCCAGCGTCTCAGCACAAGGACGGATGTCTGCACGCCCACGTTGGGTTGGAACGCATCCGGGTGCATGTCTACCGAACCCAGGATCTGCGCATGGCGCAAAATCCACTGGCGCACGTAGCCCAGACCCGGGTTGCCCAGGATGCCGTTGGGAATGACGAGCGCCGCCACACCCACGCCGGGCTCAAGCAGGCGGATACACCGCTCGATGAAGAGGATCTCGGGCGGCTGAGATGAGAAGAGCTTGGGTTCCATGCTCCACTCGGCATCTTCCTCGGACCACGACCAGGTGTGTCCAAGGTCGAAGGATTCCAGAATCGCCGGGTCTTCGATAGGAATCTTGGAGCCAAAAGGTGGGTTGGTCATAATCGCCGTAACGCCGTGCCCCGGCTGCAGCGCCTTATTTGCCGCAACGTCGGCGGCGTCCAGGCGCAGCGCCTTTTGCAGTTTGGGTTCAAAGCCCGAGAACGGCTCGAGCGAGTTGGCGTGGAACAGCTGTCCGGTGCCGTCGTTGTTCATAACCATATTCATCTTGGAGGCACGCACTAGGATGGGATCAAAGTCGATGCCCACGATATGCTTGGACAGGAACTCGCGCTTGCGCGCGATCAGAGCCTCTTGCTTGGCTGCTTTGCTGCGCCCGCTCACCTCGACGGAGTCTCTGATCTTCTCAAGCACGTAATTCATGGCCGTGACCAAAAAGCCGCAGGTGCCCATGGCGGGGTCGAGGATGACGTCGTTTTCGGACGGGTCGACCATCCGCACCATCATGTGGCACATGTTGCGCGGCGTGAAGAACTGGCCCTTGTCACCACGCAGGTTGGAGCCCACGATTGTCTCGTACGCGTGGCCCTTAACGTCCACGTCGCTCTCGAGCAGGGAATACATTTGCAGCTGCGCCACGATGTAGGCGAGCACATCGTCGGTTAATGCGATGCGCTCGTCGGCCTTGAAGATGGTCTCGTACGACTGCTTGACGTTTCCAAAGAGTGCCTCGATGCGCTTGCGGCACTTCTTCTTACCCGCGGCGCCCTGGCGCTCGGTTGGCGTGATGTAGAACGTTGGCGTCTCGGAGTCGCGCTCATCCTGGATTTTGCAGAAGATGATCTTGAGCAGTTCAAGGAATGCCTCGGCCTTTTGGATGCCTTGGTTTCCGGCGATGTAGTTGTGACAGCGGCGGAACGAGTACAGCAGCGAGTCACTGGCGGCGGGGCGCAACTGGTCGAAGCGCGGCGCGTCGTCGGGTACCTCGCCACCAGCATGTGGCAGATCGGGCACGGCCTCGGGGCCGCGCTTGCCGGCATCGTCCACCACGTAACGGAAGGTAAGCAACTCGTCGCCGTTGGTCCACATGCCATAGGTCGAGTTCATGCAGGCAGACGCATAGGAGTGCATTTGATCTACGCCGTCTTTTTTGCCTTTGGCCTTGGTCTTGGGGTCTTTGCACTCGACGATGATGTGGATGTTTTCCTGGGTGTGCGCTTTTCCCGGCTCCCAGATGGCGACGTCGACCGCTTTTCGGTTGCTGCCGAACTTGATCGACTCCTCGACCCCGATCTGCTCCTTCTTGTAACCGTACTCACGCACGAGGGACTTTAGGATTTCCTGGCGCACTCGCTCCTCGGGGGTGTCCCTGCGCTGCGTCACGCCGTCGATGAAGTCCAGTATAGTCTCCGGCTGGATGACCGAAGTCTTGCTCACTTGCGACATTACGATTCCGTCCTTCCAACCTTGGTGTTGGTATCAACGCGTGCGGGGCCGCCCGATGCGACGCCCATCTCGCGGCTAATCAAATCTTTAAGAAATCCCTGCTTGTTTTCCTGTGCGGAGAGGAATGACCAAATCTCCTCTTCGGCGGGATAGAACCGCAGACAGAACTGCTGGGTCTTGTCGTGCTTGTACTTACGATCGGCTCGCTTCTGAGCTTCTGACGGCATGGCACCTCCCAAGGACATAGCTTAGCCATAATAGGAATTAGTATAGGTCTACACCTATATGTAGACAAGCAAAATATCACGAATCAGCAGGTAAAGGATGATTTTTAATTAAAGAAATAGAAGCCAACAAATGTAAAAACGGCCTCTAAGACATTGGACGTTTTTACGGTTGAGGAAGGTGGAGCTTGAGAAATGATCCGCCATGAGCGCTCCCTGCCGCTCGTGCATGGAGTGGCAGGGAACTATTTTTGTTGTATGAGACTGCCGTCTCGCAAGGTTGCAATGCCCGATTGGATGTCGACTTCAGTTGGATCAACCATATGCGCTGTTGCCTGACGCTGCGCGATGCCAGGCGACGGAGGATGCGTCCTATCACGACTGGTAGTCAGGCACATTCTGGGCTAGTTGCGAACTTGGCTTGGAATGTGCCTGTTTGGCAGAATCGAAATCGCGAGCCATATCACTCGACTATGTGCCACTCAGCTGCCGAAGTGCTTCCAGCGTTGGTGATGCGGCCAGCTTTCCGTAGGCTTTGGAGCAGATAGCTTACATGGTCGCCTTTTTGCTTTGCCGTAAGGTCTGCCGGCAAGGCATGATCCAGCCCTGCGATAATCTCCGCTCTTGAACATGGGCGCACGCGCAGGAGCTCCAAGATCAACTCCTTGAAGACGCTATTGTCTACGCCCTTGTTTCGCACATACTCGCTGTGGGCACCGGTGGCTGCTGCCACCTCGGCTGAGACCGTCAGTTTGGGGTAACGGCCCCTAACGAGGCCTTGTTCGTGAAGCAGACGTGACTGTTCCTTTGTGACGGGTAGTCCCTTCTGAACGAGGTCCAACAGCAGCACTGTCACCAAATCAAGATTTCGATTGCTTGCGAGAAGTCGAGAATAGTCCTCGTTGAGAACCGTACCGTACAGCGTTACGGCAACGCGCCCAATCTCAGATAGATCGTAGGTGGGCATTGGTAATAGGCGGTTGCGCTGAATGTCGAAGACGTTGCGAATGCCTATGGCGTTGCGGTCCATCATGCCTGTTTTGTTCATAGCGCTTGAAAGCAGGGGGTTACGGTAGTAGGGCGGCTTGTAGCCGCTCGCGAGCGCGTTCTCTATCGTCTCGGGGATAAAGGCACCCTCGTTCTTGAATATAAGCTTGTCCTCATACTCAAGGACATTGATCTTTCCTGACATCCTGAAATCTTGATGCGCAATAGCGTTGTGGAGAAGTTCTCGAATGACTTCGGGACTGTAGCGATGCGCTTCGGTGGGAAATAGCGTCTCTTCGCGGTCGAAGAAGCGATACTTTTCGTTTCTTATCTTTCCCAGGATACGATCGACCTGCAGAATGAAGGGCGGCTCAAAGTGTTCATAGGCCATAGTGGAGCCGTCGCTCGCGTAGAGCGTCCAAGTGATGCGCGGCTCAATGCCACCCAGAAAGACACTCGATTCCGGTTTGCCCAGAAGAACGAGCGCCGCATTGCTCACGTGGCCGTGGATCACAAGCGCCATCTTGCTAAGGATAGATTCTTCGTCGAGGCTACGAACGGCAGGCTGGCTTTCTCCGAACTTTTCGACGAATTTGGAGCATGCAAAGCTAACTGCATCTGGATCAAGGTCACCGAAGTTTGCCTCGTAGGCAATCTGGCGCGACCAGTCGGGCCGGCTCTGCCCGTAAATGGCGTCGAGTTTGAACTTGGGCATCTCTACGAGGGACTCATTCTCTCGTGACCAAGGGATTCCGTGCCAAGTCGTTGGCGTTGCGAAGCTGCCAGCCGGTATCTGGAAAGCAATGACTCTTTTGTCATCAACCTCAAACTCGTAAATCTCTTCGAAAGTCATGCCGTTGTTGGTGTATTGGGCGATTTCGTGCTTTAGGCGTCGCAGGCCGACACTTGGCGATTGGGGTTCTTTACGGTAGGCGGTTCCCTTTATCTTGCGGTCGTTTGAAATGCCAAAGAAAAGCCATCCGCACTCTGCCTTGCGTAAATTGGCCTCGTTGCTGAGGGCGGAGAAATACCTGCCAATGTCCTCGAAGTCATAGTTCTGCTTTGCTGCCTTGTATTCGACGACCTCGGTCTCGACGTCTGCAATGATGCGCAGAAGTAGGGAGGGCATTTCGCTCGTTTTCCGTATCATGACACTCCATATAATGTAATTTTATCCGCAACTAATGTAATTATATCTCCTGTTACATTAGCCGCCCGTGCATAAGGCTGTAGGCCGACTGTAAGGTCATATATTTCAGTGCATATAATGTCTGTACTTTTAATTTACCTCGCAGATTAGCTGCCAGGGGAAACGGAAAATAATGTGTCTTCTTCTAATGTAATTTCGCATGTAGCTTCGCGGATAACGCGTGAAATTACATTAGTACACGGAACTATTGCCGCCTGCTGCGGTGACGCTGCTGTCCATCTTCGTTGCCCGCTCCAATTCCAAAATGTTAGGTTAATGCCTGCTGCCCATACTCGCACCCGCGCACGGTACAATGGTTGAGTTACGACCAACGTGCCAATAACCAAAAAGGAGCCGCTATGATCGATCGCTATACCCGCCCGGAGATGGGACATATCTTCTCCCTCGAGAACAAGTATGCCATTTGGCAGGAGATCGAGGTTCTGGCCTGCGAGGCCCAGGCGGAGCTCGGCAAGATCGGCATTTCTAAAGACGAAGCCCAGTGGATCCGCGACCATGCCAACTTTGAGAAGGCGAAGGTCGATGAGATCGAGGAGGTCACGCGCCACGATGTCATCGCCTTCCTGACCAACATGAAGGAATATATCGACGCCGATGTTCCCGAGGGCGAGCCCAAGCCTAGTCGCTGGGTTCACTACGGTATGACCAGCTCCGACCTGGGTGATACTGCTCTGTGCTATCAGCTTACTCAGGCGTGTGACCTGATTATCGAGGACGTCAAGAAGCTCGGCGTGATCTGCAAGCGCCGCGCCTTCGAGGAGCGCAATACGCTCTGCGCCGGACGCACCCATGGCATCCATGCTGAGCCGATGACCTTCGGCATGAAGTTTGGCTCTTGGGCATGGGAACTCAAGCGCGACCTTGATCGTCTTGAGGATGCTCGCAAGAACGTTGCCTTCGGTGCCATCTCCGGTGCCGTCGGCACCTACAGCTCCATCGAGCCGTTCGTCGAGGAGTACGTCTGTGAGCACCTGGGTCTGGTTCACGACCCGCTGTCCACGCAGGTCATCAGCCGCGATCACCACGCCTATCTTGCCGGCGTGCTTGCCACTACAGCGGCCACCTGCGAGCGCATCGCGACCGAGGTCCGCAACCTGCAGAAGACCGATACACTCGAGGCCGAGGAGCCCTTCCGCAAGGGCCAAAAGGGCAGCTCCGCCATGCCGCACAAGCGCAACCCCATCACCATGGAGAAGGTCTGCGGTCTGTCGCGCGTCGTGAAGTCCAACGCCCAGGTCGCCTTCGACAACGTCGCCCTGTGGCACGAGCGCGACATTTCGCACTCTTCCGCCGAGCGTGTCGCCCAGGCCGATAGCTTCATCGCGCTTGACCATATGTTCCAGTGCCTCATTCGCGTTATCGACGGCCTGCAGCTGTATCCGGCCCGCATGATGGCCAATCTCAACAAGACCCGCGGCCTCATCTTCTCCTCCAAGGTCCTGCTTGCCCTCGTCGATACGGGTATCACCCGCGAGGATGCGTACGCCATTGTGCAGGAGAACGCCATGGCCACCTGGCACGAGGTGCAGGATTGTGTCTCTGGCCCCACCTTTAAGGAGCGTCTCGAGGCCGATCCGCGCTGCACCGTCAGCCAGGAGAAGCTCGACGAGATTTTTGATCCGTGGGACTTCCTCACCCGCATCGATACGGTCTTCGATCGCCTGGAGCAGTTGAGCTTCGAGTAGGGTTAACCTAATTCGACCGCTTGCGGATGCATTTCAACCTTTGGCGCCTTGCCCGTCTTGGGCGAGGCGCTTTTTTTACTGTCGCATATGCGCCCGGGTAATAAAATGAACTCCGAATGCTGTTTCGATGAAAGGGGGCACGTGCCCAGACGCATCAAGCGGGCCGCCATTGTCTCGTTTACGCTCATACTCCTTGTTGCCGTCTTTGCGGGCGCCCTGACGTATACCGTTCGAAGCAGTTCTTCCTCCTCGAATGAAGCCGATAGAGATCTCCCAGTGCTCAAAATCGGCGTTACGGATAACGACCCCTATGTGTATGTCGATACCACGGGCGATTACGCCGGTATCGATATCGACATCGCCCGCGAGGCCTGCAAGCGTGCGGGGCTCAAGCCACAGTTTGTCGATATTGACTGGAACGATCGCGACCGGCTGCTCAAAAACGGTGATATCGATTGCCTGTGGTGTGACTATTCTCCCTGTTATCGCGAGGATAAGTATTACTGGACCGAGCCGTATCTAACCGTGACGGTCTCGGTTGTCGCCAAGAAAACGAGTGGCATCAAGTCCTTGGCACATCTCGATGGAAGTAAGACCATTGCGGTGATTGCGGGTTCGGTGAGTGAACGCCGATTGCTTGCGGGGGATCTGGGGGTCTCGTCGGACGTTCAAATCAAATCATATGGCTCTGCCGAACTCTGCAAAGCCGCTCTAGTCAAAGGGTACGTTGACTGCTGGATGGCGGATGTCCAGTCGCTTGACCGACTCGTTGCTCAGTATCCCGGCGTTTACCGTGTGTTTGCCGACAATGTTATGACGGTTGACCTGGGCGTCGCGTTTGATGACAGCTATGAAGGATCGGTCGTAAAGGATCTCAATACCGCGCTGTTCGACATGGATCGAGATGGCACGATTGACCGTATTGTGGGCAATTACAAGACAGGAGCGACGACGGGCGGGCAAGGAGGAAATTCATGACAACTGATGAGCACCGCTTGAGTCGAAAGACTCTGAACGTCATAGCTGCCAGCGTTATTGTCAGCGCCGTCTTGTTAGGCCTGTTGTATACGGTTGGAACCCATCGCTGCCTCGAAAAAACGCTTGGGTTTGGCCAAGAAACCATGGTGTTTTTGGAGAACGCTTGCGAAAAATATGACCGCTACGAACAGGGGAGAAAAACCGAGGCGACGCACGATTTGCTCGCCGCGGTCGAATCGTTTGCGACGTTCCTGTCCTCTGATCGCGTTGAGGTTAACGACGATCTTATCGAGCAATTTGTCCATGCCGAGAACCTTTCGGGGCTGATGGTCATGGACTCCGATGGCCATATGGCTGCCCACTACGACATCGATGGTCGCGATCCGCTCATGTTGTGGCGAGATGAGTTGGCCTGTTCGCCGGTCGCATCGATGTATCAAGGTTCCAAAGTGACCTACTCAACTGTCGATGAGCGCCGTGGTGTCGTTTTTGCCGTCTGTGCTGTTCCGTATGGCGACGGCGTTGCCCTGGCATACCGCTCACTTGTTTCCGATACGGCGGACGACTATTCATATGCCATAGCCGACGTGCTTTCGAACAGTACCTTCCACCAGGGTCCCACGGTGCTTGTTATGGAGGATGCGGAGATTGTCTCATCCAACAGTGCCGATGCTGACGTGTCGCTCGCCCGACTCCTCACCAGCGTAGGAGTTGAGTGGAAAGACGACGGCCTGACGCGCATCGAATATCGAGGAGACGAATGGTATGCCGTGCGTGCGGCATATAAGGACTACCGCCTGTTTGCGCTATATCCCAAATCTGAGGTCATGTCTGACAGGATTTCATTTGTCGCCGTCGGCGTCTTGGTGTGTCTTGCGTTTTGGGTCGTGGTGCTGTTGGCTCGAAATATCGTTGACCACCGCAATTTGGTCGAAAAGGATAAACAGCTCGGCATTATCAATGCCATAAGCGCCATCTACGATTCGACCTTCCTTTTGCATCTCGACACCCTCGAGATCGAGGGGATCAATATGTCGCCGGCGATAGCGAAAATATTTGCCGAGCACAGCGAGGCATATGACTTTATGGACACGGTCTGCCGGGATATCGTGAGCCCCGAAAGCCGCGAAGCGGTTGTGGGACTCGTAGATATAAGTTCGCTTCGTGAACGTATGGAGGGCGTACCGTACTTGGCTGCCGAGGTGCGAGATTGTCGAGGCGCTTGGTACTCGCTACAGGTTGTCCCCCAGCATCGCGATGAGCAAGGCCGGCTGGAGTCGGTCGTCGTGGCGACGCACAACATATCGATGGTCAAGCATGCCGAGGAGCTGTCATATCAAGACAAACTGACGGGGCTTCGCAACCGCAACTATCTTGAATCGCGCGGAGATAGCCTGGTAAACGAGGACTTGCCCGTGAGCGTGATTATGTTGGACTGCAATTATCTCAAGCGGACCAACGACATCTATGGTCACGAGATGGGGGATGAACTGCTGCGACGGACGGCGTCCGTGCTGCGGCGGGTGGCTGGTGCGGATTATCTGCCGATGCGCCTTGGCGGCGACGAGTTTTTGCTGGTTTGCCCCCATACTGACAACGAGTCTGCGCTCGGGCTGGAACAGGATCTTCGTCTCGGTCTTGCCGCGGTAAGCGATGAGGCCCTGACGGTCAGCGCATCGATTGGCGTGGCGACCGTCGAGACGGCTGGAAATACGCTGGCCGATGTATATCGTGTCGCCGACCACAATATGTATCGGGAGAAGCGCACGGTCCACGCGCAGGGTGCGGACTGCTAATCTTGCCCCCGCGAGTCCATGCATCGTAGGATGTTGAATCGGTGCTTGCGATAATAAGTCGGCCCAGGCGGGGATAATAGACGTCTGAAATTTCTTTCTGAGAGGGGATCTCAATGATTAGTTTTGACTACAAGCCGCAGGGTGTATGCTCTCGCAATATTCACCTCAATCTCTCTGACGATGGCAGCAAGGTGCTGGGCGTTGAGTTTACCGGAGGCTGTGACGGCAATCTCAAGGCAATCTCCAAGTTAGTCGAGGGTGCTCCTGCCGATCGCGTAATCGAGGTTCTCGCCGGTAATACCTGCGGTATGAAAAAGACCTCTTGCGCCGATCAGCTTACGCGCGCTATCGAGGCCGCTCGCGCCGAGATCGCCTAATGGGTATCGCCGACCACATCAAGAATGGAATATCGCGCCGTGGCTTTGTGCTCGGCGGTGCTGCCGCGGGCGCTGCCACGGTGCTTGCCGGTTGCTCGAAAAAAACGGGCACCAGCGACGATGCCGCCGGCGAGCCGCAGGTTATCAAGGACGATTCGAAGATTGTCTCGATCACTGATGAGTACGAAGCTGTTGATATCGATCTTGAGCCGGCGGCGTCGTGGACGCTGCCGCTGGGCACGCTGCTGTACTACTGCGATGGCGACTACGCCGCCGCGATGATGGCGCCTGCTTCTGCTCTGCATGCCAATACGCTTGGTGTGCTCAACCTGGGCGATGGCTCGCTTACCACATTAATCGAGGATCCTATCGAGGGCACGGGATATGCTTTTTACGATGTCCGTGCCGGCGATGGCGTGTTTGCGTGGGTTGAGATGAACTTTGCCAATTCATCGTGGAAGCTCTACGCTCAAAATCTGTCGGGCGCTTCGCTCTCTGGCGACGTGGCTGAGCTCGATCGAGGTGGCAAGGACTATGATCCGCCCCTGTTTACGGCGTTCGGGTCATCGGTCATCTGGTATAAAATGCCTTCGGCAGGCGGCAATAAAACGAGTAGTGATTCGTTTTGCTATCGTCGCTCGCTTGATGAATCCAAGGCCGAGGTAATTTGGAAATCGATGGGCCGCTTTGCATCGGCCCCGCGCGCGAGCGACGGCATTTTGACCATCTCGCCGCGTGTCCGCAACGACGAAGGCGTCTACTATGGCATAACGGCAATCGATCTGACCGATGGCAACAACACCAAACGTGCCCAGCTAGTCCTTCCCTCGTCAGTCTCGCCTTTCGAGGCCGTATATATGGGCGATACCTTCGTGTTTTCTATCGAGGCGACCTATAGTGACGTGGGCAGCCTGGGCAACATGGGCACGTATATCGGTAATGAGGGAGGGCCATACCTCTTTCTGTCCCGCGAGCCGCTCGCATGTGCTGCCGGCAAGAAGAATAAATATCTCGTTAAGGTACAGGCATCGCATTTTCTCATCGACACCTCTGCCAAGACCTATGGCTCGCTGTTGTCGCCCGACCGCGCTTTGGAATATGGCGATTATCCAGCTACGGCGGGAAAATCGGACTCATTCCTTACGTACGCCACGGTGCGCAACAGCCAGGGTATACCCGAGACGGTCACCGCACGCCTATTCTCTCTTTAAGCTTAGAGGGGTTAAAAAGGCGCCAGCAGGGGAATAAACGCGGTGTAATTGTGAGTACCGCCCGCCGAGCTGCCGCGTCATAGTGGCATCCGGCGGGCTCAGGTGCGTTAAAATGGGCTTGTTCTTAGCTGATTGAGACAGGGGGGCCGTGTTATGGCTTCAGATGCAAAAAAGATTCTGCTGGTCGAGGATGAGAAGGCAATCCGTGACGCCGTCGCTGCCTATCTCGAGCGCGAAGGCTACTGGGTTGTGGGTGTCGGCGACGGCCAGTCCGCGATCGAGGAGTTCGAGAAGCATCAGTTTGACCTGGTCGTGCTCGACCTTATGCTCCCCAAGATCCCCGGCGAGCGCGTTTGCCGCACCATTCGCGATACCTCGGATGTCCCCATCATCATGCTGACTGCCAAGGGCGAGATCGAGGACCGTATTATCGGTCTTGAGCTCGGCGCCGACGACTATCTGATTAAGCCGTTCTCGCCGCGCGAGCTTGTCGCGCGCGTACGCGCCTTGTTCCGCCGTGCCCATCAGGCCGACGAGCCAGCCGTCGAGGTACTCGACTTCGGCGATCTGGTCATCGATATCTCGGGCCACAAGATTTTGGTCGAGGGCAAGGAAGTCGACCTGACGGCTTCCGAGTTTAAGCTGCTCACCACGCTTGCCCGTCACCCCGGTCGCGTCTACAACCGCATGGAGCTGGTCGAGAAGGTGCTCGGCTACGACTTTGAGGGCTATGAGCGCACCATCGATAGCCACGTGAAGAACCTTCGCGCCAAGCTGGGCGATGATCCCAAGAAGCCCAAGTGGCTCTACACCGTCCACGGTGTCGGCTATCGCTTCGAGGCTCCGGCCAAGACCGATAAGTCGGACGAGAAATAGGGAAATCACATATGACACCTGCGCGCTTTGAAATCGGACAAAAGCACAAGCAGGAGAGCGAGGCGGGTTCCAAGGCTAGTTGGAACACGCCTCGTTCCGATTCACGGCCAACGATGAGCTATCCCTCGCGCATGGCACTTGCTTTTGCTCTGACATCGCTCATGACGGTATTGGTGCTGGTGGGCGTGGTCTCTGTTGTGTGGGGCACGGTCTTTTCGGATTACACGCGCTCTAATATCGTCGAAATCGCAAATTCCGCTGCCGAAAAGCTTGCGACGTCGTATGAGGAAAACGGCAATTGGACTGCGGGCGAGCTACGTACGGTCGCGACATCGAGTTTGGTGTCCGACGATTTGGGTATGCAGGTCGTCAACAAGAAAGGCGTTGTCGTTTATGACGACTCATGGCCTTCGGCAAGCGCGACCGCCGATGTGCGCGAGAACGAATCGCCGTCGAGCAGCTCGAGCGGGAAAAAAGCATCGCATAGTCCGGTCTCGTCGGCTCCCACCGGCTCCGATAGCGTTGCAAACGTCGAAATCATAACGTCTTCCGGCGAGCATGTCGGACAAGTAAAGCTGTGGGCCATCGGCTCCGATGCCTTGCTCACCAAGGCAGATTCTGCGTTTAGGGAGAAGACCTTTAACGCCATGGCCCTTGCTGCGGTTGTTGCAGTTTGCATTTCGGTCGTTATCGGATCACTCGTGTCGCGCATGCTCACCAAGCCGATTCACCGTATTACCAGCACGGCCAAGCAAATTCGCGATGGCGATCTGTCTGCTCGTACGGGCTTGCGCGGCGATGACGAGATTGATCAGCTGGGTGAGACCTTCGATGAGATGGCCACTTCGCTCGAGAAGGATATGAAACACGAGAAACGTTTGACCTCGGACGTGGCTCACGAACTTCGTACTCCGCTTATGGCCATGCTCGCAACGGTCGAGGCCATGCAGGATGGCGTATATCCTACCGACGATGAGCACTTGGAGACTGTTGCTTCCGAGACGCGTCGCCTGGCTCGTCTGGTGCAGCAGATGCTCGACCTGTCGCGCATGGAAAACAGCACGGCTCCGCTCAACCTTGAGCCGGTGGACATGGTTCCTTTCGTGCGTTCCATCGTCAATGCCCAGGAGCGCCTGTTTGTCGACCGCGATCTGCGCTTGCGCTTTGCTGACGAGACCCAAGGTCACGACGATGTCGTCGAAGCCGATCCCGACATGATCACACAATGCGTCATCAATCTCATGAGCAACGCCATGCGCTACACCCCCGAGGGCGGTTGGGTCGTGGTGTCGGTGCTCAGTGACCGCAAACACGTCAGCGTCGCCGTTTCTGATACCGGCATCGGTATTGCCAAGGATGACTTGTCGCGCATCTTCGGCCGTTTTTGGCGCGCCGATGCCAGCCGTGCCCGTGAGGCGGGCGGTCTGGGCGTGGGCCTCGCCGTGACTAAACAGATCGTCGAGCGACATCATGGCTACATTTCCGTGGAGTCGGAGCTTGGAAAGGGTACGACTTTTACGATTCATCTGCCTCGCGAGCACACGGCGGACGCGGCATCTACTACAATGGAGCACTAGCTTTTCGCTATTCGGTGAAGGAGGGGTTTCATCCCTGCCGCTCCGAGTTTGCGAAAACGTGCGGGAAAGAACCCGCATTACTGTCGTATTTTGGTAAGGAGTGACTCACGTGACAACGATGGAGCGTCGTCCGGATTCCCGTGGCAAGGTTCGTGATATCTACGATGCCGGTGAAAACCTGCTGATGGTCGCCACCGACCGCATTTCTGCGTTCGACTTCATTCTTCCCGACGAGATTCCGTTTAAGGGAGAGGTGCTCAACCGCATCTCGGCATTCTGGTTTGATAAGTTTGCCGACATCGTCCCCAACCATCTCGTTTCCATCGACCCGGCGGATTTCCCCGAGGAGTTTGCTGAGTATCGTGACTACCTCGCTGGCCGCGCCATGCTGGTTAAAAAGGCCCAAACGATTCCTATCGAGTGCATCGTCCGCGGCTATCTGACCGGTTCGGGCAAGAAGACCTACGACGAGAACGGCACCGTCTGCGGCATCCAGCTGCCTGAGGGCCTGACCGAGGCTTCCAAGCTTCCCGAGCCGCTGTTCACGCCGTCCACGAAGGCCGAGATTGGTGACCACGACGAGAACATCTCGTTCGAGCGTTGCTGCGAGATCGTGGGCGAGGATATCGCCACGCAGATTCGTGACCTTTCCCTCAAGATCTACAAGGCCGCTGCCGAGTACGCCGCGACCCGTGGCATCATCATTGCCGACACCAAGTTCGAGTTTGGTGTCATCGATGGCAAGGTCACGCTGATCGATGAGTGCCTCACGCCCGATTCCAGCCGTTTCTGGCCTGCTGCCAGCTACGAGGAGGGCAAGATCCAGCCCAGCTACGACAAACAATTCGTCCGCAATTGGCTCAAGGCCAACTGGGATATGACGGGGGAGACCCCGCACCTGCCCGCCGAGGTCATCGATGGCACGTCCGAGCGCTATCGCGAGGCCTTCCAAATCATCACGGGCTCCCAGTTCACAAGTATGAAGGAGAACGCGTAAGTGAGTACCCGCAGCGCCACGAACAAGCGCACGCAATCCCGCGAGGTTACCGGGGTTGCGCGCAAGTCCGCCGCATCCGCTAAGCCCGCCCGTCAGGCAGCGAGCTCTGTTCACGTCGTGCCGGCATCATCCAAGGCACGCCGCAAAGAGCTCGAGAAGGGCGAAAACCTGGAAGGCCTTTCCAAGGAGGAAAAGCGCGCCCGCAAGGCCAAGCAGCGCGCCCGCGAGGATCGCATCTACACGGTGTCGAATATCCTTCTCAAGCAGGATGAGGACTACACCAAGCGCCGCCGTATTTGGTGGGCCGTGCTCGCTATCGGCATGGTGCTCGTCGTGGCAATCTGGGCTTC
This sequence comes from uncultured Collinsella sp., assembly GCA_900544755.1. Classification (GTDB taxonomy): domain Bacteria; phylum Actinomycetota; class Coriobacteriia; order Coriobacteriales; family Coriobacteriaceae; genus Collinsella. The sequence goes on along the minus strand of UQWQ01000002.1, from coordinate 17,852 downwards.
GCTCTACTTCGCTCCCGGCGGCACGGTGTCCAGTCCTGTTCAGATGGTCGGCATCGTTTTGTCCTATGTCATCATCCTGGGTGATTTTATCTACGACTTCGCTCGTATTCGTCCCTTGCGCAACATGTACCGCGCGCAGGCCGAGGGCATGTCCGAGAACAAGCTCAACGCTCTTATCGAGCGCACAGCTGCCGAGGAGGACAAAAAGGACTCCAAGAAGAAGTAGCGTTTGCATACATACTTATCGCTAAGATATAAGGCGCGTCGTTTTTGCGGCGCGCCTTTTTATTGTCCTATAGATAGATGGAGTGGCATATGATTCGAGCTGCCCTGACGGTCGAAGAAGCTCTGGAGGGCATGAAGGCCCTGGAGCCCAAGATTAAAAACTATGCGCGCCTGGTTGTCCGCAAGGGCGTAAACGTCAAGCCCGGCCAGGAGGTTGTCGTTCAGTCTCCGGTCGAGTGCGCGTCCTTTGCCCGCGTGGTGGTCGCGGAGGCTTATGCCGCCGGCGCTGGCCACGTGACGGTCATTTGGGCCGATGATGCCGTGACGAGGCTCGCGTACGAGCATGTCGAGAAAAGCTATTTTGAGCAGACGCCCGAGTGGAAGCGCCTGCAGCTGGATTCCTTGGCCCAAGATGGCGCCTGCTTTATCTTTATCGAGGGCGCGGACCCTGCAGCTCTCAAGGGTATCGATCCCGCCAAGCCAGCCGCGGCTTCCAAGGCAAGGAATACGCAGTGCAAGGTCTTTCGCCGTGGACTGGATTACAACATCAACCCGTGGTGTATCGCCGGCGCTCCAGTCGTGGCTTGGGCGCGCGAGGTGTTCCCGGGAGACGCCGATGAGGTTGCAATCTATAAGCTGTGGAATGCGATTCTGCACACCGCTCGCGCCGATGGCCAGGACCCGGAGAGCGACTGGGAACTCCATGACGCCGCATTCGAAAAGAACCTGCGTTTCCTGAACGACAATCGTTTCGACTACCTGCATTACACCTCGGCAAATGGAACCGATCTGACGATTGGCATGACGAAAGGTCACGAGTGGGCCGGCGGCAAGGGCAAGACGCCCGATGGCCACCCCTTCTTCCCCAACATCCCCACCGAGGAGGTTTTTACCTCGCCTGATCGCATGCGCGCTGACGGAATCGTCTACTCGGCCATGCCGCTCATCCACCACGGGAACAAGGTCGACGATTTTTGGATTAAGTTCGAGGCCGGCCGCGTAGTGGACTACGACGCCCGCGTGGGCAAGGCGACGCTTGCGAGCATCATTGACACCGACGAAGGTGCCGCTCATCTGGGCGAGGTCGCGCTCATTTCCAAGAACACGCCGATCCGCGAAAGTGGCGTTCTGTTCTACGATACGCTCTATGACGAGAACGCCAGCTGCCACCTTGCGCTGGGTGTCGGCTTCCCCGAGTGCATCGAGGGCGGGTATGACATGTCCAAGGAGGAGCTCCTGGAGCATGGCGTTAACGTATCGAGCACGCATGTCGACTTTATGATCGGCACGGACGACATCGATATTACGGGCATTACGCCTGATGGACGTGAAGTTGTGATTTTCCAGAACGGCCAATGGAGTTGGGAATAGTCCCAGACCGTGGTACAATGCCACCCGCGGGCCGTTAGCTCAGCTGGCAGAGCAGGGGACTTTTAATCCCAAGGTCCAGGGTTCGAACCCCTGACGGCCCACCATAGAATAGAAAAGCGACTGGCGGACGCCGGCCGCTTTTTTGTTGCCGCGCCACGGGTTCGAACCCGTCGGGGCGCGGAGCTGAGTAAACGCGTGAGCGTTTGCCAGCGCAGCGCGCAAGGCGCGAAGCGCCGCAGCGGCCGCCTGCACAGCAGGCTGACCCCCTGACGGCCCACCAAAGCATGTTAAAGCGGCTGGCTTAGGCTGGTCGCTTTTTGTTAACCTCGCATGTGGTCGAACCCGAAAGGGCGCGGCCGCTTTCACAGATCGAGTCTACCCTGGGGATCGGTAAAACCGTCAGTACCCTCCTTGAGCTTTTTCTCGTCTGCTTTCACGCGACGTTCGAGCTTCTTTGTATCTTCGGCAGGCGGTAGGTTCTCGGGTACAATTCCGCGGTCGATGAGGCTGCCACGCACGCTTGTGTTGTTCTCGACGTGCTCTTGCTTGATCTGGTCCAGACCGTACAGGTCGTGTTCCTCGGCGTTGAAGGCCGTCATCGAGTTCGTAAGGTCCTTTGCTTTGATGAGAACATCGGCTAGCCTGTCCGCCAATGCCGAGCTCTTGGATACGCCGAGCTGTTGCTTCATTTCCGCCGTGCTTCTGCCGCCGAATAACGCTTCATCGCCCTTCGACTTGATGATCGCGAATCCTTTGGAGTCCACGCCGCGTTTGAACGCAATACCCGAGAGCTGTTTCTCTGAATCAGATAGCGAGTGGCGCGCCTGCAAGCGCTGAATCTCTGCGAAGCGCTGCTCTATGAGCTCTTGGCGGCGCGTCTGCACGGCGAAATACGCCTGTGCGAGCGCGATTTCTTGCTTGTTTGAATCTCCGTTCTGGGCGATTAAATAGCATGCATAGCGCGTAAGTTTGTAGTCTTTAACTGCGCGAGCGGCGACACCGGCAGTTACCATTTTCGTGGTGTCACGAAAATGGGAATCAACTGGAGTTTTGTTTGTTTCGCACGAGACTTTTGCCCTCTTAACAACTTCGGCAAAGTTCTCCCATCGAGTGTACCCCATGGGTTCCATTAAATCGCGTGCGAGCCAATACTCAACGCCTTCTTCCACATTGGCGTAGCTATCAAGTTCGACACGCCACTTCTCGATATCTCTACTGTCCATATCTCCTCCTCGCTGGCCTATTGTCTATGCGGGCTTTGCCCGCTCTGTATTCAGAATTAGGATACGCTGCCGTGCGGACACGAATGGGCCCCGTGCCACTTCGAGTTCACGGGGCCCATAGATATCGATTAGTTGTGTTTTGCTTTAGATAGGTGTCCAGTTTAATTCGCTCGATAGTGCGATCCGAGACTTTCGGTTCGCTTGCGCATGGCTTTGACCATTTCCTGTGCTAGTTGAATCTGCGATTGCAGGCGGGCGAGGGCTGCGATTTCGCTGTCATTGGCGTGTGGCTTGCTCAGCGCCGTTGCCTCGTCTTGCAGGCTTTCAAGCTGTTGCAGAGCCTTGGATAGACCTGCTTCGGTTCTGTTGATCATGCAATAGGTACTCATCGTGTGCTTAAGGCTGCGTGTCAGGCGTTCGGCATCTGTTGTGGCAATGCCATACTGAGGGAGGGCGATATCCATCGGAGCGGCCGCCTCGGGAGCGTCCAGCGCTGCTCGAGCTGCCGATGCGCCCGCGATGCGCCCGAATACGATGCCATTGGCACTCGACAAGCCGCCGATGCGGTCGGCGCCGTGCATGCCGCCTGTTGCCTCACCGCAGGCGTAGAGGCCCTCAACGCCCGTGTACGCGGTCTTGTCGATTTTGATACCGCCGTTGGCGGCGTGGGCATACATCGCCACGCGCATCTCGTCGGTCGGCGCGATGCCGTGCTCGTCTTGTAGCCAGGTGGCAAAGGTCTGCACAAACTCGGGGACGTCCTCGCGGGGGAAGTCGTAGTGGAGCGCCAGGCCTTCGGCTCCCGCTTGGTCGATGGCTAGGTCGATAGCGCGAGAATCCAGACGCGAAGTGAAGGGACCATATCCGGAGCGTTGCTCGAGCAGATCGTCGAGCTTATCGTCGGCAATACCTGCCGGCTGGTCGAACTTGACGTAGCGCCAGGTCTTCTCGTTAAATACAAGGTTTCGCTTGGGCTCGATGAAGCCGGGCATCATCTGCATGAACTCTATATTAGTAAGGGACGCACCGTGCGCCAGCGCGATGGCCTGTGATGAGCTGAGCACATCAGCCGACGTAAGGCTGCGCTCGAACAGGCCACCCGTGCCGCCCGCAGCGATGATAGTGGCCTTAGCTGCCATAGGCACGAGATGCTCGTTTGTCCTGTCGTAGAGCGTGGCGCCGACAATCTTTCCGTCCGTATCTTCATCAAGGTTGATAAGCTCGTGGCGGGGGAGCAGGCGAATGCCGAGCGACTCGATCTGGGCCATACACGCGTCCTCAAGAGGCTTGCGGATGAGGCCGCGCCATTTGCGTGTCTTATGGTCAAAGCAGGGGATAAATTGCTTTTGCTGAGCGCTCTCAGTGCTTTGCGGACGCTGGAGCTCAACGCCCAGGTCTTGCTCGAGCCATTCAATTGCCTGGGGAATGCCGTGCACAAACGTCTGGACAAGCTCGAGGTCGGCGACGCCGCCACCAACGGTCTGGATGGTGTCGATGAGGCCCTGCTCGTCGCCTTCGTCGACAGGACCGATGAGGCCGAGGCCCCAGGTACCCGGGAAGAAGCTCGATCCACTCATGGTCTTGCCGGCGCTTGCCACAGTGACGGCTGCACCTGTACATGCCGCTTCGATGGCGGCGCAAAGGCCCGCAATGCCAGATCCAATTACCAGTACATCAGTCGATTCCATCAGATTCCTTTCTCGTCCGGCGCATTGTCGCACGGGTGATCGGCAATGGGGTCGCAAAGACTTGGCAAATCGGTAAAGGGCAAATATGACAGGTGGGCGTCGTGGACGCTCTGACGCTCCATCTCATCACATCTCGTATTTCGCCCCAACTGATATATCGGCATTAGCTATCCTGCGACAGTGCAAACAAAAAGAGCCGCCACCTTAAAAGGTAGCGGCTCTAAAGCTCAACTATATGAGCATCGCGCGGGCGCGATTAGGCCTTGAGGGCCTCCTCGACGGCGACAGCGCAAGCGACGGTGGCACCGACCATGGGGTTGTTGCCCATGCCGATGAGACCCATCATGTCGACGTGCGCAGGCACGGAGGAAGAACCAGCGAACTGGGCGTCGGAGTGCATACGGCCCATGGTGTCGGTCATGCCGTAAGAGGCGGGGCCGGCGCCCATGTTGTCCGGGTGCAGGGTACGGCCAGTGCCGCCACCAGAAGCGACGGAGAAGTACTTCTTGCCAGCCTCGAGGCGCTCCTTCTTGTAGGTGCCAGCGACGGGGTGCTGGAAGCGCGTGGGGTTGGTGGAGTTACCGGTGATCGAGATGTCGACGTTCTCGTGCCACATGATGGCAACGCCCTCGCGGACGTCGTCGGAGCCGTAGCAGTTAACGGCAGCGCGGGGACCATCGGAGTAGGGGATGGTCTCGACGACCTTGAGCTCGCCCGTGTAGTAGTCGAACTGGGTCTTCACGTAGGTGAAGCCGTTGATGCGGGCGATGATCTGAGCAGCGTCCTTGCCCAGACCGTTGAGGATGACGCGCAGCGGCTTCTTGCGAGCCTTGTTGGCGTTCAGAGCCAGGCCGATAGCACCCTCAGCGGCAGCGAAGGACTCGTGGCCAGCCAGGAAGGCGAAGCACTCGGTGTCGTCGGAGAGCAGCATAGCGCCCAGGTTGCCGTGGCCCAGACCGACCTTGCGGTCCTCGGCGACGGAGCCGGGAACGGTGAAGGCCTGGATGCCCTCGCCGATGATAGCGGCAGCCTTAGAAGCGGTCTTGGCGCCACGCTTGACAGCGAGAGCGCAACCGAGGGTGTAGGCCCACTCGGCGTTCTGGAAGGCGATGGACTGGGTGTTGTTGACGATCTCACGCGGGTTGAAGCCCTTGTCGGTGCAGATCTGCAGAGCTTCCTCGAGGGAGGCGATGCCGTTGTCGGCGAGGCACTTGTTGATCTTGTCAGCGCGGCGCTCGTAACCTTCGAACGTAACAGTCATAGTTATTTCCCTCCCTTTCTACTCGTGAACCGGGAACACGCTGGCGACGGAGTGAGTCTCCTCGTCGGTGCGCGGGTCGATGTACTTGGCAGCGTTCTCCCACTGACCATAGTGGCCCATAGCGCCAGCGATGGCCTCCTCGGGGGTCTTGCCGGCCTTGACGGCGTCGGTGAACTTGCCGAGGTTCAGGAACTCGAATGCGATGATCTCGTTCTTGTCGTTGAGAGCCATGCGGGTGACGTAGCCCTGAGCGAGCTCAAGGTAACGAGCGCCCTTGGCCTTGGTGCCGAACATGGTGCCGACCTGGGAGCGAAGGCCCTTGCCGAGGTCGTCGAGGGAGGCGCCCACGGGCAGGCCGCCCTCGGAGAACGCGGTCTGGCTGCGGCCGTAAACGATCTGCAGGAAGATCTCGCGCATAGCAACGTTGATGGCGTCGCAGACGAGGTCGGTGTTGAGGGCCTCGAGGATGGTCTTACCGGGAAGGATCTCGGAAGCCATGGCAGCAGAATGGGTCATGCCCGAGCAGCCGATGGTCTCAACGAGGGCCTCCTCGATGATGCCGTCCTTGACGTTCAGCGTGAGCTTGCAGGCGCCCTGCTGAGGTGCGCACCAACCCACACCGTGCGTAAGACCGGAGATGTCGGAAATCTCCTTAGCCTGGACCCACTTGCCCTCCTCGGGGATGGGTGCGGGGCCGTGGTATGCACCCTTGGCAACGGGGCACATGTTCTCCACTTCCTGTGAGTACTGCATGCCTCTCCTCTCTATCGTATTGGCGTCCCGTCTGGGGGTCGTGGCTGGCGATTGCCGGGCGACCCTTCGAAAGGGACATGACATGCAGCCCCTATAATACCGCGAAATGCACGGAATATTCGGCGAACGGCTCAGTTTTCGTAGCGAGAAGTCCGGAAGTTTTAATTGAAACGGTTTAACTATATGTTCTGTGGTCGCGAACTTCCGTAGAGGGGGTTCGTCTTGGGCAAGCTTTTGGTCAGCTCTTGTAAGCGTTGCAGGGGTTGACCTGTTGCAACGGTGCCGTTCGCCGCCCGTTTACTGCCTTTGGCCGCGCGAGTGTATTGTTTTGCGTGAATGTTTTGATGGCACGCTTCAATCGTGCTGTATTGGATGGCAATCAGATCCCGGCGAAGGGAGCGCCATGCAGCGCGTTTGGAGAACGGTTACCGGCTTTTACCATGTCTGTGCCCGCGGTGTGGGCAAGCAGCTCATCTTTGAGGGCGATGAAGACCGGTGGGAGTTTTTGGAGCTGATGCGCGAGTGCTGCCGCGAGGCGGGCGTGACGGTTATCGCCTGGTGCCTTATGGGCAATCACGTGGATCTGGTACTCTCGGATTATGAGGACACGATGAGCGCGGCGATGCAACGACTGCTTTTGACGTACGCTCGTCGGTTCAATAAACGCACGGGGCGCACGGGCCATCTGTTCCAGAACCGTTTTGACCGGCGCTCGCTCGATACCGACCGTTATCTAATGGCCGCCATTCGCTATGTTCATGCTAATCCGCAGGAGGCGGGTATCGCCCTGATCGAGCGCTATCCGTGGAGCAGCTTTGCCGAGTATCTGCGAGCGTATGACAACGATATGACGAGGGGATTTTCGGACCCTTCTTGTGTGCTCGAGCTCTTTGAGTCTGTCAGGGGGTTTCTGGATTATTCTCTGTCAATGCCCGATGGTTCCGATCCGGTGATTCATGATATGGATGAGACAGAGTGGGAGCGGCGTGCGTTTGCCGACAAGATGGCGAAGCGCCTGGGTGTGCCGCTCAACAAACTCAAGACCGTAGCACCCTCGCGGCGAGACGGAATCATTTTCGCCCTGCACGATGGCGGCTACACGGTGCGCGAGATCGAACGGTATACGGGAATCAGCAAGAGTACCGTCTCTCGTATCGTGCGCGCTTATGCGCGGGTGAATGCTCAGGCTGAGGGCTCGGAATAGAAAATGGCCGAACTACTCTTGTCAAGCGATTCGGCCAACAAAATTCTTAAGATTTGGGACAAATACTACTGATTATTTTGTCCCGTGAGCATGCCGTCGAGGGTGCGCCAGGCGAGCTCGGCGCATTTGACGCGGGCGGGCATGTGCGAGATGTCCTGAAGCTGGGCGGCTTCGTCCAGGTCTTCCAAGTCCTCCTCGGAGAGCTTCTCGCCGCGGATCATGGCGAGGAAGAGTCCCGCCAAGCGACGTGCCTCCTCGACGGTCTCGCCGGTGATGAGGTCGGCCATGATGTCGGCACTGGCCTGGCTGATGGCGCAGCCGTGGCCGGTAAAGGAGGCCTCCTCGATCACGCCGTTCTCGACGCGCAACTGCAAGGTGAGCTCGTCTCCGCAGCTGGGGTTGATGCCGTCGTGCTCGTGCGTGGGAGCATCCATCTCGTACTTATAGTCGGGGTGCGAGTTGTGCTCCATAAATGTGGTGGAGGTGTAAAGGTTACCCATTGAACGTGCTCCAAACGTGATGCAGACCGGCGATGAACTTGTCGATGTCGGCCTTGTCGTTGTAGAAGGCCACGCTGGCGCGGCAGCAGGCAAGGTTCTCGACGCCCAGCCAGGTGAGCAGTGGCTGCGCGCAGTGGTGGCCGGCGCGGATGCAGACGCCGTCCATGTCCATGATGCTCGCGACGTCGTGCGGGTGGATGCCCTTGACGTTAAAGCTCACAACGCCGTGGTGGTTGTCCCAATAGATGGAGCCGATGATCTGGACAAAGTCGAGCTGCATGAGTTCGCCCATCAGATAGTGGACGAGTGCCTGCTCGCGGGTCTGGATGTTCTCGTAACCCACCGTGTTGACCAGGTAGTCGAGTGCCGCACCCGTGGCGAAGATGCCGGCGGCGTCCTGCGTACCCGCCTCGAACTTCTCGGGGACAGGAGCCCAGACGGCGTCCTGCTCGGTGACCGAATCGATCATCTCGCCGCCGGTGAGCATGGGCGGCATGGCGTTGAGCAGGTCCATCTTGCCCCACAGCACGCCGATGCCCATGGGGCCCATGGCCTTGTGCGCGCTAAAGGCAAAGAAGTCGGCGCCCAGGTCGGCCACATCGACCGGCATGTGCGGCAGCGACTGCGCACCGTCGACGACCAGGTAGCCGCCGTACTTGTGCACGAGCTTGCCGAGGTTCTTGACCGGGTTCTCGACGCCCAGCACGTTGGAGACCTGTCCCACGGCCAGGATTTTGGTCTTGGGACCCACCTTTGCAAGAACCTCCTCGGTGGTGAGCTGGCCGGTCTTGGTGGGGTAGAGGTAGACGAGCTTGGCGCCGGTCTCGCGGCAGACCTGCTGCCACGGAATCAGGTTCGAGTGGTGCTCCATGATGGTGATGACGACCTCGTCGCCTGGTTCGAGCACTGTGGGCGCAAAGCTCTTGGCGACCAGGTTGAGCGACTCGCTCGTGTTGCGGGTGAAGACGACCTCGTTGGCCTGTGGGGCGCCGATGAGGTCGGCGATCTGCTGGCGGACCTTCGCGATGGCGTCGGTGGCCTCGACGGACAGCGAGTACAGTCCGCGCAGGGGGTTGGCGTTCATGCGCTGGTAGAAGTCGCGCTCGGCGTCGAGCACACAGGCAGGGCGCTGCGCGGTGGCGGCGCTATCGAGGAAGGCGATCTCGGGGTGCTGCTGGAACAGCGGGAACTGGCCCTTGTAGGGGTTGGTCTCGATGTCCACGGTGGGCCAGCCGCGCGAAGCCTCGTCGCTGGCGTCGAGCTCCATGGGCTCGGGGGCAGTGCAGGTGTCGCATTTAACGTGCTCGGTGTCGATCATGCGAGCTCCTCTTCAAAGTTGTCGATCAGGTTGTTTCCCAGGCGGACGACGGCGGCGCGGGTGCGCTCGTCGGTGGCGGAAAGCGCGGCGTCCTCCAGCTTGGCGCGGATGAACAGGTCCTCGGCGGCGTTTTGGTCAAGGCCGCGGCAGGCGAGATAGAACAGCTGCTCGTCGCGGACGTGACCGATGGTGGCGCCGTGGTTGCCGGCGACGTCGTCCTCATCGCATAGGATGACGGGAACGGTCTTGTTGTCGACGCCCTTGTTGGCCAAGAGCACCGTCTCGCGCTCGGTACCGGTTGCACCCTTGCAGCCGTGCACGAGGTCGATGGTGCCGCGGTAGACCTTCTTGGACGTGCCGGTCAGCACGCCGTTGGCGTCGATCTCGCACTCGGTCTTGCGACCGCGGTGGCGCAGCTCATAGTTAAAGTCGCGCACCTGCTCGCGGGCGCCCAGGTAATCGGTATCGATGGTGATCTTGGCGGTATCGCCCAGCAGGTCGCCGGCAAGGCCGGTGGCGCTGGCGCCGGCACCCAGGACGGTGTGTTGCACGTTGACGCGCGCGCCCTCGTCCAGGAACAGGCCGGTGTCGTCGAGCGCGATCCAGCTATCGTCGAGCGTCTGCGTGCAGGTCACGTTGACGGTGGCGTACTCGTGGGCGCACACGCGTAGCACGGAGCCCACGACACCCTCGCCGGTAACAGGAGAGTCTAGGGCAATATGCAGGTCGAGCGTTGCGTGCGGGCGAGCGACGATGTCGATGGCGGCGATGGCCGCGGCGGCATTCTGATGGTCGCCCGTGAGCAGCACAGGCTGGACCTGAAGCGCGGAGAGACGGTCGATCATGTTTGCACTCTCCTCGCGAATCGTGTCGGACAGGGCGAGGAAGCCCGCGAACACGCCGTCCACGGCGGCGTAGGTGACGGTGCAGCCCTGCGAGAGCTGGACAACAGCGGCCTTAGCGGCCTCTTCCGGAATGGCGATGTGGTGCTCGGCAAGGAGCTCCGCGTTGCCCGCGAGGAGGGTTTTGCCGTCAACGCAAGCGGAGACGCCGCGCCCAGGGACCATCCGGAAGTTTTCGGCCTCGCCCGTCTCCTGTTGACAGCAGCGGGTGATGGCCTTGCCGAGCGGGTGCTCGGAATAGTGCTCCGCCGCGGCGCAGAGGCGGTAGAGCTCGTTATCGGAGAGGGAGGGCAGCGCGCTGTGCACCAGGACGACCCTCGGCGTGCCGTAGGTCAGCGTGCCGGTCTTGCTGAAAGTGATCTTCTTCACGGCGGCGAGGCGCTCAAGCGCGTCGCCCTCACGGACCAGAAAGCCGTGCCTGCTCGCGTTGCCGATGGCGGCCATGATGGCGGTCGGCGTGGCCAGCACGAGCGCGCAGGGGCAGAAGACGACCAGGATCGTCACCGCGCGGATGATCTCACCGGAAATTATCCACGTCAGTGCCGCGGCAGTCAGCGCGATGACGACGATCCACGTTGCCCAGCGGTCGGCAAGGCCGACGATCTTGGCCTTGCCCGCGTCGGCGGACTGGACAAGGCGGATCATGCGCTGGATGGAGCTGTCCTCGCCGACCTTGACGGCCTCGGCGGGGACGGCCGTTTCCTTTCCGCCCAAGATGACGCGCGCGGTCTGCGGCGTCAGGTGGACGAGCTTTTCGATGCCTGCGCGGGCGCGGGCGACGGTCAGCTCTTCGAGAAGACCGCCGAGCTGCATGATGAACGCGACCTCACCCGCGGCGAAGTCTTCGCCGATGCAGACCGACGCGATCAGCGCGAGCGAGACGAGCACGTCTGCCTTGATGTCGAACGCCGTGACGAGGCCGATGACGGCCTCTAATATGATGGGGATGCCGCAGAGGATGATCGCGGCCCACGAGGCGTCGAACGGCAAGGGGACGAGATCAAAAATGCTGACGATCAGCGCGATGCCGGAGATCACGAGCAGTGTGATATCTTTTTTTGTGCCGCCCAGCTCTAAAAAATGCTCCAGCTTTTCCATTGCCAGTTTCACGGAAGTGACTCCTTCCTGTACCATAGGGGGTATGGGCTTATTATACATATGGGGGTATAGGTTGTCAGGCGCGCAAAAAGAGAGAAGCGGCACAAAGCTGCTTCTCTTCTTTCGTGTAATTCTATTGAAAACGGGCAGATAGAAGGGAGAAGTCCCTACTCAGCCCATGTTCGAAAAGCGCTCGACCGCCTTCGTAAAGTTCTCGATCGTTTTGTCCGCGTCGCCGTGCTCGATGCCGTCACGCACGCAGTGCTTGATGTGCCCCTCAAGCACGACCTTGCCGCAGCCGTGCAGCGCGGATTTGGCCGCGTTGATCTGCGCAAGAATATCCTCGCAGGGGACGTCCTCGTCCACCATGCGGTCAATGGCCTGCACCTGGCCGATGATCTTTTTGAGCCGGCGGTGCAGATTGTCGGCGTCCATACACTGTTTCATCGTTTGGCCTCCATACCTGTTGGGGTATCTGCATTGTACACTCTGCGCCGCGATTTTATCAATATGCGCTGCCGCGGCGGCTTTGTGCGCCTTTGGCGAAAAAATGGCGTTTTGCGGCAATTTTCTCTTCCTCCGCGGTGTTGCAGAGCATAAAAAAGTGTGATAGGATATATTAGAAATAGTATGACCAGCGGCCATATTGCCGCCGGAACAATTTTGAGGTATCCGAATGAAGAAAAGCGACAAAACACCAAAGCAGACCCACCGCCGCGCGGACCCGAACGTCATGGGCCTCCACGCGGACGTGGTGGAGCAGAATATTACAGAGACACTCGAAACGAACTACATGCCCTACGCGATGTCCGTCATCGTCTCGCGTGCCATTCCGGAGATCGACGGCTTCAAGCCCTCGCACAGAAAGCTCCTTTACACGATGTACAAGATGGGGCTTCTCACCGGCGCGCGCACGAAGAGCGCGAACATCGTCGGCCAGACGATGCGCCTGAACCCCCACGGCGACGCCGCCATCTACGACACGATGGTGCGCCTTTCCAAGGGCTACGGCGCGCTGCTGCACCCGTTCGTCGATTCGAAGGGCAACTTCGGTAAGGTCTATTCGCGCGACATGGCGTGGGCGGCCAGCCGATACACCGAGGCCAAGCTCGCGCCCATCTGCGCCGAACTCTTCCGCGACATCGACTCTGACACCGTTGATTTTGTCGACAACTACGATAACTCGATGAAAGAGCCGGCGCTGCTGCCAACAACGTTCCCGAATATCCTGGTCTCGGCCAACCAGGGCATCGCGGTCGGCATGGCGAGCCAGCTGTGCGGCTTTAACTTGGGCGAGGTCTGCGACACGACGATCGCCTTTTTGAAAAATCCTGAGGTGCGCATCAGCGAAACGCTGCTCGCGCCCGACTTCCCGACCGGCGGCGAGGTATTGTACGACCCGCGCGCCATCGAGGACATCTACAACACCGGCCGCGGCGGCGTGAAGGTGCGCGCCCGCTGGCGCTACGACAAAAAAGAAAATCTCATCGAAATTTATGAAATTCCCTACACCACCACGACCGAGGCCATCATGGACAAGGTCGCCGAACTCATCAAGGCGGGCAAGGTCAAGGAAATTTCCGACATGCGTGACGAGACCGACCTCTCCGGCCTCAAGCTGACGATCGACTTAAAGCGCGGTGCCGACCCCGACAAGCTGATGCAGAAGCTCTTCAAGGCGACGACACTGCAGGATACGGCGTCGTGCAACTTCAACGTCCTGATCGGCGGCATGCCGCGCGTGATGGGCGTGCGCGAGCTTTTAGACGAGTGGTGCGCGTGGCGCACCGAGAGCGTCAAGCGCCGCGTGTACTTCGTGCTCAAAAAGCGGCAGGACAAGCTGCACCTCTTAAAGGGCCTTAAAAAGATCCTGCTCGACATCGACAAGGCCATCAAGATCATCCGCGAGACGGAGAAGGAGGCCGACGTCGTGCCGAACCTGATGATCGGCTTCGGCATCGACCAGATCCAGGCGGAATACGTCGCCGAGATCAAGCTGCGCAATATCAACCGCGAGTATATCCTGAAGCGCGTGGAGGAGACGGCATCGCTCGAGGCGGAGATCGAAGACCTCGAGGATACGCTCGCGCGCCCGTCACGCATCCGCAAGATCATCGTCAGCGAGCTTGAGGATGTGCGCAAAAAGTACGCCGAGCCCCGCCGCACCGGCATCCTCTACGACTATGCCGAGGACGCCGAGAGCGAGGAGGACGCCATCGAGGACTATCCCGTGACGCTGTTTTTGTCGCAGCACGGGTACTTTAAAAAGATCACGCCGCAGTCGCTGCGCATGTCCGGCGAGCAGAAGTTCAAGGAGGACGACGCGCTCAGCATGAGCGTGGAGAGCTCCAACGCCGCCGAGCTGATGTTCTTCACCGACAAGGCGCAGGTCTACAAGACGCGCGCGAGCGACTTTGCCGACGGCAAGGCGAGCCAGTTGGGTGACTACTTACCCGCGAAGCTCGGCATGGACGAGGGCGAGAGCGTCATGGGCATGGTGCTTCCCGGCGATTACAGCGGCTATATGATCTTCTTCTTTGAAAACGGCAAGGCCGCAAAGGTCGAGCTGTCGGCCTACAGGACGACCTCGAACCGCCGCCGCCTGACCGGCGCCTACAGCGACAAAAGCCCGCTCAAGGCGCTGTTGCATCTCAAGGAAGACCGCGAGATCGCCGTCTATTCGACAGAGCCGCGCGTGCTGATCGTGAACACAGCGCTTCTCGGTGTGAAGACGACGCGCACAACGCAGGGCGTCGCGCTTTTGACGCTCAAAAAGAAGTACGTGCTCGACACGGTGCGCTTCCCGGAGGAGACCGGCATCACCGACCTTGCCCGCTACCGCGGCCGCAGCATTCCCGCGACGGGCGCGCTGCTCAAGACGGAGGACAGCGACGACAAGCAGCTCTCGCTGATTTGACGTCGGAAGCCTGAGAGAAACATATGAGGGGAGAAAATTTATGAAAAATAAAAAACTGCGCGAGCAGGTGAAAAGCTATATCATTGTCACGCTTGCCTGCGTGCTGTATGCCTTGTCGTTCGATTGGTTCTATGCACCGAATGGCTTTACGGTCGGCGGCTTTACGGGTATTTCACAGATCATTAACTTTTTTGCACCCATTCTGCCGGTCGGTACGATGGTCATCGTGCTCAATGTGCCGCTTTTTATCGTGGGACTTAAAAAATTCGGCTTCGCATTTTTGTGCAAGTCCATCTACACGATGACGCTGAGCTCCATTTTGATCGACGTTGTCGCGGCCATCCACGAGTTTGCGCCCATGGACCCGCTGCTTGCGTGCCTGTACGGCGGCGTGACGCTCGGTATCGCCTCAGGCCTGCTGTTCCGCGAGGAGACGACGACGGGCGGCTCGGAGCTCGGCGCGTGGATCGTGCGGTCGCACGTTGAGCGGCTGTCAATCGGCAACATCTGCCTCGGCATCGACCTGACGATCATTCTGATCTACGCCGCGGTGTTCCACAGCCTCAACAACGCGCTCTACGGTGCGCTGGCACTCTACATCACGACGAAGGTGCTCGATCTGGTCGTCTACGGTCAGAACACGGCAAAGGTCGCCTATATCATCAGCGACAAGTATGAGGAGATCATGCAGGAAATGCTGCGGCGCGACATGGGTGTGACGCTCCTGAACGGCAAGGGCGGCTACACGGGCGCGGAGCGTCCGCTCCTTTTCTGTGCGGTGCGCAAAAAGGAGGCTGTTTCCATCAAACGCTATATTAAGGAACTCGATCCCGATGCCTTTTTCATCGTCTGCGACGCGAGCGAGGTGCTCGGCGAGGGCTTTGGCGAATACGACCCGCAGGGTCTCTAAGAATATCGGGATACAAGGAGGACGCAGGAATGGATCTTACGACGGTGGAGAAGAATCTCAAAGAGCGCGGCTTCAAGGTGTCCGCCTTCGCGACGGCGAAGGAAGCGGCGGACTATCTGAACGCGCAGATCGACGGAGAGAGCGTGTCGTTCGGCGGCAGCATGACGCTCTCTCAGATGGGGCTTTTTGAAAGCCTCGGCAAGCACAACAAGATGTTCAGCCACTGGAACGTGCCCGACGGCATGAACGCTGCCGAGGTGCTCAAAAACGCCTCGACGTGCGACAACTACCTGCTCTCGGCCAACGGCCTTGCCGAGACGGGCGAGATCATCAACATCGACGGGACGGGCAACCGTGTGTCCTCGTCGCTCTATGGCCACAAGAGGGTGTGGTTCGTCGTCGGCAGCAACAAGATCGCGCCGACCTATGACGAAGCGCTCTGGCGCGCCCGCAACATTGCTGCACCGAAAAACGCGCAGCGCCTCGGCGTGAAGACGCCCTGCGCCGTAAAGGGCGATCGCTGTTACGACTGCAAGAGCCCGCAGCGCATCTGCCGCGGCCTTGTCGTGCTGTGGGAGGCCATCCGCAGCTGCGAGACCGAGGTCGTGCTCGTCGACGAGCCGCTTGGCTACTGAGAAAGAGAGATTTCGCCCAAAAGGAGGGAGCGCCGTGCGCAAAAAGTTCATTCCGCTTTCGCTGGCGCTCTGCCTGACGCTCTCGGGCTGCGGCGGCAACGTCGTGCTTGAGCGTTCCTACAGCGTCTCCGCGCCGCACAGCGAGGTCTACTGGGAAAACGAGGGTGCGGACACCCTGCGCGCCGACAGCTATCAGGACCTCGTCAACGCATTGCTGCTGCTCCTTGGCGAGCACAGCGAAGAGGGCGTTGTGCGTATTTACAGCGAGGAAGATGCCGCGGCCATGGCCGAGCAGGCCTGTAAGGAGGTGCAGGAGGAGACGGCACTGGGCGCGTATCTTCTTGACTACATCAGCTACACCGACACGCAGGAGCGCGCCTATTACGAGATGCACGTGCGCCTCGGCTACCGCCGCACGGCGGAGGAGCAGGCGGGCATTGTCACCGCGACGAGCACCGAGGCGCTGCCTGACCTTCTGCGCCTGACGGCGCGCGAGGGCGCGCTCAGCCGCATCGCCGTGCGCTTCACGTACTTCACCGCGGACCGTGATGGCATCCGCGACATGGTACGATCTGTGCAGGAGGAGGTCGACCCCGGCTTTACCGAGCCGTGGCAAGTGAACTTCTACCCCGATACCGATGACGTCGGCATTGTCGAGGTCGTGCTGCGGGAAGCGTAAAAAAGGATAAGAAAAGAGCCTGAACAAAGCGTTCAAGCTCTTTTTGTGCTTTATAGGGGAGAGAGAAAACGTTAGGAGAGGATCGCGCGGTCGTTGGCGAACTCGTCGCCGCTGGCCTTCGTGAACTGCTCAAGAAGATCGGGCACGGTCAGCTTCTTCTTCTCCTCGCCCGCAATGTCGAGGATGACGTGGCCGTCGTGCAGCATGATGAGGCGGTTGCCGTACTGAATGGCATCGCGCATGTTGTGCGTGATCATCAGCGTGGTGAGCTGGCCCTCGCGCACGATGCGGTCGGTGAGCTCCATGACCTTGGCGGCGGTCTTCGGGTCGAGTGCCGCGGTGTGCTCATCGAGCAGCAGCAGCTTGGGGCGCTTGAGCGTTGCCATCAGCAGCGTGAGCGCCTGGCGTTGACCGCCGGAGAGCGTCGAGACCTTCGTGGTCAGGCGGGACTCAAGGCCGAGGCCGAGACCGCCGAGCAGCTCGCGGTACTGCTCCTTTTCCTCCTTCGTCACGCCCCAGGAAAGACCGCGGCGCTGGCCGCGGCGGGCGGCGAGGGCGAGGTTCTCTTCGATCCACATCGAGGGGGCGGTGCCCATCATCGGGTCCTGGAACACGCGGCCGATGAATGCCGCGCGCTTGTGCTCGGGCAGGTTCGTGACGTCGGAGCCGTCGATGATGACCTTGCCGGAGTCGACAAAGAACGTGCCGGCGGTGGCGTTGAGCATCGTGGACTTGCCCGCGCCGTTGCCGCCGATGACGGTGACGAAGTCGCCGTCGTTCAGCGTCAGACTCAGGCCGTTCAGCGCGGTCTTGGCGTTGATGGTGCCGGGGTTAAAGGTCTTATAAAGTTCCTTGAGTTCAAGCATGGCCGTTGCCTCCGTTCTTTGCGCTCTGGGGCTGCACCTTGCGGCGGAACATCTTGCTCTTCCAGTAGGGGATGGCGAGGAAGACCGCCACGATCAGCGCCGTGATGAGCTTTAAGTCGTTGGTGTTCAGACCGAGCTGCAGCACGATCTGAAGCACGATGTAGTAGATGATCGCGCCGATGGAAACGGCCAGCAGCGTGAGGCCGAAGTTCGTGAAGATCTTGCCGAAGATGACCTCGCCGATGATGACGGCGGCCAGGCCGATGACGATGGCGCCGCGGCCCATGTTGATGTCGCTCGAG
>UQWQ01000001.1 GCA_900544755.1 uncultured Collinsella sp. | reverse complement strand
CTCGATGCCCTTGAGCTTGTTGTTGGGGTGGCCGATGTAGGGGCTGCCGAACTTAGAGAAGCGGGCCTTGACGTCGTCGAGGTCCAGATAGCCCTCGTGGCAGAGCACCGCGTAGTAGGCCTCCATGGCGTGGCCCTTGGAGAGCACGAAGCGATCGCGGTTGGGATCGTCGACGGTCTCGGGCGAAATGTTGAGGTGGTTGGCGTAGAGGGTCATCAGCGCATCGATGACCGACATGTCGCCGCCGATGTGCCCGCCGGCGCCAGCCATGATGATATCGACGCAATCGCGGCGAAGGTCCCAACGCAGGGATTCAAGCTCTTCGATAGTTGCCATTTCTACTCTCCTCGCAGGTAAGCTTTGACGTCTTCTTCGATGGGGTCGTACAGGTCGGGGACAATGCCGATGTACTTGCACGCCTCGTAGAGCACCGGCACCACGTTGGCGTGAATGGCGACGCAGTGGTGGATGTAGGGACCCTCGACGATCTTGGCCTCGAGGCGCTTGAGGTTGTCGACCTCGACCCACAGGTATGTGCCCATGCCGGCCGGGCCGTCGATGCCGCGGGCGTTACCCAGCAGCAGCGAGTACTCGCCGTTGTCGCCGTCAAAGCGGGCAAGGGTGAGGTCGCCGTGCTTGGCCTCGGCCGTCAGCGCGCCGGGGTGATCGAAAGCCAGCGGGTAAGTGAGCTTGGGCTTGACGGCCGCGCAGCTGCAGGGCCAGGGGCCGCAGTGCTGCAGCAGCTCGCCGTTCTCGTTATCGGGATGGCGCACGGTCCAGTCGGCGAACATGCCGCGGTGACGGCCCAGGTCGGCGGCCTCGACCATCAGCGCGGTGATAGCGCCATGGATGTCGGTCTCGCAGACGATGGGGATGCCCATCTCGTTGAGGATTGCGTTGGCGGCGCAGGGCATAATGCCCAACTCGTCCTGCAGGGCGTTCCAGCACTGGATGGCGCCGGCGTTGCAGCCGTACTTCTCGACCAGGCGCTTCATGGCAATGGCGAGTCCTGCGACCGCAGGAACCTTGTCCTCGGGGATGCAGATCTCAAAGCTGTCACCAATGTGGGCGAGCATGGTTGCCATGGCCTGCTCGTCAGCCTGGGCGTCGCGCACGGCCTGGACAAGCTCGGTCATGGGGATGGGCGAAAGCTGGATGTTGAACTTCTCGAGCAGCTCGCCCTCGTTGCACATGGTCGACCAGAAATCGAACGGACGGGTGGCCATCTGCAGAATGCGGGTGTGCTTGAAGGTCTTGACCACGTTGCACACGGCCAAAAAGTCCCAGACACCGCGCTCGAACTCGGGATCGGTCAGACGGCAGTTGGTCATGTAGGTGAAGGGAACCTGGAAGCGGCGCAGGACCTTGCCGGTGGCGAACAGACCGCACTGGCTATCACGCAGACGGGTGCCGTCGGGCTCGGGGCGCTCGTCGCGCGGCCCCCACAGCAGCACGGGCAAGCCGAGCTCGCGGGCAAGGCGGGCGCAGACATACTCGGTACCAAAGTT
This sequence comes from uncultured Collinsella sp., assembly GCA_900544755.1. Classification (GTDB taxonomy): domain Bacteria; phylum Actinomycetota; class Coriobacteriia; order Coriobacteriales; family Coriobacteriaceae; genus Collinsella. The sequence goes on along the minus strand of UQWQ01000001.1, from coordinate 57,453 downwards.
GGCGTGGCAGAGCATGATGCCGTCGACGCCCTCGGCGCGGAACTTCTCGACGATAGGCGCGATATGGCTGTCGTCGAACAGCAGGCCCTCGTCGTTGATGTCGTCGATATCCACAATCTCGACGCCGATCTCGCGCAGGCGATCAGCCGTCAGACCGCGATACTTGATCGCGTCCGGCGCGCTAAAGATACTGCGGCGCGTGGGCACAAAGCCGAGCTTGATCTTGTCCATGTACGTCCTCCCCTAGTCACATGTTCAGTAAACAGACGCATGTTTCGTTTTGTTCTGTTTACTAAATGTTTTACTCTTTTGTTTAAAAGTTTAGCGCGAAAGTCTCGTAAACGGTAGAGAAATCAGCCTAAACGGTATGTAAACAAACTGAACATACAAGGGAAACAAAAAGAGGACCCCGAAGGACCCCCTCTTTGAACGACGTTATGCGTGCCGCCCCGCGCATCTTGGCACGGCGCGTGCGATGCCGCTTTCGCCTAGAGCTCGCGCACGCTCTGGCGCTCGACAAAATAGGTCGATACGGCTGTCTTGCAGGTGTAGCTCTTGGGATTGCGGATGTTGCCCACCAGACGGCGCACCGCGATCTCGCCCACCTCGTGTTTGGGAACATGCACCGTGGTGAGTGGCGGGTTGGAGAAGGCGCCCAGAGATAGGTCGTCAAAGCCGATGATCGAGACATCCTCGGGCACGCGAATGCCGTGCTCGTTGAACGCGCGCATGGCACCCACGGCGAGCACGTCGTTCTCGGCAAAGAAAGCCGTCGGCAGGTCGTCGCGTGAGACGCTGTCGAGCCATGCACCCATATCGCGATAGGCACCTTCGAGCGTGGTGCCCAGCGTGACGTGCCATGCCGGATTGGCCTCGAGGTCCGCATCCTCAAGCGCTTGGCGATAGCCGCGCTCGCGATCCTTAAAGTTGCGGATACGAAGATCGCCTGCCAGATAGCCGATTTGCCTGTGACCCTTCTCGATAAGGTAGTCCACGGCGCGCAGCACCGAATCGGTATTGGCAATGACTACGGCATCAAAGTACTGGCGGTCGCTCCAGCTGTCGAGCACGATCAGGTGGGCGGCAGCGTTGGCGAACAGGGCGTAATCTTCCTCACCCAGCTCGGTACCCATCAGCACGATGGCGGCAGACGGGTCGGCGATCAGGCCCTCGACCTGCGGACGCACGGCGTCCAGGTCGCTAAAGTCGAGCGAGACAAAGCTCGTGCTCATGCCGTGGCGACGCGCCTGGCGCTCCACGCCCTCAATAACCGCGGGATGGAAGGTGCTCTCGTCCAGGATGGCGCCCGTCTTGCGCGCGAGCACAAACTGGATGCTCTCGAGCTGCGTCGACTGCTGATAGCCGAGCGACTGCGCGCACTCCAGGATGACTTTGGCGGTCTCCTCGCTCACGCTGCGCTTGCGGTTGAGCGCGTTGGACACGGTCGCAGGCGAAAAACCGGTGATGCGGCTGATTTCGCGAACACTTGCTTTGGCCATTGTTCCCCCTAGCAACGGTCGTGGCGGAGCATCGTGGCCTGACCGCCCCGTGACTCGACAACTAAACGACCGCAAATTCAATCTAAACAGAATAGTAAATGTTTAATAGCTAGTTTAGCCTGTTGTCAAGCGAAGCGACGCGACTATTCCCCCAACGGGCGTATTTACTCGGTAGCTAATCTGGATCGGGGCACAGAAACCGTTTAGCCAAGGATGCGAGCCATGCGTGCCTTAAACTCCGCGAGGAAACGTGGGGCGTCCACGGTGAGCGCCACGAGCGCGCTCTTATCCGGATCGGACAGACGGTGCTCATCACAGATAGTGCGGCCGCGGTACTCGCCCAGCAGGTCGACACGAAGATTGCAGCCGAGCGCACCCACGAGCGTGGGATCAATCGCCACGGCAACCGCCAGCGGATCGTGCAGCGCGCAGCCGCCCAGGTAGGGCGCGTTCATTTCGTACGAACCGATATAGTGCTCGACCATGCTCGCAAACGCGCAGCCAGCCATAGTGCCCGAGCCCGTCCAGCCGGCAACGTCGCGACGTGTGAGCACCACGCGGTGCGTCACATCCAAGCCCACCATGGTGAGCTTGCGGCCCGAGCGCAACACGGCGTCGGCAGCCTCGGGGTCGCCCGCCATGTTGGCCTCGGCGCCCGCGCTCACGTTGCCGGGCACGGTAAGCGCACCGCCCATCACGACCACGCGGCCGATGGACATCATCGCCGCCGCATCGCGCTCCAGGGCAAGCGCCAGATTGGTGAGCGGGCCGGTCGCAACGTAGACCAGATCGGGACCATAGGTACGCGCGGCATCAATCAGGTAATCGACCGCCGCATTGCCATCGGCCGACGTCGCGCCCACTGGCTCGTACGGCGAGGCGGGCACGCTTGCGCCGCCAATACCGTTCTTGCCGTGGATAAGCGTGGTGGACGCCGGCGGCGTGTAGGGTTCGGTCGCCTTCATGGGACGATCGGCGCCCAGGTACACCGGCACCTCGGGACGACCCAACAGGTCGAGCACCGCCAAGCAGTTGTGCGCCGACTGCTCGACGCGCACGTTACCAAAGCACGTGGTGATGCCGACGAGCTCCACCTCGGGGCTTGCGATGGCATAGGCGAGCGCCATCGCATCATCCACACCCATATCCAGATCAAGGATCAGCTTCTTGGTTGCCATTGTTCTACTCCGCTTCTCCGTCTACATCCAAACCGTCTAAACCAAACTTGTGCTCGACTTCCGTACGCGTGGGAATTGATTGCTGAGCGCCCAGGCGCGACACCGTCACCGCCGAGGCGCGAGCGCCCGCCGCCATGCACTCAAAGAGCGGCAGGCCCTCCAGACGAGCTGCAGCAAGCGCGCCAATAAATGTATCGCCCGCGGCCGTCGTATCGACCACCACGCTCGAAAGCGCCGGCATGCGCAGCGGCTCACCGCCATCGCCGAGCGTAACCGAGCCGGCGCCGCCCAGCGTGATGACCGCAGCCCCGGCGCCCTTATCGAGCAGCGCATTGAGCGCGGCGACGCAGCTCGCATCATCTGTGGGCAGAATGCCCGTCAGCACCTGGCACTCGGTCTCGTTGGGGCAGACCAGGTCGACCGCAGGCCACGCTCCTGCCGGCAGGTCGCAGGCGGGCGCCGGGTTAAAGATCGTATAGAACCCCAGCTCGTGAGCGCAAGAAAGCGCCGCGGCCGTTGCTGCAAGGTCACATTCGCCCTGGGCAATAAAGACGCTTCCGGCAGCCGGGGCAATCTCGCTGGCATCGCCGTCGAGCTCGTCGGCCACCAAGCGCCTCAGTGCGCGGGCAACGTCCTCGCCCGCAAGCGCATGGTTGGCGCCCGGCGACAGCACGATGCGGTTGTCGCTCTCACAGCGAATGATAGTCGCGGTACCGGTCTCCACGTCATCGCGACGCGCCACAAACTCAACGCCCACGCCGGCATCCTGGAGCCCTGCCACAAGCGCATCGCCAAAGGTATCGCGCCCAACAGCGCCAATCATGCACGTGCGCGCACCCATGCGCGCAGCGGCAACGGCCTGATTGGCTCCCTTACCGCCGGCGTTGGTGATAAAACCGCTGCCACCGACGGTCTCGCCCGCGCGCGGCATGCGCTCGCACGCCACCGAAAGGTCCATGTTCATGCTGCCGAACACCGCAACGATGCTGTGATCCGCCATGGAAACCTCCTCGTCTTCAGGCTTTGCGCCCACCGTCGACCAACGATTGTGCACTCTCGCACCCCCTATAACTTTAGTCCACTTTGATGTGGACGCGCGCTTGAGCTTACGCCAGCAGCAAGCATTCACAGGGGCAGGCAGCTACAATGAATACGTGCTGATTATTCTCGTCATTGGATGATGTTTTATGGAACAATTCTCGCAATCGGGCTCGCGCGGTCGACGCCGCACGGGCAACGAGCCGGCGCCGCACGAACGCATGAAGGGCGAGCGCCGTGCCAACGAGCCGCGACGCACCGCGAGCCCCCATCGCGCTTCTGCCAACAACGCGGGCCGCGCCAACACTCCCGCCGCGGAGCAGACGCCTGCTCGCCCCAAGTCCCGCTACATCCCTGCGCTCGACGGCCTGCGCACGCTTGCCGTCGTCGCGGTGGTGCTCTATCACCTCAACCTCACGTGGGCTCAGGGCGGCCTGCTTGGCGTCACGATCTTCTTCGTGCTTTCGGGCTATCTGATCACGCGCTTGCTGCTCAACGAAGTCGCCAAGACCGGCCGCATCGACCTTAAGAGCTTCTGGATTCGCCGCATCCGTCGCCTGGTTCCCGCCGTGGTAACGGTAGTGTTCGTGACCTGCGCGCTGTGCACCGTCTTCAACCACGTGATGCTCACCAAGATGCGTCCCGACATTCTGCCGTCGCTGTTGTTCTTCAACAACTGGTGGCAGATTGCCCAAAACGTCTCGTACTTCAACGCTCTGGGCGACCCCTCGCCGCTCACGCACTTTTGGTCGCTTGCCATCGAGGAACAGTTCTACCTGATTTGGCCGCCACTGCTGTTTGCCATGGTATCCATGCATGTGAGCAAGCCCAACACGCGCCGTGTGGTCCTGGGACTCGCAGCGGTATCCGCCCTTGCCATGATGGTGCTCTATAACCCCGCCGCCGACCCCAGCCGCGTGTACTACGGCACCGACACCCGTGTGTTCTCGCTGCTGCTGGGCGCCTGGATGGCCTTTATCCCCGATCGCGACCTGGCGCCTGTGCGTCTCGCTCGTCGTTTGGGGCTCAATCGCCTGGCTGGCGCCGCCAAGCACGGCAGGAACGCCGAGGGCAAGCTTGGCGAGAAGGCCGACAACGCAGCCGAGACCGTCCCGGCACAGCCGAGCGCCCTCGTGCGCTTTTGGTCCTCGCCCGCATCCATCGATGTGCTGGGCGTCGTGGGTCTGGTTGGCCTTGCCGCCATGGTCGCGCTCACCAACGGCTACACCGCGTTCCAGTATCGCGGCGGCACGCTGTTATGCTCCATCCTCACGCTCATGGTCATCGCGGCCTGTGTGCAGCCCCAGGGAATGGTTGCCCGCGCACTGTCCGCCGAGCCGCTCGTGTGGGTTGGCAAACGCTCGTACAGCATCTACTTGTGGCACTATCCGCTACTGTTGCTCATGAACCCGGTCGCCAACATCAACGATACGCCGTGGTGGCAGTACATTTTGCAGGTGTTGTTGGTGGTCGCCGTGGCCGAATGCTCATATCGCTTTATCGAGACGCCGTTTAGAAAGGGCGCCTTTGGGCGCACCGTATCCGAGTTCCGCGACGGCACCACCACGCCCACCAACTGGGTGCGCGCGCACGTCCCTGTCTGCGCAGCCTGCGCTGTCGTGTTGGTCGTTGCGCTGGGCGGCCTGATCTTTGTGCCGGAGACCTCCGCACTGAGCGGTGAGGGCGCCGAAGTCCTCAACAAGGAAGCCAAAAACACCGCGCCCACCGACCAGCAGGCGGCCGACGACACCGACAAGGACAACGACGGCTTCCCCGATGGATCCTACGACATGCTGATGATCGGTGACTCCGTGTCGCTGCGCGCCGTTGATTCCTTTGACGGCGTGTTCCCCCACAGTCACATCGATGCCGAAAAGGGCCGCCAGTTTGATGCGGGCCGCGCGACATTTGAGGGCTATCTCCAACAGAACCTTGCCGGCAAGATCGTGGTCTTTGCACTGGGCACCAACGGCTTGGTAACCGACGACCAGATCGACGCCATCATGACCGATGCAGGAGATAAGCGTATTGTGGTGTTTGTGAACACGCGCAGCCCGCAGCCGTGGGTTGGCTCTACCAACCAGGCCATCGCCAACGCTGCTACGCGCTACAAGAACGTGCGCGTTATCGACTGGTACGGATACAGTGCCAATCGCAACGACCTGTTCGATGGCGATGGCACGCACCTGTCGACCACTGGCGTGACTGAGTACCTCAACTTGATCCACGATGCGGTCAAGAAAGACCTGCCCGTGCACCCCGAGGACCACGTCAACGATCCGCAGCCGGCAGCCGTCAAATCCGCCGCCGACGCACTCGTCAATGCCCTCGCCTACAAACCACACAAGCTGGGCACCGACAAGTAACACGCGGCCAAATCTGCTTCCACCCGCAGGGGGCGTCGGCCGTGGCCGACGCCCCCTGCGGCAGTTAGGGACGCTCCTTTTGCACCGGCACCTTGAGGCACTTCTGGCGCAGCCAATGAAGACCTCTAGAGATGAATTTCAAGCCGCTCCGCCGCTCCAGGCATCGTTTCCGCGCCTCGCGCCTGCCCCAAACAATCAAAACAAGCCCTTTTCGCCGCAACCTCAAAGGTCTGTGGGCAAAAAAGGGCAAATATGAGTACTGTTACCATTTTAGTAGCAGGCAAAACCACCCAAAATGACGTCCGAGCAACCCCTACAACCCCCTAAAGCAGCCAACCTGACTTGTTTAAGGTGTATTGGAGCCAATTTTAATGAACATACTATAGGTTATGTTCATTATCTTCTTGGCCGTAAATGTCATCAGTCTAGCAACAGTACTCATATTTGGCATTTTTTGCCCATCGTTATATAACTGACCCCCTGTAGCGGGCAAAAAAGAGGCCGCAGCCCATGGCCGCGGCCCGCTCGAAACCCAAAAGAGGCGCTACGCGCTGTAGCCCATCGCTTGCAGCACAAACATGACGACCGTCAGCACCGTAATCACGCCGATAGTCGCCCACGTGAGCACGTTCCACACGCGACCGTTGCGGTTGGCCCCCATAATGTGGCGATCCGCCGCGATAACCACCTGGAATACCAAAACTACGGGCAGCAGCACGCCGTTGATGACCTGCGAGGTCATCATAATCTGGAACAAATCGACGCCGGGCATGAGCACCAACACGGCAGAAATGCCGATGATGGCCGTAATGATGCCGCGATAGACCGGGGCCTCGTCCCAGCTGCGATCGGCGCCTCGTTCCCAACCAAATGCCTCGCAGATGGCACTCGACGTAACGCCCGGCAGCACGCAGGCAGCCAAAAAGCTCGCTGCGACCAGGCCCGAGGCAAACAACACCGTGGACCACTGGCCCGCGATGGGCTCCAGCGCGCGGGCGGCATCGGCGGCATCGCTAATCTGAATACCCGCCGGGAACAGCACCGTACCGGTCGTGATGATAATGAAGCCCGCAATGATATCAGCAGCAATCGAACCGCTCACGGTATCAATACGCTGCAGCACGATGTCGTCCTCGCCCGCATTCTTATCGACCACGTTGTTCTGAGCCAAGAAGATCATCCACGGTGCGATGGTGGTACCGATCGTTGCGACCACGAGCGACACGTAGCTGGGGTCGTTTTGAATATTGGGGACGACCAAGTCGACCGCGACCTCGCCCCAGTTGGGGCCGGCCATAAACGCGGCGACGATGTAGGTCACGAACACGCAGCTTACCAGCAGCAAAATCTTCTCGATGCGCTGGAAACTGCCCGACATGGTAAGCATCCACACCAGCAGCGCCACGAGCGGCACCGAAATGCTCGCCGGCACGCCAAACAGGGCAAGTCCGCTCGCGATACCCGCAAACTCCGAAATGGTCACGGCCGTGTTGGCGATCAACAGCGCCGCCATGGCCAGCACGCTCTTGCGCACGCCAAAGCGCTCGCGAATGAGCGATGCCAGGCCCTTACCCGTGACGCATCCGCAGCGCGCCGCGGTCTCCTGCGTCACGATGAGCAGCACGGTCATGACGGGAAGCATCCAGAGCATCTTGTAACCATAGCTGGCGCCCGCGCTGGAATACGTGGCGATGCCGCCGGCGTCATTACCCGAAAGCGCCGCCAACAGACCGGGGCCCATGGCGCCAAAGATGGCGGCGATGGTCAGCTTTTGCTTGGTGCTCGCCTTTTGCTTCGTGTTTTGCACGCGACCACCTATCCCATGACCGACATGGTGAGCAGCACCGCGGCGATGCAGTACGCCACACACGAGATCATGACGGCGATAACGTTCATGGCGGTACCCGACGTGTTAAGGTCGTGCTCGTCGCGCCAGAACAGCACCATCAGGTAAATCACGGCGCTCATGTTGCCCACCAGGCAGATGATGGCGGCAATGTTAAAGCAGCCGGTAAAGAGCTGCTCCTCAAACATAGAGGCATCGGGGAACGCGGCGGTGCGCACCAGCTGCGCGCACAGGTAAGTAACAAGCGAAAGGATCAGGCCCATGCCCGTGCTCTGGAAGAAGAATCCCAGGTACGGTTTGGGCTCGTCGTCGTGACCGTCGTACTCGAGGAAGTAGTTCTTGACGAACGACACCATGCGCGAGGCAGCCAGCAGCACGAGCGGCATGGCGCACATGGGGAACACCACCAGATGCGCGGAGCCCAGCGCCGTCCCCAGCACCGTCGCCATAATGCACGAGGCGATGCCCCACACGACGACCCAGTACTGACGATGCACGAACCAGCTGAGCACGTTCGTCGAGTCGTCCGACGCGCTATCGCCCGAGCCGACACCGGCGATCTGCAGGTCCTCCTGATGCTCCTCGGCGATTACGTCCATGGCGTCGTCGAAGGTCACGATACCCAGGATATGACGGTTCTCGTCGCAGACAGGGATGGCAACCAGGTCGTACTTGGTCATCTCGTCCGTCACGTCTTCCTGGTCCTCGTCGGGCGACACGTAGACCAGATCGCGATAGGCGAGCTGGCCCAGCGTGGCGTCGCGGTCGGCCACGATCAGCGTGCGCAGCGAAAGCACGCCCGTCAGCATGCCGCTCGGATCCTCGGTATAGACGTAATAGACGCTCTCAAAGTCCTCGTCGAGTTTGCGAATCGCCTCGATGGCATCGCCGACCGTCGCCGTGGCGGGCAGCGAGACAAACTCCGAGGTCATGATGCGGCCGGCGGTGTTGTCCTCGTAGCCCAGCAGATTACGAATCGCCTTCTCCTCCTTGACGCCCATCAGGCGCAGGAGCTTCTCGGCCTTCTCATAATCGAGCTCGTCGATCAGGTCGGCAGCATCGTCCGGGTCCATCATGGCCAGCATCGACGATGCGTCGGTATCGGACAGGCCCTCGAGCATCTCGGTCATGAGCTCGTCGTCATCGAACTCCGAGATGGCCTCGGCGGCCTGTGCCGTATCGAGCTGCGCGAACACCTGCGCGCGCAGGCGCGGGTCGAGCTGCTCGATGATGTCAGCGATGTCGGCAGGATGCAGCTCGCCAAGCGTCTTGTGCGACACCGAGAGCTGGATGTTCTTAGTCGAGCGATCGAGCAGGTCCATGTAAGACCAGGCGATAATGTCCTCGCTGAGCGGCTTGCCCAGGTGCTTCATAAAGCCCTCGACGACGTGCTCGAGCGCGGGGCTGATCGCGCGCAGCAGACCGCGGGCACCGACCTCGGCACCCAGCAGGCGCAGCTGATTTTCGCCCGACATGGAGAACTTGATGTCGTTGACGCGCACGACCTTCATGCCCTGCGTGTCGACAATCTGCTTATTGAGCACGTCGCGAGCCAGCAACAGCTCGGTCGGCTGCAGGTACGAAAAACGGATTTCGGTGGCCGGCGACTTAAGGTGCACGCCCGTCTCGTCGATACGGTCGACCCATTTGCGCCAGCTGATCATAAACGGCGTCTTGCCGGGACCACGGAACGCGAGCGACGTCACGTGCGGAAAAACTTCGCCGGTTGCAATGCCAAAATCGTTCACAACGCCGAGCTTTTCGCCATCGACGTCCAAGACCGGCAATTTGAGCATCTCACTCAGATAATTCAATGGTGCTCCCCATCATTATTCCTGCGGACCGCGTGACCATGCCGGCACGCAATCCGTGGACTTTTAGACATGTATACGCATGCGCGGGCGGCACGCCGCTCGGCGCTCACACCCCGTGCACGCGCAGAAAGCACCTGCATGGGGTCATCGACTGTATGGTCGAGGTTTGGATTTCACCTGTAACCTTTCTCTTGACCCTCATTAACCGCAGTAACTATAGCATCAGCATCGCGCTGCGGCACCGAATTTATGCGCTGCACATTGCAGGCATACCAAACACTGACGTATCCGTGACATAGTCATTGGGGACGTTCTTACATGGCTACTCTGCGGTGTCGTCGTCCTCGGGGAGTTGGGGAAACACGGCGTTTTTGGGCATGGACACCTTGGTGAGCGAGGTGAGTTTTTTGCTCAATGCCGTGTCCGTCTTGACCAGGTCGCTGAGCGTCACGATCTTGTAGCCGTCGGCGACAAGGCCATCGATAATCTGCGGCAGCGCCTCGAGCGTCTGCTCGGCGCACTCATCGCTATCGGTGAGCAGCACAATATTGCCCGGCGTCACCGAGTCGAGCACGGTCGATACTTGCTCGTCAGCGCCGTTGAGCAGCCAGTCGCCCGAATCGATATTCCACGAAACCACGGCGGACACCAGGTCCATCGAATCGATCCAGTTTTGCTCGTCAAACGCGGCGTAGGGGTCACGCAGCAACATCGTCTCGACACCGGTCGCCGACTTAATCGCCTCGGTGCCCTTCGTGATCTGCTTGCGCACCGTCTCGCGATCCTCGCCCTTGAGCGAATCATCGCTGTAGCTGTTGGAGCCGATCTCGCACCCGGCATCGACAATCGCTTTGGCAGTAGCGGGCGAGGCTTCTGCGGCATCGCCCGAAAGGAAGAACGTCGCCGTGACGCCCTTTTCCTTGAGCACCTGCAAAATCTGCTTGGTCGCGCCGCTCGGACCCTCGTCAAATGTCAGGGCCACGTACTTTTCGTTGCCCTTGGGCGCTACGCTTGCGCACTCGACTACGCAGTCGGTGGCGGGCACGACCTCGCCGCGGTCCTGCGTCTTGCCCGACTGCTCGCCGACCCATATCTCGGAGCGGCCCTGAACGCCCCAAGTTTTGACATACTCAATAGCGCCCGTGCCCTCGACCTTGAGCTTTGGCTCGATAGTCGTGGCCTGGACCTCGTGCTTTTCGTAGGTGTTACGGCCATCCTTGACCGTCACCTTCTCGCCGCCCTCAAGTTCGCGGCTACCCCATTTGCCTTGCTTCACGCGCTTGCCGTCGATCTTCACCGACAGCTTTTCGCCGCCATGGCGCTTAAGCACGCTGTCGTCGACGGCCAGCAGATCGCCGGCGTCATACGTTTCGGTCAGGCTTTGATCGTCGATAAGATTCTGCAACGTAGAACCCACGCGCACCGCGGTCTTTTGCCCGTTGAGTTCCACGTCCACGCTGCGGTTGACGTAGCCCACGACGGCAGCGATAAACAGCACGAGCGCGCAACCCACGGCGATAAGCGCATAGGGCAGACGGGACGGTCGGCGCGGCGAGCGCCCGTTGCCGATGCGCGCGCTGCGATCGCTAAACCCACGGCTATGGTTGAGGTACATCGCGCCGGGTTTACGGCGACGTCGACGCTGACCGCTGGGCAGTTGCCCCAGGTCGCGGCGCGCCGTCGGACGCGCACCCGAGCGCCCGTTTAAGTTAGATCCGTTTTGGCGCATGTGCCCTCCCCCATAAACACAGCGAGCCGGAGCAACATGTCTCCGGCTCGCCTCCCATCATTTGGTACGTCGCTATTTGCTAGCTTTTGACGAGCCCCCGCTCGCCTTTTGATATTCGTCCTTAAAGGCCTTGAACATACCGCGCGTCTTGCCGAGCTGCTTGCCCAGTGCACGACTGCCCTTGTCCACGGCGACCGATCCCTTGTCATCGAGCACCTTGGCGCCCTTCTTGACCTTATCGCCTACCACGACACTGGCCTCGGCAGCCTTGGCGGCCGCGCCGCCCGAATACCCGAGCGCCTTGACCTCGTCCGAGACAATCATCGCGCCGTTCTCGTAGCCGCGCAGCATCGTCGGCGGCACCTGCGTGTCGCCCACCAGCACGCTCGAAGCGGCACCGGCGGTCACGTAGAACATCTGCACAATACCCGAGCGCGGCTTGAACTCAACGTCCGAGCAGTAGCCCACGACATCGCCCGATTCCGTGCGCACGTCCATGCCGACCCAGATGATGCAATCGTCCAGGTTGATATCGAGGCGCTTGGCCGCGGCGGCATCGTAGGTGCCCTTGACGTCGTCGACCGCGACAGCACCCTCATAGACGCCGATGGCATCGAGCGCCACAAAGCGGTCGGGACGCTCGATCATACCCGCGATATCGGACTGGCGGACCATAAAGCCCACCACGCGCGTGCCGCCCGGGGTAAAGACGGGAAAGTGAATCTTGCCGAGCTTTTTAGGGCTGCGCGGCGTGCCGTCCTTTTTGGTGCGCTTGTCTTCGGCGGGTTTGCGGTAAACCTTGACGCCGACAAAATCCCCTGCGCGCATTATGCCTCGGTCGAGGGCTCCGTGGCCTCGGTGTCGGCCTCGGCGACGTTCTCGACCACGACGTCGGCAGCGGGCGTCACGTTGCCGCCCGAGATGGCGTCGTTGAGCTGCTCGCGAAGCTGGTCCATGCGCTCGCGGGCCAGGTCAACCTTGGCGCGCAGGTCATCGGTCTTGGCGTCGACCATCGGACCAAAGTCGTTGACCGCGGCACGAGCCTCCTCGGCACTGTGCTCGTAGGTGTCACGCATGTTGTCCCAGGCATCGTTGGCGATATCGGCGGCCATGGCGCGGGTCTCGGCACCCGAGCGCGGGGCCAGAGCAACGCCGATGATAGCGCCGGCGGCAGCACCAAAGAGCGCACCGGAGACAAAGCTGAAAGTCTTTCCCATGATCATTCCTCTCCTGCGGGCACCTCGATGCCCACCGTTTGAATGCTGTCCATTATACCCGCAGCGCAACACTTGCCGTCGCGCTCATCTGCGTACGGTAAAAGCACAGGTACATGATGGTGATAAGCGAGTGAGCCTACTCCTGAGGCGCAGCCGGCATGGCCACCGTAGCAGCCGGGTCTTCGCCGGCGCCATCGACGAGCGGCAGGCTGCCCTCGTGCGCCGAGCCGGACGGAGCCGTTGCCGCACCGCCAAAGACGGCCGCGGGGGCCTCGTGGTTCTCGACGACCGCGCCCTCGGTATCGATTGGCATCTGCGGCTCGTCGTCAAAGCTCGGGACGCCTTGGGGCTCCGTGGGAACGGGCTCAGCAGACGCCTCGGCAACGGGCTCAGTGCCGGCGTCGGCAGGAGCGTCGCCCTCGGGCGCATCCTCGGCCGCGTCCTCGCTGTTCGCAGCGGCAACGGCCTCGTGCGGGTCCTTGCCCTCGGCCTCGGCACGCATGCCCAGCACCAGGTTGCGCAGGCCCGCGACCGTGCCTTCCACGTCGGGGGCCGGCTGGTCGGCGTGCAGGTACGCCCAGTCCATCATAAAGGTCGCCGACGACAGCGCGCCGATAGCCAGCGCGTCGTCGGGGCACGAAAGCTCGACCTCAAAGACACGCTCGTCATGCTCGCTCACGCGCGTGCGACCGCACGAGATGCTGCCGGCAAGACCGGTCTCGTTCATGAGCTCGACCGTCACGTGCTCCAGCAGGTGGCAAAGCTCGGTCTGGCCCATGCAGTCCTGGAACTCACGACCGGAATCACCCAGACACAGGTGCTTGGCAATCGCGGGCACCAGGTAGTACACGCGCGCCGTGGCCTCGATATCCTCCGAGGTCATGAGCGGCATGCCGGGGTTCACCAGCACGTGCGCGCAAATCTTGTCCTCGCTGACGGTGACCTTAAGGATGTTGAACAGGCCTGCCATAACTCTCCCCTACTCGTCCTTGCCCTACTCGTCGCCATCGTGCGGATCCGCAGAGCCCGCACCCGACGCCGCCGGCTTCTCTGCCGAGGACTCGGAATCCTTCTTATCGGTTTCGGCCGGAGCGATCACGCGAATGAGCGAGATGCGCTGGCCACGCATCGACTGTACCTTGAACTTGTACCCCGCGACCTCAAACACCTCTCCGATGTCGGGCACCGAGTCGCAAAGCTCCAAAATCCAGCCGGCGATGGTCTCATAATCATCGCTTTCCTCGAGCGGCCAACCAAGCTCAATCGCGTCATCGCACGAAAAACGCCCATCAACGAGCCACTCACGGCGCGAGAGGCGCGTGAGGTACTTGTTGTCGGGGTCGAACTCGTCCTCGATCTCGCCGACGATCTCCTCGACGATGTCCTCGATGGTGATGATGCCGGCCGTGCCGCCGTACTCGTCCACGACGACCACGATCTGGTCGTGCGAGGTCTGCATCTCGGACAGCAGCGGCAGGATGTCCTTGGTATCGGGCACAAAGGCGGCATCGCGCAAAAAGCCGGCGATGGGCTGGTCGCCCTTGCCGTCGAGCGCGGGCTGAATCAGGTCCTTAATGTGCGCGATGCCCGCGACGTTGTCGGGATCCTCATGATAGACGGGGATGCGACTAAAGCCGGTCTGGCGCATGGTGGACAACACGTCGGCGACCGTCTCGTCGTCCTCGCACATGGTGGTGTCCACGCGCGGCACCATGACCTCGCGAGCCACGGTGTCGCCCAGGTCAAAGATCTCGTGAATCATGCGCTTTTCCTCGTCGAGCAGGTCGTCCTGCTCCGAGACCATGTACTTGATCTCTTCCTCCGAGACGTTCTGGCGGTCATCGGCGCTCTTGATGCGCAGGATGCGAGCCAGGCCGTCGGAGCAAGCACCGGTCAGCCACACGAGCGGGCGGGCGATCTTTTGGAACACGGAGAGCGGTCCCACGACCTGCTTGGATACGCCCTCGGCGTTAGCGAGGCCGATGCGCTTGGGCACGAGCTCGCCAATCACGATGGACACGAAGGCGACGGCGACAGTGATGATGACCGGCGCCAGGCCGCGCGCGATGGCGGAAAGCGGCGCGATGCCAAAGCTCATGAGCCACGTGGCAAGCGGGTCGGACAGGCTCGTCGAGGCGACGGCGGACGAGGCAAAGCCCACGAGCGTGATGGCGACCTGGATGGTGGCGAGCAGCTGGTCGGAATCGGCGGCCAGCTTAATGGCGCGCTCGGCGCGTTTGTCGCCTTCCTCGGCCTCGTGCTCCAGCACAGCGCGCTTTGCCGTGGTGAGCGCCATCTCGGACATAGAGAAGTAGCCGTTGATGAGGGTCAAAACGAGGGTAGTGATAAGGGAGATGGTTATGTCCATCGGGAGTTTCTCGAACCTCCAAGATTCGGGACGTCAGGGTAAAACGTTGGTGGCGGATACGGCAATTGCACTGTCGCCCAAACGGGGACGCGGGCGAGCAGGCGTGGTCGCTAGATTACGAAGAGAATCACCGCCATGAACTGGAAGATGCTGCCGGCGAGCACCCACAAGTGGAAAACACTGTGCAGATAGCGCACGTTTTTGGCGATGTAGAACGGCACGCCCACGGTGTAGCACACGCCGCCGACAGCGAGCAGGGCAAGCGCCACGGGGTTGAGCAGCGACACGAGCTCGGGCAGCTTAAAGACGACGAGCCAGCCCATCAGCAGGTAGACTAGGCCGCTTACCCAGTGCGGTTGACGCTCGCGCATAAAGCACTCGAGGGCGATGCCGATAATGGCGATGGCCCATACGGCAAAGAACAGCGCAGGGCCGCCGTCGTTTGCGAGCGTGATGAGGCAAAACGGCGTATAGCTGCCGGCTATGAGCAGGTAGATGCAGCTGTGGTCGATGATGCGGAACACGCGCTTGGCGCGCGCGGGTTGAATCGCATGGTAGAGCGTGGAGGCTAGGTACTCGAGGATGATGCTGACGCCATAGACAATTGCCGCGGCCATGTGGGCCGGGCCACCGCCGCGCAGTGCAGCGAATACGATCAGGAGCACCAAACCCGCGATACCCAGCAAGCAGCCGACACCATGGGTGACGGAGTTCATGATCTCCTCGCCCACCGTGTAGTGCGGAACGGCCGCGATCTTGGGTCGCGGCTTGGAACTGTCGCTCGAATCGGACATGCCGGTTACATCCTCCAATGTAAAGAGTTCTCAACACTATATCAAAGCGTCTGGGTACGTGCGAACTTTGCACCATACGTGACCCTTTGTTTACCCATTCTTTGCCTGTTGACGCATCAACGGCGAACGTCCATAATGCGCTTGCATTAAATGTTGATGTATTAACATCTTATAGGAAAGCTTCTTATGTCTCAAAACGCACGCTCCCATCGAAAGCTCAAGATAGCCGGCATCGTTGCGCTGGTGCTCGTTGTAGCGCTGCTGGGGTTTGCCGGCAACTTCTTGTTCGACTTTGCCCTGAACCCTCGCGCCCCCTACACCATGAAGATGATGCAGGACGGCAAGGACGCCGAAAAGGGTGAACAGATGGATGCCGAGGGAACCGAGGCGCGGGCATGGTTTAAAGAGAACCGCGAGAGCAGCAGCCTCACCGCAGATGACGGAACCGAGCTCGCCGCTTGGTATTTTGTCGCCCCAGAGAGCACGCACAATTACGCTATCTGCCTACACGGATACACCGATGAGCCCATCGGTATGGCCCGATACGTCAAGCGATTCCACGACCGCGGCATGAACGTGCTCGCACCTGCCGCCCGCGCCCACGAGCGTTCCGGCGGTGACTACATCGGCATGGGCTGGCCCGAGCGACTCGATGTCGTCGCGTGGATCGGGCGGATCGTTGCGGCCGATCCCAAGGCGCGCATCCTGGTCTTTGGCGAGTCGATGGGTGCGGCAACCGCCATGAACGTCGCGGGGGAATCTTTGCCGTCCAACGTGAAATGCATCATCGAGGACTGCGGTTATACGAGTGTTTGGGACGAGTTTTCTCTGCAGCTCAAGGACGTGTTCGGGCTGCCCAGCTTTCCCTTGCTCGATGTAGCAAACTTGGTGTGCAACGTGCGCGCGGGCTACGACTTCCATAAGGCAAGCAGTGTGGAGCAACTCAAACACGCGACGGTTCCCATGCTGTTTATCCACGGCGACCAGGACACCTTTGTGCCGTACAGCATGCTCGACCAAAACTACGACGCGTGCGCCAGCAAGGTCAAGCAAAAGCTCACCATCCATGGCGCCACCCACGCCAAGAGCGCGCAAGTTGACCCCGAGCTCTACTGGAATACGGTCGACGACTTCCTCGATAGGAATTTTTAGGGAAAAAGCGGCGTCTGGAGATTTATCTAACCCCCTATTTTCGGAAGTATGCGGCAAAATCTGGAACTGCCGACCAGACCGCAGTTTTACCAACAATTTATCAGGGGTTTTGTTGCCAAAAAATGTCGTGTGCTCGGCGGTCTCGAAATTTGCCGCATACTTCCGGAAAGCCGCCCGCAAGCGCTGTGCTCACGGGCGGCTTTTGCTAACGTTGCGCTACAAAAGCGCTTGATATGTCCAATAGACAGGTGCTACTTGACCTCGATGAGCTCATACTTGCTCGTGCCCAGGCCGATCTTTTCGGCATGCGCGATGCACGCGCGCCAGTCGGTGTCGGGATGCGTGATGCAGAAGGGATCCTTGGCCTGCTCGCCCTCCAGACGCTCGTGATTATGCTCCATCTTGGCCGCACTGTCGGTAAGCTCGGTGTTAGGCAGCGGCTCGGACGCCAGGACGGCGTCGGCGCAGGCCTGGTCGATGGCGACCGGGTCGAAGCTCGCGAACATGCCGATGTCGTTGACGATGGGCGTGTCATTCTCGGGATGGCAGTCGCAGTTGGGGCTGATGTCCATGGCGAGCGAGATGTGGAAGCTCGGGCGGCCGTCGACGATGGCCTTGGTGTACTCGGCGATCTTGTAGTTGAGTACGTCGGCCGCGGCATCATAGTCGGGCTTGATGCAGTCCTGGTTGCACGCCGCAATGCAGCGTCCGCAGCCCACGCAGCGATCGTGGTCGATGGCAGCCACGCGAACCGTGCGGGTGCTGCCGTTGGCAAGCTCGCGCTCGCGCGTGTCGTCAAACGTGATGGCGTTGTGCGCACAGATCTTTTCGCAGGCACGGCAACCTACGCAGTTGGTGGTATCGACGCTCGGCTTGCCGGCGGCATGTTGTTCCATCTTGCCAGCACGACTGCCGCCGCCCATGCCCAGGTTCTTCATGGCGCCGCCAAAGCCGGCCTGCTCATGGCCCTTAAAGTGGGTGAGGCTAATCACGATGTCGGCGTCCATGAGCGCCTGACCGATCTTTGCCTCGCGCACGTACTCACCGCCCTCGACCGGGACGAGCGCCTCGTCGGTACCCTTGAGGCCGTCGGCGATGATGATCTGGCAGCCCGTGGCATACGGGGTAAAGCCGTTCTGGTAGGCGGTATCGATGTGCTCGAGCGCGTTTTTGCGGCTGCCCACATAGAGCGTGTTGCAGTCGGTGAGGAAGGGCTTGCCGCCCAGCTCCTTCACGACGTCTGCGACGGCGCGGGCGTAGTTGGGGCGCAAAAAGCTCAGGTTGCCCAGCTCGCCAAAGTGAATCTTGATGGCGACAAACTTGTTCTCGAAGTCGATCTGCTCAATGCCGGCGCGGCGAATGAGGCGCTTGAGTTTGTCGAGCTGGCTCTCGCGAGCATGCGTGCGCAGGTTGGTAAAGTACACCTTAGCGGGTGCTGTGGGTGCAGTTGCGGTCATAGTTATATCCCCTCGGTCTATATGGTGTTACAGACATAGAGGATGGTACCCGTTGAAGTAGGGTCGAAGTCAAGCGCAACGCCGAGTCGTTAGGCACTCATTGGGGACAGACTTAAATGAGTGCTTGCCGCCCGGCCGGCGAGCCGGCGATCCGGCAAAGACTGTCCCCAACGACTAGTCGTTTAAGAACGTCCCCAATGACTACTCCTGCACCTTGAGGGCTTCGGCCAGGCTGACGCGCTTGATAGAGCGCGTGTGTAGCAGCGCCACGACCAGGTAGGTCGCAAAGCCAATGCCGACGCATGCAGCCATGGACCAAGCGGGCACGTAGATCTCGATATTGCCGTTGTAGGCGAGCAGCATCGAGCGGAAGATGGCCGTGAGCGAGCCAATAATGACCGGCAGGCTCAGCACGAGCGACGCCGCCACGCACAGCGTGATCGAGCGGATGTACAGATGCGAGATCTCACTATCGCGATAGCCAAAGACTTTCATGTAGCTGATCGAACGGGCGCTGTGGTCGATCACCGCTTTGGTCAGCAGGTACATAAACAGCAGGAAGATAAACACCGCGAGCCCGATCATCATTCCGATCATTTTGCTCATCATGCCGATGAACTGGTCACCCACGGCGCGCATGTCGTCGGGCGTGGTGTCGCCGGCAAAGTAGCGCGCGTCGAGGTCGAGCTTCTCGTTGCTCACATAGCCGTTAAAGTAGGCGGCATCGTTGTCGAACAGCTCGTTAAAGTCATCGATGCTCATATAGATGTTCATGTCCGACTTGGAGCCCCAGGCACAGTCCTTGCCCGCGTACTCAAAGGAATAATGCTCGCCCTCGTACTTGTCGCTGAGCGTGACCTTCTGGCCCTCGCTCCAGCCAAACTTATCGAGCAGACCGCCGCCAAAGACGACGCGGCCATCGCCGATGTTGAGGCCCTTCCAGTAGCGCGAATCGGACGAGATGCCGTAGACAGAAATCGTCTCCTCGCCATTACCGTCGCCACGGTCGTAC
This sequence comes from uncultured Collinsella sp., assembly GCA_900544755.1. Classification (GTDB taxonomy): domain Bacteria; phylum Actinomycetota; class Coriobacteriia; order Coriobacteriales; family Coriobacteriaceae; genus Collinsella. Next base: position 37,983 of record UQWQ01000001.1, on the reverse strand, counting down.
TGCAGCTGGTAAACGGCATATTTCTCGGCCTGCGCGATTGCGCCCGCGCCGTTGTCGGTCGTATTGACCGGGTGGATATCGTCGTTGTCAGTGTCGATCTTAGAGGCCTTGTCGATCAGGTCGATAGCCTCGTCGCGGTCGCAGCCAAGGGCATCGGCAAGATCGTCAAGGCGCGCGTAGAGCGCATCCTTCTTGTCCTGGACCTTGGCAAGCGCATCCTGCGCTGCGGTCAGGCTCTCGGCAGACGGAGATGCGGTCGCGGCATCGGCTGCCGTCTGCGCCGCATCGGCCGCGCCGTCAAGCTCGTCATCGGCATCCTGGGCGGCAGAAAGCAGCGCGCCGTCAACCGACTGCAAGCGCTCGAGTGCCGACCACTGCTCGCGCTCCTCGGTAGTGCCCTCGAGCTCCAGCGGCGCCTTGAGTGTGTACTGATGCTCGGCGACCAGGCTCGTCTCGAGGTTGTCCGCATAGTGCGTCATCGTGGGCAGGATCGCCAGGCCAAAGAGCAAAAGCAGCGACCCAAACGCGATGCCCACGAAGAGCGTGGCGAAGTTGCCCAGGTTGCGCAGGAAGACGCGCAGGCGGAAGCGGGAGACAAAGCCCATGCGTTCCGGCAGCTGCAGACCGCGCTTGGTACCCGACTTGCCACTCGCCTCGTGACGAAGGAACTGCAGCGGCGTCTTGCCCATTTTGCAGAGCAGACCCACCAGCGTGATGAGGATGAGCGCGGCGGCGGGGACCACAGCGCACTTCACAAAGATTTCCCAGCTCCAGTACACCTGGAAGAGCGGCAGACTGTACGAGCCGTAGTAAAGACCGCGCATGGGCTCGGTAAAGAACGCAACGCCGAGCACGGTGCCCAAAAGTGCCGCGAGCACGCCCACGATGGCGGGAAGCGCAAGGTAGTGCAGCACGATCTCGCGACGGCGATAGCCGCTGGCGAGCAGCGTGCCGATGATGGCGCTCTCCTCCTCGATGGTGGCGTCGGTAAGGACCACAAAGACGAACGCCATGATCACGATGATAATATTGAGCAGCGTCATCCACATCATGGAATCCCCGTCCACGTCATCGCGCGCATAGCCAATGCCCTGGTTGGAATCGGCATCGATAAGATCGTCGACGAGCGCATCGGCATCCACCAGTGCCTCGACCATATCCTGCTCGGCATCGGTGCGCTCGGCGGTTGAGAGGTCGCGGTCGTTAAAGGTAAAGGAGTACGTGTAGGCGGGCGCGCCGCCGGCATCCTCAAGCGCGGCGAAACCGGCATCGCTGACCTCGGCGACGCCATAGGTAATGGTGTTCACCGTAAAATCCGAATTGTTGAGGAACAGCGCCTGGCTATCGGGCTGCGTCATGATGCCGCAGATGGTGTAGGTGCGCCCCTCGAGCTCGACCTTATCACCCACGACGAGGTCGTTGTTGGTAGCAAAGACGCGGTCGATGGCCACCTCGTCGTCCGCTTTGGGCTGGCTGCCTTCGCAGTAGGACGCAATGTCGACCTTGGTGCGATGCGCATAGGTGCGCAGGGTGCGCTTGGTGCCGTCGTCGCCGGCCGCCTTTTTGATGATGGCGTCGATAGAGAAGTTCTTGTAGAACGTAACGCCGCCGACGTCGCCGGCTGCATCCTCGGCGGCCTTGAGCTGGTCTTTGGTAGCCTCGAAGGAGGTGGTCACGCGGCCGTCCTCGATCGTGTAGTCTTCGCGCATGTCATCAATGAGGCAGCCGATGGAATGCGCCGCGAGCAAAAAGCCCGAGGTAAGGGCGATGCTTCCGCACATAAGCAAAAAGATGCCCAGGTACTTGCCGATATTGCGGCGCAGCTCGCGCGGGAGACGTTTTGCGAGAGGTGTCATGGCGTCGCCTACCAATCGAGATCGGCGGCCGCAACGGGTGACTCGTTGAGCTCGTCCTCGACGATGCGGCCGTCGCGCAGGCGCAGCACGCGATTTGCCATGCGCGCGATGGCGGCATTGTGGGTGACAATGATGATGGTGCAGCCGTAGGTGCGGTTGACATCCTCCATGAGCCGCAAGATTTCCTTGGATGTCTTGTAGTCGAGCGCGCCCGTGGGCTCATCGCACAGCAGCAGGCCCGGATTTTTGACGAGCGCACGGCCGATGGCGCAGCGCTGCTGCTGGCCACCTGAGACCTGGCGCGGAAACTTGTTGCGGTGCTCGTAGAGGCCCAGCGAGCGCAGCAGATCGTCGACATTGAGCGGGTTTTTGGACAGGTGCGCCGTGACCTCGATGTTTTCCTTGATGGTAAGGTCGGGCACCAGGTTGTAGAACTGGAAGACAAAGCCCAGCTCGCGGCGTCGGTACTCGCCCAGATCGGCGGGCTTGAGCGCCGTGAGATCGCAGCCGTCCACCATGATGGAGCCGCCGTCGGCATCCTCCAAGCCGCCGATCAGGTTGAGAAAGGTCGACTTGCCCGAGCCCGAGGGCCCCAGCATGACGCAGATCTCGCCGCGGTTGATGGACGTATCGATACCGTCGAGCACCGTCAGGCGTGCATCTCCATCGCCGTAGTGTTTCTTGAGTCCGTTGACCTGGACGTAGGCACGCTTTGTCGCCATGCTATCCCCCGTTGTTAGCCTTCTGCTACTTTTCTAGGCTAATAGTAAACCTGGGCGAACTATTTTTGGAGCGAGGCCTGGATTTTATTTCAGACTAGTCATTGGGGACAGACTTAAATGACTGAAACCACTCATTTAAGTCTGTCCCCAATGAGTGCCGCCAGGGACAGCTCTTGCCAGTCCGGCCGGCGAGCCGGCGAATCGGCAAAGACTGTCCCCAGCGACCGGTCGTTTAAGAACGTCCCCAATGGCTAGGCGGTTAGGCGTGGGATTTGGCGTGTGCGAGGGCTAGGCCTACGGCGGCGATGGCGGCGGCGAAGAGCACGGTGACGCCCAGGTCACAGACGATGTCGCCCAACACGGCAGACGTCAGGTCCGAGGCAAGCGCCTTGCCGATTGCGTCGTTCACCCAATACGTCGGCACAAAGTGCGCCACCGTCTGCACGGCCGAGCCCATGAGCGACAGCGGCATCCAGGCGCCGCCCAAAAACGTCATGAGCATGCCGAGCAGGTTGCCCACACCGTTGAGCAGCTCCTCGCGCGCGCCCAGGCTCGACAGCGTAAAGCCAACGGCCAGCGGCGTGCACGCCAGGGCAAACGTTGCCGCCAGCGCCAGGCACACGCGGCCCACGCCGACCTCGGCAACCGCGCCGGCAAAGCCCACGACGCCCATCATGCTCGACACGAGCCAGATGCAGACGGCGAGCACGGCGGCGGCCGCGAACACAGCGAGCGAACGCTGGCGCTCAGAGACCGGGCTGGCATCCATGCGGCGCACGCGCTCGGGCTCGTTCATGCCCGAAAACACCAGTCCCACCGACACGATGACCGACGAGATGATCGCGTACGCGCCAAAGTTGAAGTACGACTCGAGCGTGGTAGCAGCAGTCGAGTCGACCTTGACCTGCTCGATCTGGACCTCCGCGCGCTTTGCGGCCGCGTGCTCGGCGGCCCTTGCGACGTCACCGTTGGAGGCAGCGGGTTCAAGCGCCGCCGCAGCGCCCGCGAGCGAGATCCAGCGCGAGGCCTCGGCGGACGAAAGCGCCGCCGCCATGGTGCCGGAACCATAGGTCACGTCGAGCTTGGGCAGGGCCTCCCCCGCACGGGCGGCTGCAACAAGATCGTCCTCAAACCCCTCCGGGATAAAGAACACGCAATCGGCACTGCCCTTGGCGCTGTTGCTCTTGGAGAGCGCGTCGGCAAGGTCGTATGTGTCGTCGCCGACGCCCGTGACCAGGTCAAAGCGTGAGCCCAGGTGCTTGGTAAGCGCCCGCGAAAGGTCGCTATTGTCGCGGTCGACCACGATCACGTTGGTGTCGTAGGGCTTGTACTCGGTAAGCTGCGACGAGTTCCAGCTCACCGAAGCCGCGATGAATACGCCCATGAGCGAGATGAACACCGTATAGATGAGCAGGTAGAACGGGTGCGCCAGCGCCATGCGAAGCGCGGTCTTAAAGGTGCTCATAGCGGCTCCTTCCAAAGATCAGCGTAGCGGCGGCGACAAACACCAGGGCCATCAGGACGAGCGCGCCGGCGCGAACAGCGAAGGGCCCCAGGTCCTCAAAGAAATACAGGCGATTGAACATGTCGCAGATGAGCTTGACGGGGTTGAGCCAGCACTCGACCGGACAAGCGCGGGCGACGTCGTCGGCAAGCGCCATCGCCGGCTCGCCGTAGAGGCCGGCGAACAGGGCGCACGTGGTGGCAAAGCCCGTGAGGATGCCCGACTTGGATGCCTTGCCGCCCTTAACGGGAAGCGTGCCCACAAAAAGCCCCAGGCCCGTGGCGGCAAGCGCGGATGCAGCCCCGCCCAGCAGGCACAACCCCTCGCGCCCGCCAAAGTCGACGCCCACGACCAGGCGCACGTGGCCGATCGCAACCGCCATCGATGCAAAGGAAACCAGCCACGAGCCGACAAAAATGCCGGCCAGCGACGCCGTCTTGGAAAGACCGCCCACGCAGCGGCGCGCGCCAAGGCCCGACAGATTAGGCTGCAAATCGACGACGCTCAAGGCGGCAAACTCGGCAGACATCATCGCGACCAGGCCAAAGAGCGCGTAGTAGTAGATGACCGTGCCATCGGGCGTGGCACGAGTCAGGCTCACGCGGCGGGTTCCGCCCTCGAGCGACAGGGCGTGCGCAACCGCCGCCGGATCGGCGAGCACCGCCGGGTTGTCCTGGGCAATCTGGCGCATGAGCTCGACATTTTGCGTATACGAGCTTGCCACCGTTTCAAGGATGCTGCGGTCGGTGAGCACCGACGAGGCGCGCGAGCTGTCGTAACTCGACAGCAGCGTGAGCCTGGGCGTGCCCGCGGCATCAACCGTATAGATGCCCGCGACCTCGCCGGCCTTGAGCGCTTTGCGCGCGACAGCCAAGTCTTCGTACTCGCTCACATCGAGCAGCTGATCGTCGCCTGCCTTGGCAAGCGAAGCTGCCACATCCTTAAAGGTCGAGGCATCCCAGGCCTCGTCCGCCACGACGGCAACCGGCACCGGGTCGACCGTGCCGTCGGAGCTGAGGTTCGCAAACATAAACATGAACATCGTGGAAAGCGCGATAGGAAAGAGAGCGCCCCAGACCCACGTGCTCGGCCGGCGCAGCAGCGTCTTGACCGTGGTGATGATGGTGTTGAACATGGCCGCCCCCTAGTCGCGCAGCTCGCGGCCGGTGATCTCGAGGAACACGTCGTTGAGGGTCGGCGGTTCGGAATAGATGCGGCCGAGCGGCACGTCATGCGAGCGCAGCGCATCGAGAATGTCCGTCAGGTTGTGCGGGCTCGCTTCGCACGAAAACGTGAGCTGTCCCGCCGTTGCCGAAAGGTCCAGAACGTGCGGCAGGCTTGCGACGGCACCGAGCGCCGCACTCGGAACCTCGCCGACCTCGATTACAATCTTCTCGCCCATCTGAATCATGCGCTTGAGCTCGTCGTTAGTGCCCTGCGCCAGCACGCGGCCGCCGTCCATGATCATAATGCGGCTGCAGATCTGCTCGACTTCCTCCATGTAATGGCTGGTATACACCACCGTGGCGCCCTCGTCGCGCAGGCGGCAGATGCCCTCCAGGATGGCGTTGCGGCTTTGCGGGTCGACCGCCACCGTGGGTTCGTCAAAAAAGATGAGCTCGGGCTTGTGCGCGATGCCGCAGGCAATGTTGAGACGACGCGTCAGGCCGCCCGAGAGCTTGCCGGGGCGGAACTTGGTAAAGTCGCCCAGGCCGACAAAGTCGATCGCCTCGTCCACCAGCGCGCGGCGGCGCTTGCGGTCGTTGACGTAGAGACTGCAGAAATAGTCGATGTTCTCGCGCACGGTGAGCTCGTCGAACACCGCCACCTGCTGCGGCACCACACCGATGCGGCGCTTGAGGTCGTAGCGGGCGGGCGTCATGCGCTCGCCGAACAGCTCGATGGTGCCCTTGTCGTAGGCGAGCAGCTGCAGGATGCAGTTGATGGACGTGGTCTTGCCCGAGCCGTTGGGGCCCAGCAGGCCAAAAATCTCGCCGGGGGCGATGTTCAGGTTAAAGTGGTCGAGCGCAATAAGATCGTCGTAGCGCTTGACGAGGTTTTCGACGTGGACGATGTCTGTCATGAGGCGGCCCTTCTGTTGCTTGCGGCCCGGTACGATTGCATCATCGCAGGAGCTGACGGCGCGCACCAGTGAGCTTTGTCACGAGTGCGGGGCGGTCGCGTAGCCTGCTGACGCGACCGCCCCGCCGCGTGGGAGGAATGCCACGGTTGCTTTGAGTGGCGCCTCCCCCGTGCGCGGCATCGCGTACAATACCCGTATGAACAGGCTATTCGACAAATCGATCGTGCTGGCGTGCTGCATTGCGGCCGCCATGGGCCTTGCTGTGGACGCTCGCCTGGTCGCGGCGTTTTGCCTTGGCGTTGTCATCGCCGCGCTGGCCGAGGTCGCGCAGGGAGAACGCGCCCGTCGCGCCAGCGAGGCCGGCAGCTACGCCTACGTCATCGCGGCTGTCTTCGTGCCGCCGCTTGTGCCGTTCGCACCTCTCGCCCTCTATGACATCGCGCGACGCGTGCGCCGTGAACGCATCTGGCCCGCGCTGGCAATTGGCTCCGTGTTTGCCTGCGCACTTGCTACGGACCTTCGCTGCAGCGCGCTCACCACCCGAACGCTGTTGCTAACCGCCATCCTTTCGGTCGCCGCCACGTTGCTGTCGCTGCGCACCGCGCAGCTGGAGCGCGAACAGGAACGCATGCGTCGCACCCGCGACAAGCTGCAAGAACGCGCCCTGGCACTCGAGGCACGCAACCGCGACCTCGCCGACCGCCAGGACTACGAAGTCGAGCTCGCGACGCTCGCCGAACGCGCCCGCATCGCGCGCGAGATCCACGATAACGTGGGCCACCAGCTCACGCGCGCTTCGCTTCAAACCGAAGCCCTGCGCGTGGTCCATGCCAACGAGCCCGGCGTTGCCGCCGATTTCGCCGACGTCAAATACACCGTTGACGAGGCGCTCCAGCTCGTGCGCGCCAGCGTCCACGCGCTCAACGACAATGCGACCAACCTCTCCGTGCAGCTCGAACGCATCGTTGAAGGCGCGCGCTCGGACAGCGGTCCGCAGATTGAGCTTGAGGTTTTGGCCGAGCATGCGCCCGCCAACGTCGCCAACTGCTTTGCGGCGGTGCTGCGCGAGGCGCTTTCCAACGCCATGCGCCACGCCCATGCCAAAACCATTACCGTGCGGTGCATGGAGCATCCGTCGTTTTACCAGCTCATTGTTAGCGACGATGGCGCGGGCGGGGTTCAAGCAAGCGGCCGCGGCGCCGCAGAAGGCATGGGACTCGCCTCCATGCGCGAGCGAGTCGAGGCGTTGGGCGGCACCTTCACCGCCGGTCCGCGCGCCGGCTCCCATGGCTGGCGCGTGTTTGCCACCATTCCCAAACAGCAAGGAGATGAGACCCGATGAGGCTCATAGTTGTCGATGACGACCACTTGGTAGTCGATTCACTCAAGATTATCCTAGGCGCCCAGCCGCAGATCGAGGTGGTGGGTACCGGCGCCAATGGCGACGACGCGGTCGCGCTCTACGCTGAGCACACGCCCGACATCGCGCTGCTCGACATTCAGATGCCGGGGCGCGACGGACTTTCGGCGGCACGCGAGATCCTTGAGCGCGACCCTGCGGCGCGCGTGGTGTTTCTGACGACATTCTCGGATGACGAGTACATTGTGTCGGCGCTTAAACTGGGCGCCCGCGGCTATCTGATCAAAACCGATGTCGCCGCCATTCCACCGGCGTTGGCGCAGGTCATGGACGGTAAACGCGTGCTCGAGGGTAAGGCGATCGAGGATGTCGACTTTGATGGGGCGGACACTGAGGCCGGTGCGACCCGCCGGCCCGCGGCCTTTGCCGGTCTGACCGACCGCGAGTTCGAAGTCGCCGAGCTCATCGCCCGCGGCCTCGACAACAAGGAGATTGCCGCCACGGCTTATATGGGAGAAGGCACGGTGCGCAACCACATCAGCTCAATCCTAGCCAAAATGGGGCTACGCAACCGCACCCAAATCGCCATCGCCTATCTGCGAGGGTAATTACCCAACGGCCAACCGCTCCGGCATAGCAAAATGGATGCTACCGATTTAATGCCATTTCAAAACTATGCCGGTTTACTACGATGAATCGCCCACCTTCGACCACGGTAAATTGCGCGCTTGCAAAACCGCAGGTAGAACGCTTGTAATATTTAGAAAAATGCAGTCATGGTCGGAAATGTCGAATTCATCGTAGTAAACCGACATAGTTTTGTTCGGGTGGCCCTGCACAAGCGCCTCCGCAAGCCTCGCGAGACCAAAATGATCTGCTTTCTTCCGCCCGCGGAGATCGGCTGACGGCGCTCGCCACGAAATGGGCCCATCTACTACGTTTGACCCGATACCCCTGACCATAGCCGCGTTTCATGAAAAATCGCAGGCGTTCTACCTGCGGTTTTCATTTCACATTACTTGCCGTGGTCGAGGGCTGCCGTCTAAACGTAGTAGATGGGCCCATTTCGTGGCAGACGGGTCACGCGGCAGCCCTCGCAAGGCCAAAATGATCCGTTTCCCTCTGTCCACGGGAGATCAAAGGCTGTTACGGATATGGTGCCATTCCAAAACTACGCCGGATTACGGAGCTAAAGTCGGAGCCCTCATCCATACCCCCTATTTTTGAAAAACAGCAAGCAGTCTACCTGCGGTTTTGTTTTTGCGATTTTCTGTATGGTCGGAGGTTCGCTATCCAGCCCCGTAATCCGGCATAGTTTTGCTTGCGACGGCCCAACCGCGCGTTTAAGCGCGGGGCCGGTGGGGCATTTTGCCCCACCGGCCCCTATTCCAGCTCTATTCCAGCTCTATTCCAGCTCTATTCCAGAGCTATTCCGGCTTGGTTTCTACCGTGGGGGTCTTGTCCGCCGCAACTGGAGTACGCGCGGTGTCCATGCTCAGGCAGTGCTTGGGACAACTCTCGATGCACTCGCCGCACACCACGCAGGCGTACGGGTCAATCGACCAGGTACCGCCCTTGCGATCGACCGCGAGCGCGCCCGCCGGGCAACGCCGCGCGCACATGCCGCAGCAGATGCACACGTCCATGTCATTGACGATATGCCCGCGCAATCGCTCGGGTGCCGTCAGCCCCTCCTGCGGATAGCACACCGTTACCGGCTGCTTGACCATAGAACCCAAGGCCGTCTTGGCAAATGTCAGCAAACTCATGCCGCGCCTACCTTTCCGTGCAGCTAATGCAGGGGTCGATGGTCAGGATAATCATGGGCACGTTGGCAAGGAGCACGCCCTGCAGCGCATGTGTCAGACCCGCCAGGTTCTGCGACGTCGGCGTGCGCACGCGAAAACGGTCCAGATTCTTGGTGCCGTTGCCGCGCACATAGTAGTACGCCTCGCCGCGCGGCTGCTCAATCACAACCTCGCCGCGCGCGCCGTCGGCCGGCGTAAGCTTGGTGCGCCCGCCGATACCGTCGTGCGGGATCTTGCTGACAAGCTCCTTAATAATGTCCATGGCCTGCGTGACCTCGGCACAACGCACCTGACAGCGGGCATAGCAGTCGCCGTCGGTGGCAACGATGGGCTCAAATGCAGCCAGGTCCGCATAGGCGCCGTCGCCGAACATGCGCACGTCGTAGTCCACGCCCGAGGCGCGCCCAAACGGGCCGACCATCGAAAGCTCCAGCGCGTCCTTCTTGCTGATCACGCCCACGCTATGCAGGCGCTCACCGCAGCTGTCGTCGTCCAAAAACGTATGCACCAGGGCCTCGTAATCGGGGCGCATGGCGTCGAGCGCCTGGACAATGCCCGCCAGCTCGGAGTCCTCGATGTCGTGCTTAAGGCCGCCGATCTCGTTGATCGACAGAATCACGCGGCCGCCGCAGGTGCTCTCGAAGATCTTGAGAATCTGCTCGCGCAGCGTCCACGAACGATAGAACAGCGCCTCGAAGCCAAAGGCATCGGCGAGCAGGCCCAGCCACAGCAGGTGCGAGTGAATGCGCGAAAGCTCGTGCAAAATGGTGCGGATATACTGCACGCGGCCGGGCACCTCGATGTCGAGCATGCGCTCGCAGGCGCTGGCATAGCCATGGCTATGGCCCACGGCGCAGATGCCGCAGATGCGCTCGGCGATGTAGCCAAACTGGTGCATATCGCGCTTTTCGGTGAGCTTCTCGAGTCCGCGGTGCACAAAGCCGATCTGAGGAATTGCCTCGATGACGCGGTCGTCCTCGATCACCAGGTCCAGATGAAGCGGCTCGGGCAGCACCGGGTGCTGCGGGCCAAACGGAATAACGGAGCGATGAGCCATGGGCCTTACGCCTCCTTTTTTTGCTTGTCGCGGGCGGCCTTGGCGGCAAGCGCCGCGCGGACCTTGACCGCTTTCTCGGGATCCATGGCGGCGAGCTTTGCCTCCATCTCGGCGGCTTTAAGTGCGGCCTTGGCCGCGGCCTCGTCATGCTGAGCATCGGAGCCGGCAGCCGCAGCGGGCTGAGCAGCGGCGCCCGCGGCATCGCCGGCGCCCGCAACGCCCTCCCCTGCAGCAGCCGCAGCCGCGGCGGCCTTCTCGGCAGCGGCCTTGCGCGCCTTGGCCTCGGCAGCCGCGCGGACCTTCATGGCCTTCTCGCGCGCGGCCTTCACCTCGGGCGTGATAACGCTCATGGGTTCAGCGGTCGAGACCTGGTAGAAAAAGCCCTTAAAGTCGATCTGCATATCGGTGATGGCAAGACCAAACAGATCGTGCGCTTCGTTTTCAAACGGGAATACCGCCGGATAATACGAGCTGATGGACGGAATCTCCTGGTACTGGTCGATGCCTTCGACCACCAGGTTCTCGATCGCATAGCTGCCGCCCTGCGCAATATGCTCCTGAGCAGCACGAACGTTGATAAACGTATAGACCAAGCGATACGAGCCGTCGTCGACGTTACGCTCGGCGTGCATTTGCACAAAGCGCGCACCGACGCCCTTAAGCGCCTGGACATGCGACAGGAGCTCGTCGATCCCAACGATGGTATAGATTGCCTCTTGCATTACTCGGCCTCCTTTGCAGCGACGGACGCGGCGGGCGTCCCAGCAGGTGCGTCGCCAGCGGCGGGCGCGTCGCCGGCCTCAGCCGCGGCCACAAACCCGTCCTCGCCCAGCTCAACGCCACCGTCCCAGGTGGCGGCGCCGCCCACGGTGAGCGGATCGCCGCCGGCGCGCATCACGACCTCCTTCTGGTCCAAGATGCCGCACGCCTCTACAATGGCATCGATCACCGTCTCGGGGCGAATGGCGCACCCGGGCGCGTACACGTCCACGGGAATCGCGCGGTCCACGCCGCCGATCACGTTGTACGCATCGCGGAACACGCCGCCCGAACACGCGCAGATGCCGCACGCCACCACGCACTTGGGCTCGAGCATCTGGTTGTAAATCTGACGCACGACGGGCAGGTTCTGGGCATTGACCGAGCCCGTCACCAAAAAGATGTCCGCATGTTTGGGGTTGCCGGTGTTGACCACGCCAAAGCGCTCCGCATCGAACAGTGGGGTAAGCGAGGCCAGCACCTCGATATCGCATCCGTTGCAGCTCGAGCCGTCGTAATGAATAACCCACGGTGAGCGCGACATTTTATGATCCATGGATGCCGCCTCCTAAATAAACACGTCGACGAGGATGGGCATAAGGTTGAGCAGGCCAAACACCAGCGCCACGCCCCAGCCGAGCTTAAAGCAGCTGCGCCAGGTGCTACGGGCGAAGGTGTTATCGATCAGTACCTCGACAAAATACGTCGCGGCCATCACGACCAGGGCTACGGCCCAGCTCACCGGGTTGTCCCAGACAAAGAACATGCCCACCCACATCAAAAACAGCACGGTCTCGCACCAGTGCATAAGGGTCATCTTGGCCAGCGTGCTGCCGCTCATCTCGGTGGCGACGCCCTGGACAATCTCCTGATGCGCGTGATGCGAGTACGAAAGGTCGAACGGCGACTTGCGTAGCTTGATGGTAAGCACCGCGAGCAGCGCAAGGAAAATGGGCGCGCTGTACACGATGATGGGGGCTGACTGCCCCGTCACGGCAATGGAATCGAAGCTGTCGGTGGCAAGGTACAGGCCCACGCTCATCAGCAGAACGGCGGGCTCGTAGCTCATAACCTGCAGCAGCTCGCGATCGGCGCCGACCTGCGCAAACGGGCTTTGCGTCGAGGCGGACGCCAGCACCACAAAGATCGCGGCGAGCGTCACCATAAAAGCGCACAGCAGCGTGTTGGAACCCGACACAAAGATGCCGCCGCCTACCACGGTAAAGATGAGCGCACATGCCATATAGGTATCGTCCATGGTGTTTACGCTGGCAGGGGCCTTGCGCAGCAGTTTGGCAACGTCGTAGAAGGGCTGCAGCAGACGCGGACCCACGCGGCCCTGCATGCGAGCCGAAAGCTTACGGTCAAGGCCGTCGATCAGGCCGCCCACAAGCGGCGCCAGCAAAGCAAACGCCACGGTGCCAATAAAAATGCCCACGACGCCCGAGCCTTCGAAATACTTGCCGCGCAGCACCGAGGGCGCGCTCATGGCAAGCCGCTCGGGCCCAATCCACGCGCAACACAGCAGCGCAAACAAGATAATGCTGCAACACACGACGCTACCCGCGGGGCCAATACGCTTCTCGCCAAGGGCGTCCTCCGAGTACCAATTGCGCTTTTCGGCCTTCACCTCGTGTCCCATCGAGCCACGGAAATGGCGATATTTGTCGGTCCCCACACCCGAAAGGTACACGTTGACGTGCGGTTTGTTGCTCACGCGGAATGAAGTCAGCAGCACCACGGCGATAAACGCCACGATAACCACCATCAGATACATGGAGTCCTTGCCAATAACGTACGGCACGCGGCCAAACACCATGGCCAAGTAAGGCGACACCAGGCCGCTCGAGATGAGCGGGAACGCCACGCAGCAAAGAATCAGCAGCGCGGCGATGGTGTTGAGGGCCATCCATTCGGTCTTATGGACATTGACCTCAACGTTTTGAGCCGTGGGGTCGACGCCCGATAGCTTGGCAAGCCACTTGCCCCAGAAGAAGAACGTCGCGGCCGAGCCAAAGGCAAGCACCATGATCATGAGCACGTTGCCGGTCTGCGCGAACGCCACCAGGGCGCCCCACTTGGACACGAGCATGCCAAACGGTGCCACGAACATGCCCATGATGCCCAGCATCATCAGACGCGTAAGGTGCGGCATGCGGCTGAACATACCGTCCATGTCCTCGATATTGCGGCTGCCGATATGATGCTCGGCCGTGCCCACGCACAGGAACAGCAGCGACTTGGCCACCGTGTGGAACAGGATCAGGAAGATGGCGGCCCATACGGCCTCGGGCGCGCCGACACCCAGGCAGGCGCTGATAAGGCCCAAGTTGGAAATGGTGGAGTACGCAAGCACGCGTTTGGCGTTGCTCTGCGAGATGGCCATGAGGGCAGCGAGCAAAAACGTGATGGCGCCCACGCTCGTGACCATAAAGCCGGTCACGGGATAGATGGCATAGAGCGGGCTGAGCTTGACCATCAGGAACACGCCGGCTTTGACCATGGTGGACGAGTGCAGCAGGGCGCTCGTGGGCGTAGGGGCAACCATGGCACCCAACAGCCAAGTGTGGAACGGCATCTGTGCGGCCTTGGTGAGTGCGGCGAGCGACAGCAGAACGACCGGCATCACCAGCAGCGCGGATTGCGCGGTTCCGGTGCCGGAAAGCTCGATCATGCCCGAGATGGTCAGCGGCATGCCGTTAACGTGCAGGTACATGAGTCCGGCCAAAAACGCGATGCCGCCCAGCATGTTGAGGATGATCTGGGTGAAGGCGTTCTTGATGGCCTCGGGCGTGCGCGTGTAGCCAATCATGAGGAACGAGCACACGGTGGTGATTTCCCAGCCACAGAACAGCCACTCAAGGTTGTCGCTTGTCACGATGACGAACATGGCCGAGAGGAACAGGAACATAAGCGCCAGGAACTGCGGGCGTCGGTCGGGCGCCGCCTGCCCGCGCAGCGCTGCCTCGTGCTCGTCATGGGCCTGGAAGTCCTTCATGTAGCCCAGGGCATACACGCAGATTAGGCTGCCGACGATGCCGACGGCAAGTACCATGATCACACTCATGTAATCCAGGTAGAGCGGCGTGGCGGTGACGGCTTCGGCCGCGGGCAGCGTCATGGCTGCAAAGGCGAGCGAGCCCACCAGCTGGACTATGCCGAGCACCGTGGTGAGCGCGTTCCTATATTTGTACGCGTTGTACAGGATGACAGCGCACAGGATGACGTCGATAACGGAACTGACGATCGAGAGCACATGCGAGGTGCCGGGGGCAACCTCAAAGCTCTGCGGACCCGTGCCAAAAAACATGACGGCGACTACAACTGTCACCGCCATAATAATGCCGGAGCCTATGAGCCCCACCGCATCGCGGGCGCGGTCACCGCGCGCGAGCAGCATGCCCAGCGCCGGTACCAGCGGAAACAGGGTAAGGAAATACAGTAGCGTCATACCATCACTCCCCCATGCAAAAACGCTGCAATTGTTTAACGTTATAGCTCAATTGAGGAGTAGCGGCGGCAGGTTTTCGGTCAACTGGGGAGTTTTAGGCGTACGGGGTAAGGGCACGCCCGCATTGGAGCAGAGGGGCGGCAAGAAAAATGCGCCCCTGTGGGCGCACCATCCCGTTTGCTATTCCACCTTTTTAACGCGCGGCTTGCGTCCGCGCGGCTTATCAACCAGTGCGGACTCACCGCTCTCGCGATACTGGCGGCACCAAGCCTTGACTGAAGACCCGCTGGGAATCTTGTGCTTGATCATGGCCTCGCGAACCGTCAGGCCGTTTTCCAAGCGATCCTTAACCACGGCGAGCTTAACTTCGAACGAATAGGTGTGATGATGCGAACCGGCGTTGAGAACGGCGTCGGCACCGCCCACGGCATACGCGCGGGCCCACTGACGAGCCGTGGCCTGGGGAATGCCAAGCTCCGCGGCAAGGGCGCGATGACCGACCCCCTCTTGGAGGATCTCGACGGCGCGCTGCCTAATCTCAGGCGCATGCGTGCGAGTCCTAGTTGCTTCCGACATACCTGCCACTTCTTAGCCTTAACCGTTAATCTGCTTTCTTACGTGCATGTTAGATAGTAGCATTTTGCTGTTCCCGCGTAGCAGTTAATCGAAAATAGCAACGGCGGCATCTGGACATTTGCCATTTATTTGCGACATTTCTTTACGTTCTATTTACGCGTCTAGTTAGCTCGCAGCTCATTGAGCGTGTTTTACCAACCAGATTGGTATCTTTTTGTTTCGCTTGGTATGGTCTTCATAATTATTAGCCCCTCTAGCCTCTGAGCTAGCATGTCAGTCTTCCGCTTACTTTCCAGCTTTCTACCCAGCTTTCCACCTTAGGTGTTAAGTTAAGTGGAAAGTTGGAAAGCTTGGTGGAGGGGTCGGGAGAACTAAAACACCTTTCTCCAACGGCGGCTGGACAGTTAGTTCAGATACGTATTTTTCTATGCTGATAAAGCTGCGCTATGGTCCCCGGAGAGGGTTCTTTGGCGACTCATTGCACGCAAATCGAGCCCAGATGGCTACCGAACCCTAGTTTTGAGCCCCTTTCTTCCCCAAAACGAGCGCCGAATGCGCCTGCTGCGGTCTGGAATTATACGTATCTGAACTAACTGTTCAGCAGAGTCCAAGACTGGGATCGCGCAGACTAGAAAAGGGGCGGCAACCGGGTGGTTGCCGCCCCCTTTGCGAAGCCAGTTGGCTTCGGAACTAGTGGTCGATGCCGTTGAGGTTCACCCTCGTGAGCGTATAGGTCACATAGTCGGGCGATTGAGGCGTTGCGCTCGCCACGTCACCCTTAACCAGGCTCGCTGTCATCACCAAGCGATAGTTCGCGTAGAACTGCTCACGCTGTTCAACCTGCGTGTTGACCTTAACGGTAAAGGGCAGGCTAAACGTCGTATTACCGTTCTTCGTTTTGAACTTGCCGTTCTCCTTCGAGTCAGTGAAGGTGATCGTGCTACCGGAGGGAGCGACCGCGGCAAGCTTACTCTCCGTCACTGTTACGTAGTTTGAGATATCATCCGTTACGCTCTCATACGTGCCGTCGGTTCCGCGGCGCTGAAGCGAGAGCGTGTACACAACAGAGTCTGCGTTCGCAATTGCCTCGGCGGCGTTGCTGAGTCCACCCAGTTCATACGTGGCACCCAGACCAATCGTGCCATTCGCGATCGGACGCAGGTCGTCCACGTTAATGCCAAGCTGCGACTTATCTGGCGCAGAAAGCGTAATGGTCGTATCACCCGTGTCCATGCGATAGTACCCGACGTTACCGCGCTTCGTCTGCGTCAGGCTCGAGGTATTAAGGCCTTCCTTACGCGTCGAAAGCTTGGCGGTATAGGACATCTTGGTACAGGCGTCCTCGCCAGACTGCTTGGACAGGGAGATAACCTTGTTGCAGCCGTCCGGCGTAAGGCGAATCTCTTCCACTACCGTACGCACGGTAAAGGATCCGCCCGCTGCACGCTTGCGGATTCCGGCAAGGTCATGGTCGAGTGTGAGCCTCAGTGAGTCATCACCCGTATCCGTCACAATCTGTGTAAACGCAGGCGTCGAAGCGTCATACGGCTCCCAATCGCTGCCACTCCACCTGTAGTTCTGATTGCCGATGGCAACATAGAACTTCGCAATTGCCGAAGTTCCGCTCGGGAAACTGCTTACTCCCATTAGGTTGTTGTTGGCGCCATAGCGACACAGCGATGTATCGAGCTGATAGAACAGATGGTCGCTCTCTGTATAGTATTGGCTCGGGCTAAACGTAACCGTATCCATGACATCGAGAGAAAGAACGTAGGCGGCACCGTCCTCCGACTTCGAAACCGGAATGCACGCCCCATCTTTTTTGTCGACTACATTCTGCTCATAATTGGACAAGATACTGTATGTCGATGCCGTACTGTTTTGAATATCGTCGCTGCCATCGGTGCGTAAAACATGATGCAGATTCCAAGATATGCGGCCACCCGAAGAATTCGAGTCAATAGACGAAGCCGTAAAACCGTTGATACTAGCTTGCGTCACGCCGTCGCCCGACTTGGGCACGTTGACAACTAGGTAGACGCTCTCCGATGCACGCTTCTCTCTGCCGGTATCCTTCTCCTTGGGTACCTTTAGCGTATAGCGACTGTTGCTGGGAACGTCAGCACCCGCAACCTTAAACAGCGTCCACTTGCCATCGAGTTTCGCTTTAGCGGTCGCCTCTGCCTCGTTATCACACACGGTCCATGTGCCGGCGCCATCCTGCGTGGCCGACACACCCAAGATCTCGCTCAGCCATCGCTCCTGATATGGATTGCCCGCAGAATCCTTAAAGCCGTCGTTTCCGCTCAGGGAAACGCTCGTTGCTCCGCCTTCGCCCACCGTATAGTGATACTCTCTGCCACCGGCCTTGCCATCAACGTTCGCATCGATGAGCGTAAGCTGGGTGCCCTGGGGCAACCTTCCGTCGGCACCATTGAAGAGGATACTCTTGCCGAGCCCCTTCATCGAGCCGCCAGCAGCCATATAGCTGTCCCAGCCAAAGTCGACTTCCTTCCCATTGGCAGAATTGTATGTCCAGGTAAGCAGACCCGTCATCGGCTCGCCAAAGCTCGTAAGCACGTGTGCATCTTTTCCAAGGTTAGCGTAGTCTTTTTCTTTAAATTGAGTGCCGTAATCATACGTTGCAGTGAAATCGATCTCGAGCTTGCGCTTAACGATGATCGGCACCTGAACGTTGTAGCTCTGACCCGCCTCGGTAAAGGTAACGGTCAGGAGCGTAAAGCGACCTTTGCCGTTGTCCCAATCGGAGCTTGGGCTAAACGACATATTGTTCTTGCCATTGTTCACTACGCGAAGCGTGGGATTGTTCGACGCGTCACCGTCTTTAACGAACACACCGTCCTTGAGTTGGAAAACCTCTGCTTTGGCCGTCACGTGCGGATTGGTGCCATTCTCGTTATTCAATCTGCAGGCATCGGAGAAGCCGCCGTTCGTGACGATGTTTAGATAGCTCTTGACCGTCGTGTTGTCGTTGCCAGAGATCACCAAAACGGGGAAATCCGTTGCAACCTTGCTGTCGCTTGCATCGTTATTCGCATTGAACATGCTTGCCACGGATTTGGCGTTATAGCTCGACGTATTTTGATCGGCGCCATCGTCATTGATGCCGCCGATGTTGGTGTAGGTGTAACGGTTGGCAACGCCGGGGCTCGACGGATTCTGGATGGCCGTGGCAAGGCCAACGTTCATGCCGTCGCCGAACAGATAACGGCCGGCCGTGTCAGCATCGGAAGCGCGCACAGCAAGGCCGCTCGTCGGACTCGTCGTGACGTAGGGCGAAACGGCCGGCGTCACATTGCCGTTCGCAGCATCGTTGCCATACAGTGTCGCGCCCTTGGCATCGGAAAGCTTGTCTTCATAGGCAGCAAATGCGATGTATGACTTTCTGTTCACCTTTTTAAGGTCGTCGGCACCGGAAGAATTGCGCATCAGCTTGAGCGATTCGCTCGCACTGTTTGGTCTAATGGCAATTCCTGCGACAAAAACGTTGACGAGGTCAGCGGATGAACTATTTCCGAACAAATATCCCTGGCTAGTTTGCGCCCCAAAGATATTGCGATCCATGAGCACGTTTACGAGCCTAAATGAGCCACGGCCATCGCCAGACACGCCACCAGAACAACTTCCCAGCGATGAGTTCCATGCAGCGTTCTTGCTACCGGTAAAGTTATTCTCGCCAATGGTCGAATTCAAAAGCGTGACAGAGTTCGCCGTGTTACCGATCGAGCCAACAACACCACCAGAATACGAACCATCGACGACCAGTCCAGTGATAGTTGAATTCTTGACCTCGAGGGCACACCCACCTTTCAGATCACCGATTAAACCGGCAGAGCACTCACGAGCACCAAGATGGATGTCTTTTATTACACAGCTATCGAACTTAAATGCACCGCCCGAAGCCGCTTCGCCGACTGCACCAGCAACGTACTTAAGATTATTCGATCCTCTAACACCAAATACCGTTTTACTCTGCACGTCGCCTTGGATGCACAGATTGTAGACAGACACGATTCCATTTTCGGACCTTCCGATAAGGCCGCCGGTCCCCTCGGTCGCGCTCGATGCTGCCGGCTGAAGCGTGACATTGCTGATCTCCGCCTTTTCGGCACCCTGCGAAGGCGTTCCAGCATCATCGGTGTTCACCAGGAAACCACCTCCAGCAAGACCCACGACACCGCCGGTCCTTGCGTTAGAAGCAGTTGACACAATCGTGGAATTCTTGGCAATAGACATGTTCGTTTTTGTCCAAACGCCACCAGCGGAATTTTTGTTCAGCTTGCCGACGAAGCCACCGACGTTTTGCACGCCAGAAATGTCCATGTTGCTATAAGAGCAATCGTAAAGCTTGACCGGAGAATAGCGCGTTGTCGCTCGTGATTCATCGTTACGATTCACCAGCAAAGTTGCATCTTTGTCAGTCCTGCGGCTACCATAGCCGGATGCGCCGAGCAATCCGCCAACGTTATTGGGGCCATTCACCCTGCAGTTATCCATGGTAATTCCTGCATATTTGCCGTAATCCGCCAGCGAGCTCGCGTTCGCCGTAGTGCCCGCAAGCAGACCGACGCCAACTTGCTCATCGCCCGCACCACTGGGGGCGCCGGCTGCATTGATATACGTAAGAGAAATATTGCAGTCATCGAACTTTAGGTTCTGGACGGTATAGCCGCCGTTGCCCACAGCAGCAGCGCCGTCCGTTCCCGGAGTGCCGATGCTCCCCCTCACGTTGGTCGAGGTGTACGTTACGGTGCCAAAGAGAGCGCCCACTCCGGTGAGTTTGTAATTATCGTCGGCGTACTCCGTGACCCCATATACCTTGCTGGCCTCTTTGCTACCGACCTTAATTGTTGCACCGTTACCGTTGATGCACGCAACAAGCGGCACGATGCGATCGCGGTCGGCGCCCTTACCGGATGCGCATGCGTTTGAGTAGTAGCGGCCCG
This sequence comes from uncultured Collinsella sp., assembly GCA_900544755.1. Taxonomy (GTDB): domain Bacteria; phylum Actinomycetota; class Coriobacteriia; order Coriobacteriales; family Coriobacteriaceae; genus Collinsella. Next base: position 17,840 of record UQWQ01000001.1, on the reverse strand, counting down.
AAAGACCCGTGTAACCCGTGCCATAAGTAGTCATGTCATAGGTTTCACCCGCTTTGAACTGCAAATCCATTCCCGATACCTGCGCGGCGCAGATGTTACCCGTCTGCCACGTTGCGTATTTCTTTACCAGGTAGGGGGAGTTAACGTCCGAACCATCGCTTGTGTAGTCGAGCGCGTTACCCTCTAACTGAATACCGGGACTTTTCATGTCATCGTTTTTCGCATTAGCAAAGTCGTCAGCGGCACTCGCCGGCCTTCCAACATGTGTATAGCTCGCGTTGCGAACTTTGCCGTATTGCTTGTTGCCGAATTGGTACACTCCCTTTGCGTTGTTGCCGCCCATGTAGGCACGCGAGCCCGCATACGTTCCATACGCATCGTTCGTGGTATTCGTATTCGCCGAACCGCCGGCCGCACCGCTGCTGATGATGGCCGAGAGTACGAGCAGTCCCTGCGAGTCATTGACGGTTGTGGTTATCGCAGAGCTATTGGCGTCGTCTCCCCTATAGCGGCCCTGCGTCGCATCCGTCTTGATGCACCCCGTCTTCGAAGTATCCAGATTGTTCACCTTGTAGTTACGATCAGTGTTGTCGAGACTCTTACCATCGGCAAGCTCGCTGAACGCATAGCCGTCGATTACGCGGCCAACATACGGGTTGTCATAGAGAGAAGTACCGGCGCTATGCCAGGGGTTAAGGGCACCGTCGCCGCGCGAAGAGTTGCGGAAGATGACGCCGCCACCCGCAACAGCACCAACGTAGCCGCCAACGGGCACAAGGTGCGCGCCGCCGCCATTATCGCCTGCCGCCCCAGCAACGCTAAAGCCAGCATCCGCATTCACCGACACGCCATCGATGATATTGTCACCGCCCATGATGCAACCGATCACGCCGCCAAAGAACGCGCCCGGCACACCAGATGCATCTTTACTCTTATATGCAATTGAGACCGGCATGCCCGAGTATTCAATATTCAGGTTGCTCACAACGCTGCCGTAGCTATACGGGATCAATCCGGAAAGCGCGCTTGCGCCTTCGGGCTTGTTAATCTTGATGGTCGCTAAACCGCCGTCTCTCAGATTGCCAACAACAACCCCCCTGAACGGGTTGCTCTGATTGCCCAAACCCTGGAAAGCGGTGGTATCGAGCACAAGTGTATCGCTACCATTTCCCTCGCTATCAACCGGCTCGATACTGTAGTAGGCGCTTTGGAGATAGCTGTGCATCGTCGCATCGTCAAGCGCGTTATTGGGGTCAGTGGTACCTTCCCCTGTCTTCCTCTCCCATGTTTTGTTCGCCTGTTTGTAGATGTACGTCACTTCGTTTTCAGTATTCTCACTGGACGAACGACGCTGACATAGCTCTTCCTGATTGGCGGCAATCGTTACTTCCCAACCGTCGATTGCATTTTGCGTGTTGATATACTCAGCAACCGTGTTGAGCTCTGATGCTTTAGTTATGGAATAGGGATCGCCATAGGTACCGCAGCCCGTCGTAAGCTTGGGCACACGCTGGTTAACTTTGATTTCGTGGTATTGGACTTTGTTTTCGTTGACATTGCCCTTTTTCACATACGGGAGATAACCACCGAATTGCGGAGTATCCGCATTTGCCTCTTTGTTGTCAACGGTGACGAGGCCAGCGGGGGTCCCATAGGTGCTCTCGTCGTAGTACCAGAGCTGCTTACCGGAGTATTCGCCCTTCGAGTCGATCTCGCTACCGAATGTGACCTTATCGTTTGTCTGGTCATCCATCATAAAGGTATACACCGCCGAGCCGGTCTTCCCCTCGCCGTAGCCAAAGCTCTCAAGCAAGCTTGCGCGGGTGAACATCGCGTTATCAGTTGCACTGGGGAGGCTGATCGCGCTGAATGTTGCCGTCACCTGGTCGGCCGTACTGCCCACACCAAGCCTACCGAACAGCGACGTAGCTGCCTTGGTGTCGCCCTCATACCCCTTGGCTGAGATATTCGTTGCGCTCAAATTCACGTACGTCTGCATCTCGTTGATAAGCAGAGGAGCATAGCCAGTTGTATCGGTCACGCCATCGACGGTCAAACCATCAAGCGTAAGATTATTGATAGAGACCTGCTTAACCGAAGTCGAAGACCCGTAAATATAGCGGCACACCAGAGCACCTGACACGGTGCCGCCAGGCCCTGCCTTACTTGTATCACCGTCGCTAACCGCAATTCCGATAGTGCCGCCCAGTGTGACATTGCCTACCGTGAGGTTCGCATTAATCGTACGCAAAAGTCCGCAGTGCATGTTTTCATGCTGCGTGCCGGCCGAGTTGGATTTATTGTTAGCATACTCTGACTTGATATCAGAGTGGCAAAATTTGATATTTACATCTTGAACAAATACGTTTCCGCCAGGCTGTGCAGGATAGTAGCTATAACCTCTTAAATCGATAGTTTTTTGTTCTGAACTTGTACCGCCGTTGATATAGACCGTAATGCTATTCAGACCAACGTTAACTCCAGTCATTCCAGGAGCAATGTATTTCTGCACCTCGGCGGGCGCATAACGGCATGCGGACCACAAAAGAAGCTCTTCCGGAGCAGTGAGCTGGACAGATTTCTGCGCTATATAGTCTTTGCCGTTGGCGCTGAGGGCGCTATACGCACGGTCAAGGTTGTAGTAATACCGAATACTCCCGTTTGTATTATGACTTGCGCCAAAGTTCGAACGGTTCTTATAACTGTTGTCGTTCTCCGCGTTACCGCTCATATCCAACTTGTCGGTATAGGTATGCAGTGAGACCACGGTGTTCCATTCGCCATCCATGAGTTTGCTGCCTGGCTTTTTGCCATTGCCCACCCACTCGTCGAATTCCGATAATTTCTCAGATGCATTGACCGTAATACCGGAAACTTTGTATGCAGTTCCCCAATAAGCCCTATCTTCCAGGTACAAACCCGTATAGGACTCGGAGCCATATACTCCAGAAGCCACCTTACTGCCGCGGCCAACGAGCAGACCAAGCGTTGTAGCGCTCTCGGCATTGATGGTTGCACCAGAAAGATCGATGGCGTAGTTGTTGATAACCCAGTGACCGCTGGCTGCATATACGAGCCCGCCGAGTTCACCTGAGCTGTTTGCTGTTATGGAAGCGTTGTTCGTCTTGAGAGCATACGTACTGTCGCTGGTGTTTTTGCTGCTATCCCCGATGGTGACAACAGTATTGCCCCAGCTATAGCCCAAAAGACCACCAGCGCCGTTCTTCGCGTCGCGGTTCTTACCAACGGTCATGCTGAACGAGTCGAACGAAAGACCCGTGATGTTGACGTTGGTCGCATTCGCCGCGGTGCCCTGAGTGATGCAGCCGATAAGGCCGCCAATCTGGGATTTCTTATTGCTCGCGCTGTCGCCCGCGGTAATCGCATTTTCGCTCGCGGTCGCGTCACCGACCTCGAGACTCGTCACGTTGACGATAGCGACAACGTCCGCCACATAACCGATAGCGCCGCCAATGCGCGTGTTGCCGTTGAGGGTAGCGCCCGTTTTGACGGTCGCTTGCGCCTTCGTGCTGCCACTTATGTTGCTGCTGTCGAAAGTAACGGTTCCACCACCCCTCACGCTACCAGCAATGCCGCCAATGTTGACATCGTTGCCGAACGTATCATCGCAGGTGATTTTCGGCTTGCACGTAACGCCGCTGAGCGTTGCCTTGCCAGTGATAGTTGCCGCAAGCGAGCCAGCGTCGACGCCTAAGCCGTTATCAAACTTAATGGAACCATCGACGGTGAGGTTATTCACCGTCGCGATCTGGTTATTCGCCGTCGAGCCGCCGATAGCGGCAAAGAGGCCCAGACGGCTGTGACGGTAAATCTTGCCGTTGCCTTCAGTCGAATCGTTTGCGCCAAGCGCATTGCCGTTGCGCGTACCGTAAGGTTCGCCAATCGCCAAGGTAACGGTATGATGGTTGCCCTCGACAGCCCCTACGAAGGCATTAACTTGCCCGGACCCATCACATGCAAGACCTTCAAGGCCTGTACCTCGCAGGTCAATGTCGGAAGTAATTGAGATAGCATTCCCACTATTACCATACCAGCTCGTAATATTAGCCGTGCCGATGCCGAATACACCGCCAAAGTAGCCGTTCGTTTGGACCGTCATGGCAATGCATGCGAATGTATCCGCATCATTAATGAGGTATGTACCCGACTTCCCGTCACCATTTTGGGACCGTAGCTGTTTACCCCAAGAGTAGCCAGCACTGCTGCCAGCATCTGGAGCACCACTCAGATTGCACAACGGCTGATAAAAGGTGCTTTCATCAAGTTTAATAAGATCCTTGCTGAGCTTGCCCTCCTCTCCGGTCAGGCGGATAACCTGGTTATAGGTCAGGTCATCGATCCTCGCCGCAGCAGGACGTTTGTAAAGCCAATAATTATCGTTCGTTGCCTCAGCATCCGAGCCTGAACCTAGAGCAAACACCAATGGGGCGCATCCATCCAAGGATCTAAGAATTTGGCTGGTATTACCGTTGGCCTCGAGCTTGCAATCGGATAAATCGGTAGTCCCACGCAAGCGCAAGCCGCCGTTCCATGCCGAACCCACAATTCCGGCACCACATGCGATTGATTCGTTTTTATCAGTTTCAACGCGAACGTCCCCGCAGTCCAGAATTCCAAAACGCGAACGCCCGCCCACGCTATAGCCGCTATCCAAGGCGCCAACAACACCGCCAAACCCGCAGTTCTTTCCATTGGCTTTTGGAGAATGGCACGTGACGTCCGCGCCGTCAACGATTACAACGCCTCCAGTATTGTTGCTCTTTGCCACCCAGCCGACCAGGCCTCCTGCCAGTCGCGGCGCGACGCTGCATGTAGTATCAACCGAACAGCGGTTGCCCGCGGCATCCGTCTTTATATGAAGGGTGTTGTTCGACTTCTCTGTGTTGGTCACATCCTGAATTCTACCGACCAGACCGCCATAGATGGAGCTGGAGCCCGTCACCAGTTTGCTAGTATACGAGCCACCTGATATTGCGACATCGCCGTTCGTTGTGTCCAGGAGACCGAACACGCCACCCGCGCCCGTGTCCCCACTTTGGCCAAGATTCACGCCCTCGCCCGTATCGATTTGGTCGTTGTCGGTAAACTCGACCGGGCCGGCAAAACTAACGTCGCCGATGAAGCCGCCGGAACTTTTGCTGTTCGCATCGCCGACGTTGGCGGGACAGGTGAACTTCTCGCTGTCCGAGCCAAGCGTGAGTCTAGTCGCCTTACCGATGAAGCCGCCGCTGGCGGTGGTGCCCTTGACGGTGAGCATGTGCAGGTCGAGAGCCTCCGTGACGTTGACTGTGGCGCCTGTGTTCGAACCGACGAGACCTACGACACCACCGGCGGAACCGCTTGCAGACTGAACGGTAGCAGCGGGAACATTAAGGGTGCCGACGTTCAGAGTCGCGCCATCCTCGACCGTGCCTACGAGCAGACCGGCATTACCGGAGCTCGTCTTGACGACACCGCCCGCGGCAAGGCTATCGGGAAACTTAACAGACCCCACCGTAAAGGTTCCGCTCTTGACTGTATTCGCTAAAAGCCCGATGTTTCCCGCTGCATTTACGTTGAGCTTCTCGAGAGAACCGGCAGGGCCATAGGTGACCTCTGTAGTAAGGTCACCCATCGCCTCACCCAAAAGGGGCGCCGTCAGAGCGGAAGTCGTATCCGTCCCGTCGGTGCCTACGGGATTCGCGATGTTGACCACAGCGTTGAGCGTCTTGCCCCCACCGCTGACCTTCGAAGCGATCATCGGCGCGCTATAGGTAGTTGCGCCTACCCACTTTATCTTGACTGTATTGTTTTGGTCAGTTAGCTTGAGGTTATTAAAAACCGTCCGGTTAGTCGTAAGCTCAACAGGGCTATCAACGCCATTCAGAGACCTATAGATTTTGCCTTCAAACGGATGCTCATCGCTGCCAAAGCCCTGGAAAGACATGCCGTTATTTGCCGACTCGGTGAGCTTCGCATCGCCCGTGATGATAACCTTGATCTGCGCATCGTAGTAAAGCGAAGCGTCGGCGTTGGACAGGATGGTAAACGCCGCCGACAACTTGACATCGAGGCTTTTGATTCCGCTGTTATCGTCTTTGCACACGATGCTTTCCGCACCGTTAGCCTTGAGCAGCCTGACAAGCTCGTCCAGAGTATTGATCGTCGCATTCGCCTGGGCCGCGGCATCCTCCGAAACTGCATCATCTGCGTCTTGCTCGGCATCGTCAGCGGCAGTATCCCCGGCAGAGTCGTCGCCTTCCGCTTGGTCGCCCGCGGAATCGGAACCCGCGGCACTATCGGAAGTATCGCCCGCTGCAGCGTCGTCCTTCGCAGCGTCATCCTCAGCACCGTCACCCGCGGCGCCGGTATCACTCGACCCAGACCCGGTCGTGACATCGCTCTTGGTCTCGCCGCTCTCGGCTGCATCCGATGCCTCCGCAGACGCGGCGGCAATCTCGCTCGAAATGTTTTGCCAGCCGGCCGCCACAGCGGCAACCGTGGGCGAGCATGCCTGGAGCACCATGATCACCGTCATGAACTCTGCGAGTATGCGCTTTGCCGTTCTCATCGATTCCGTACCTCTTATCCTAAAAACTCTGTTTCCAGAGTTATTGAGTCTCCGTCGTGCGCGTTTGGGGGGTTTTGGTTGCGCTAATACCCAGCTTTTTCCAGTCATCGGGCGTTTTGCCGTCCACTCGGTAGAAGTTGACGATCATCGAGCCAGGCTCCATGGTGAACGTAGCCGTGCGAGTTGCGGTATCCACCGTCGCACTATGGTTGATCGGGAAGAACGGGTCGATCTCCACTTGCTCCCCCCACTTGAGCGTGACGCTTGTCGGTGCTCCCGTGACCGTTACGCGGTAGTTGCAGGCAGCATAATCAGCAAAAGTATTTTCATCTGTTTCGTCAACCAGCGCACCCTCAACCGCGGCGGTCTTGACCTCGGCCTTCTTTGACGGCACGACTTTCGCCGCCAGACAGGTGAGCTCGGTGCCGGGGCTATCGCCCGAAACCACCGTCGCCCTAATCACAAAGTAGGCATGTCCCAACTTGTCCTCAGGGAACGTCACGGTGTAGTCGTGCTTGGTGGGCTGATTCTCCGGAAGCGCGACGCTGCCACCGGGCTGGGGCGCATAGCTCCACGTGGCGCCATCGAGCCCATACCCCTCGACCGTCAAGGTGTATGTCACATTTTTGTCGTTGCAGAAGTTGCTGTTGCCCAGCAAATAGTTGTAGATGCTAAAGGTAAAGCTGCATTGCCCGTTGCTGGGATACACCGTAACGGAGCGCTGGGCACGGGCGAGTTCATCGTTGCTAGGCGCACTCATATAGCCCGTGAGCAAATCGCTCGCAAACAGGCTCTGCGCGGTGCCCGTTGCGGCGACGGACTTTAGAAATCCGTTGGCGGTGTAGGCGGAATAGGTAAAGTAACCACCCGTCACGAGCGCCACGGCGCAAACAAGTGCGATTGCCGCCACAACCAGCTTATTCTTGACTAGGCTTTTGCTTTTTGCCAGCTGCTCGCGCTCGGCATCCTGCTGCCTCCCTTGCTTCTCCATGTGCGCCCCCTCTCCTACTTACCGCTCGTGTTGCGCGCGATCAGGTAGATCACGTCGGTCTCTTTGGTGCTCTCGTCCCACGAAAGCTTGATGATGAAGTTAAGCGTGTCGTTGCCAGTCGAGCCGTCGAGCGTCTTGACATTGAGCTCGTCTTTGTTGAACACCTTGTATCGGTAGAGCGGGCGCGCGTTGCGCTGGACGTTTTGATAGTCCTTGAATGTAGGGTCGCTTGCGCCCTCACCCGGGTCTTCGATGGGCGTGAAGCTCTTCAGCAGATCCGTTTCATACATTTTCCAGCTATAGGGCTTGCCGCCCGCAGTGCCCCTCACGTCGGGAGCATCACCTAGGCCCGTATCCTCAGCTTTATACAGCTCGATAGTGAGGCCCGTAATGTTGGTCGTATTCGCAAGCTGCAGCTCAAACCCGTCGCCGCCCGTCTGCACGCAAAACGGGCGCTTGAGCGTCACCGTGCTGCCAGTCTTGGTATCGCCGTATTCGGGGTTGTAGCTCAGGTCGATCTGCTCTGTTGCCGTAGCGTTGGGACCCAGCACCTTGAGCTCTGCCGGCTCCTTGATCTTGCCGACGGTGGAGCCGCGATTGGCATCGACGAACCATCCGAGCGTCAATCCCAGCAACACGAGAAGCACGGCCACCAGACCCACGATGGCCAGGGATTCGCGACGGTGGTCGCTCACCCAAGCCTTGATGCGCTCGATGCGGCCAGCCGGACGCGCTTCGCCGTGCGAGCCGAACCCGTTGCCGCCGGGGTTTGCCGCTCCTTCGTTGTGTTTGATATCGCCCTGCTCGCGGGCATTAAGCTGCTCGTCCATTTATTTATCCGCCTCCTTGGCGGTGAAGCGCACGCGAATGTACTTGACGTTCTTGCCGATAATCTCGTCGGCGTTGTTGTAGTAGCTGGCGCAGGTTTCCACATCCGCAGAGGACATGCCGGCTCCGACAGGCGGAACCGCGCTAGGCGCCTGACCTGGCACGCTCGTGCTATCGGCGCGGAAATAGCGCGCGTGGTTATTGTTGATGTCGCCGACGAGGGCTGCGTATCCCGCGGCGGGGTCCGTGCTCGCAAAAAGGTTGCCACCGTAGCCGGCGTTGCCCGTGCGAACGTAGCTCTTAAACTGCTCCGGCCAAATCCAGTAGAGGGTTTTGGGTACGGTTTTGGTCGTGCTATTTGAGTCCGCAGGGCAAAAGTCCGACGCCGGAATGGTAAAGCTCTGCGTGATGACGGTAACGCTGGCTCCGTCCTGGGTCACCGTGGTTGTCGTGGGGACCAGCGGATTGGAGTAAAAGCCAGAGGTGTCTTTGCCCTGAAAAACCAGGATATGACCGCGCACCAAATCTTTAAGCGAGTTGATGATCTCTTCGTTTTTCGATGCATCCGCAGCGGAGCCCATGCCGACAGCACTCGTCTGGACGGAAATCTCCCAGGTCATCTCCACCGTGATATCGTGCAGGTCGTTGCAGAGCGGCTTGACGTTGAGCTGGAGCTGACCAGCCGACCCCGGAGAAAGACTGCCATCGGCACTCATGTTATTGAGGTTGAAAAGATTGTTCACGGCAAGGCTTGTACTGTCCGACGCGTAGTTGTCCTGGGCGTCGTACTTACCTGCCGTGCCGCCCTGCGTTCCCGAGAGCACAAACCGTGGGCCCTTCGCCCCGATCGTACTCCCCGTGGCGCTCACTCGATTGTTCGCGGCAAACCAGGCAAGGCATGCAAAGATGGCAACGATGGCGGCCAGCACAAACAGACCGCTCACCAGGAAATCCTTCCAGAAATCCTTGAGGGTCCGCACATGCTCGTCGGCAGCTTGGCGGTACTCGGCCGCCGTCTTGTGCTGCTGGAGCTCGCTATGTCGGTCCATGCCACTCATCGTTTGCGTTTGCCCTGCTAGCGGGCGTGCCGTCCTTTCCGCTTGGTCGCGATCAATCCGTTGCTCGTAGGCATAGAATTCAGGCAGAATACAACACCATACGATAAGGTAAAAGAATAGCATTGACCTGCGGTTTGCTCCACAGCGCAAGCCTTAATGATGTCTTAAAAGCCAAACCCTTGGTGCAAAGGGGTCAGGTTACTTCGCACCAACATAGCGCAAACAAACCTGACCCCCTTGCACCAATCCGTAGCGCCGGGCGGAGAACACACGGCGTGCTGCCCCTTAACACCCCAACGCGCGCACGGGTATCACGTAGATACCGTCCTCGACCTCGCGGGCGTACTCACCCACCCCCACAATCACGGCCATAAACTCCGGTTCGCGTGTGCGTGAACGAGGATTTCCACAGACCTTCTTGCGAACGCGCTTGAGACTCTCGATGCCGGCGCTCGCCTTATCTTCGCTCACCCTAATCTCAAAGGCGGCCCACCGTCCGTCGGCTAGCTGCACGATAGCATCGCACTCAAGGCCCGAATCGTCGCGATAATAGCGCACGGGCGTGCTATCCAGCAGGTCGAGCGAACGTGCGTAGACCGAAAGGTCGCGTATGACCAAATTCTCAAACACCAGACCAAATGTCTGCCAGTCGGCAAGCAGCGCCTGCAAGGACATACCTAGCAAGGCGCAAGCAAGGCTCGGATCTGCCAGATAGCGCTTGGGCTTGACGGTAAAGCGCCGTTTGTCGCGCGCGGCGGGAACCCAACCGGGAACCTCCTCGAGAATGAACATGCCTTTGAGGGCATCCAGGTACCTGCGCACCTTGGTCTCATCGGCAAACGCTGCGGGCTCCTCCTCGGCACCGAACATATCCATAAGAATCGTTTTATACGTGGTTGCCTGTCCCAGATTGCGCGCGATCGATGCGGAGACTCGACGAGCAATATCGGGGTCGAGACCGACCGCCGGGAAGCTGCTCGAAAATGTGGTGTTGAGATATTCGCGGGCGATGAGCTGGGCGTCAGCCGAAACCATATCGATCGCCTCGGGCCAGCCGCCGCGGCAGGCGGCTTCGACAAGCCCCGGCGTATCGCCATCGCACCGACAGGGCTCAAAACGATGCTCAAACAAGCCCGCCAGGCTCACCTTGCCACTGGACTCACCTGTCTCGGCAAGCGTCATGGGGTGCATGCGGACGCGGCCGATGCGGCCGGCTCCACTATGCGCGGGCGCTTCCGCCTTTGAGCCAAACGCAGGCGTGGCGGAACCCGTGAGGATATAGGCGCCGCGCGTGCCCCGGGCACGGTCGACCTCGTGTCTAACGTAGTCCCAAATCTGGGGAACGCGCTGCCACTCATCGATAATATGCGGACGGTCTCCCAGCAACATCATCGCCGGGTCGGCACGCGCGAGGTCGAGATTCTCGTCGACATACGAGACGGACGCCCCGTGCTCGAGCGCGGCCCACGTCTTGCCGCACCACTTGGTGCCCGCAATCTCGACCGCGCCAAAGACGCGAAGGTAGCGTTCGATTTGCGCATCCACGATACGCGGGATGTATCCGTCCCGATGTAGCCTCTCGCCCGCCATGAGCCACCCCCGCAGATTTCCAGTTCCTGCTTTCTGGTTCTTCTATTCCACTGTAGCAAATTCGGATTTTCGGGTGGTTGCGATTCGGATTTTCCTGTTCATATAATTCGGACTTTCATATTCTAAGAAGTCGGATTTTCTGAACCCGCTGGTCAGGGGCGCCCTCATTGGCAAAAAAGGCGGGGAGCGCCGATACGGCACTCCCCGCCCACTCAATACGCGATAGCTTTCTTGCTTAAAGCTCGTTGGCCGCGTGATATGCCGTGCGAATGGCGCTCGCAATATCGGCGGTGCGCTCGCCCGAGCAGTCGCCCACGCAGGTCACGGGCACCGTCACGCCATCAAGGTCAAACGCGTTGGCCTTGGAGCCCACGGCCATCACCACGTAATCGCAGGCGATCTTCACCGGCTCCTCGGCGCCGTCCTCGGCGGTGCGGACGGCCTCCACGCCCTCGTCGGTAATGGCGGTCAGGCGGGTCTTCACGTGCTGCTCCACGTCGTGCTCTGCAAAGTCGCTCATAATCAGCGGCAGAATGGTCTCGGACTCGCCCGCGGCAATCTTGTCGAGCATCTCCACGATCGCCACCTCGCAGCCGTGCTGCAGCAGGTACTCGGCAGTCTCGGTGCCCACCAGGCCACCGCCAATGACGGCGACGCGTCCCGTAAGCTCCACCTTGCCGGCCAGCACGTCCCAGCTCGAGACGACCTTGTCCGAATCGGCACCCGGAACGGGGATGACCACGTCGTGCGCGCCCACGGCCACAATCGCGGCGTCGGCGGCGTTGAGGTCCTCAGCGGTAGCGGCATGGTTGAGCTCAACCTTCACGCCCAGGCCGGGCAGAATCTTCTCGTAGTACTCGACCGAGCGCATGATCTCGTCCTTGCGCGGGGGCGCGGCTGCCAGCACAATCTGGCCGCCCAGATGGTCGCTCGCCTCATAGACGGTCACGTCGTAGCCGCGCTTGGCCGCCACGCGCGCGGCCTCCAGGCCGGCAATACCGCCGCCCACCACGGCAATCTTCTTGTCGCCCTCGCCCGGCTTAATGGCGATGGTCGCCTCGTCTCCGTTCTCGGCATTGAGCACGCACGAAATGTACTTGCGGTTTTGAATCGCGTCGACGCAGCCCTTGTTGCAGTTGAGGCACTCGCGGATGGGCTCACCCGTGGCGGCCTTGAGCGCAATGTCGGGGTCGCACATAAGCGAGCGACCATAGGCGATGATGTCGGCCGCGCCGTCTTCCAGAATCTTCTCGCCGGCCTCGACCGAGACGACACGGCCCACGGTTGCCACCGGCACGGAGACCAGGGCCTTGACGCGCTCGGCCACGGGCAGCGTCCAGTTGTAGGGCATGGCCCCCATGGGCGGAATGGTGTCGCCCATGTTGCCGGTGTGGTTGGCCTGTGCAACCTGGATCATATCGATGCCCGCACCCTCGAGCAGTTTGGCAAACTCGCAGGCCTCGTCGGGCTGCAGGCCGCCCTTGCCGCGCGGCGTGCCGTCGGGGTTCTCCATGATCACGGGGAGCTTGTACTCCACCATCAGCTCCGGCGCGGCTTCCTTAATGGCGGCGACGACCTCGAGCGCATAGCGAACGCGGTTCTCGAACGAGCCACCGTACTCGTCGGTACGCTTGTTGAGGATGGCAGAGCACAGCGAACCCACCAGGCGGTCGCCGTGGACCTCGATGGCATCGATCCCAGCCTGCTGTGCGCGGGCGGCCGAGGCGGCGATGGCCTCCTTGATCTGGGTGAGTTGCTCCACGGTGGCCTCGTTCACAAAGTGCTGCATGTCGTGGTGCAGCTTGGCGTAGGCCTGCTTGCGGATCTCGTTGGACTCGGCCATTTTGGCGGCAAAGGTCTCCTCGTCGCCGGCGGCCTTGGCCTCCTGCGCAGCTTTCGCAGCGGCCATGGAGCCCATGACCATGCGGCCGACGCCGGGCACGTCATACTCGGGGTGGAACAGCTGCAGCGCGACCTTGGCGCCGTGCTTGTGAACAGCGTCGGCCAGCGCCTTAAACGTGGGGATCTGGGTGTCGGTCGCCAACTTGGGCGTGGGGCTTGCGGTCATAACGGGAGCAACGTCGCCGATGACGATGTAGCTCACGCCGCCACGGGCCAGGCGCTCGTAAAAAGCCAGGCTGCGTTCGCCGATGGAACCGTCGCGCTCCTCGTAGCCGGTGGTCAGCGGCGGGAACATAATGCGGTTTTTGAGCTCAAGGGGGCCAACCGTAATGGGCTGGAGCAGCTTGGATGCAGGTGCGGTCATGGACATTCCTCTCTTGTAGGCGCGGCGGCGATGATGCCGCGTAGTTGTCTAGAGGATATGGCATGGGAGCACAGTGGCGCAACGGAAATCGGCAGACAGCAGGTAGCGGCAGGTGGATGGGGTGGGGCGGCCCGTCGGTTTGTCTCAATCTGTAACAGTAAGGCCCACTTTTGGCCTCCACCTGTTACAGATCGAGACAAACCAACCCGGCCCGCTAGAACATCTAAATCTGTAACAGCTACCCGGCAAAATCCGTCCCTCGTGTCACAGATTCAGATAAACGGAGCCCGGCTGCCGAAAAATCTCGTTCTGTAACATCTATCGGCCAAAAACGGCCCCACGTGTTACAGATCGAGACATTCCCCTCAGCCCATCCTCAACAATCTCAATCCGTAACATCTAGGCCCGCTTTTGACCCCTACCCGTTACAGATTGAGATTTTGTTTGAGATTTGCCGAGGGACTATATCCACGCGTCATCGAAGCCACTGCGACAGAGGTGCGACATTACTGCGACAGAGGTGCGAAATAGATCGACCACCTTACCTTATCGTGTAGAACTGTTTTGGGTCGTTATGGGATGAGCCGTGCCATTCGAGCAGCCCGTCTTCCTCAATTAACTTACCAAGCACCCGGCTTGCTGTGCGGCGATTTCTCCCGATGTGCGCTGCAAGCTCCCTTGCTGTCACCCTTCCGTTCGCAAAGGCCAACCTGACGGCGGCGAGCTCATACTCCCCCAATGAGGCGATCACCTCCGGTGATACCTTGTCCTCGAGAGCCTCGCTTCTCCTTACGGTTCTGGCAACGATATTGTTCTCAAGCGTTAGCTGAACCCTTGCCCCATCAGGTTCCGTGTAGACCGGATCATTGAGCAGAGAGTTTTGCATCTCGGTATAAATGCGCTTGACGCCCTCGTTTAGCTCCCGAACCCAACCGAATTCAACCAGCGTGCGCGCGATGCGTGGGTTGCGCGAGTAACGAGTGGTCCTCATGTTGTCGAGCGTCACGATATTGGGAAGCGCGCCTGGACTGATGATTTCCAAACGGTCGTCGAACATCGAGACCCGGATGTAGTCGCCGCGGAACGAGTAGTCGCGATGTGTCACCGCGTTGACCAAGCCCTCGAACCAGGCGAACTCAGGATACTCAGGCACGGTCTGGAATTTCCCGTCGGGCCCCAGGAACTGAAATTCGCGGAGCATGCTCGAGATGAGTTCGTAGGCGTCTTGGATCACCTTAGGCAGCGGCCCACAGAAGCTTCGTTCTTTCGTGATGTTGAGACGCTCGCCCGTCTCCATTTTGACGCCGTCGTAGCGCAGGACACGGACTCGCGCCTGTGGCATCATCGCGGACGGATCCAGCGCGAATAGCAAGGCTCCAGCAACGGTCAGCTTTCCGTCACGCATAAAACGACGACTTCTAAGGACCTGCTCGTCGGAAACTTCGGTTCCAAGAATCCCTTTGTAGCGATCAAGCACTTCATGGTCCACGTCATCTAGGGAGGAATCCTCAACAAGCTCGTCCTCGAAGATTCTCTGCCCCTTATCGTACTCGAGGGCAAATACCTGTTCGCGGCTGAGCCTCACGCTCTTGTCGTCCTGCCGCAAGAAAACCTCGCCGTCGCTCACGCGAGCAACAGAGTGGTTGGTCGAGGCATCGATGTCCAAAACGAGAACGAAGTCCTCCTCGCCCGAAGAATTGACCACGGGGATTCGGTCTTTGCGGACAATAGGGGTTGGCGTGCAAGTCGTGAGCGCAGCGCGCTCGAATTTCTCAATGTCGCGCGCGCCGTTACGCTTGAAGCCCGTCACCTCACCATTATCCTCGATACCGATAACGAGCTTGCCTCCCGCCGAGTTGGCGAATGCACTAATAATGCTTCGCAATCTCCTTGTCATCCTTGCGGGCGCTCTTTCGATCGAAGTACTGATTCTCCCTGAGAGTGGAAAATAGAATCACATCGTTTGTCGCGATGGGTTGCTGCATTGCCGCCTCCTTACATGGCTCCATAAAGAAGTGTAAGTCAAAGGCATCGTATAGACGGCCCCTACATAGCGGCCCCTTTATTGTTTTTAAGACGTCACTGTTTCTAGTTAAGGATCGTTAAGGGTCGTCGCAGCTCCTTCCAATTGGAATCTATCAATCGACAAGTCAATCCATCCAGCCCGTGATTATCGATAGCCCGTCCGCCTCACATAATAAAAAGAGTCAAGATTCACTCATAAAGGAGAGCAACAACAAAATCTCAATCTGTAACAGCTACTCGGCAAAATCCATCCCTCGTGTTACAGATTTAGACAAACGGGGGCCGGCTGCCGGAAAATCTCGATCTGTAACACCTAGCCGCCCAAATCGGGTCTAGATGTTACAGATCGAGATTTTGTTTGAGAGGCCGAGAGTTGGACCGAAAACACAGTCCCGAAATAACAAAAAAGCTCGCCGGCTAGGCCGACGAGCTGCAAGTTCTTGGTCGCGGGGGCAGGATTTGAACCTACGACCTCCGGGTATTGTAGTGCTATAATTTTATACGGTGATTATCTATTACTTTCTGCTGGTAGATATATATTTTTTATCCCACTGTTGCTAATCTAATCCCTAAGTCTCCCCATGATAGTAGGGACAATAGTAGGGACACAGAACGGAGCAAATATGCCAAGAGAAAGGCTCCAGCCCGGTCAAGACACCATCGACAGCGCACACATCAAGGAGGACCCGCGCGGCGGATACCGCATGAAATGGAGCATCAGGCTCCCCGATGGCATCACGCTCCGTCGGGACACCAGAGGCTGCGTGACAAAAGGCGAACTTCGCGCAAAAGCCCGTCGGCAGGCCGAAGAGTTAAAAGCCACATGCGGGCTGAAAAGCAATTGGAACAGTTCTGACCTTTTCGGAGGATACATAAAATCCGAGGCGTTGCCGAGCATGGAGGAAAGCCCTCGCCTCCGCCCATCGACCAGAGAACGCTATGCTCTCTGCCTCTCTATCGCAACGGAATCCCTTGGGGGCTACCCGATTGCGGACGCTCTGCGCGCCGGGACCTTTGGTAAAGCCCTCTGCCTGATTGCCGAAAAGCACGGAACAGCAACGGCGCGACAGGTGCGGAAGGTCGTCAACAAATGGGTCATACAACCCCTAATTATGTGCGGCGTGCTCAACTCGAATCCAATTGCAGGGATGAGCTTCGACCTACCTGAAAACAAGGCGAGCAACAAGCCGCAAGGAGGGCAGGGGCTTTCGGAAAGCGAGTGGGGAAAGGTGCTCGATTGGCTCCTATCAGACAGCTGGAAGGGCGCTCTGCCGCAAAGTGGCTCCGTACGCGGAAAATATTCCCGTCAACAGCTTGCAAATGCGCAAAGGGCAATCGTGGAGCTAACAGCGCTGCAAGCCGTCACGGGATTGCGCATCGGTGAGGCGCGAACCCTCACTTGGGACAAGGTAAGCAAGGGCTGTGACTCGGTTGAAGTTGCCAACGAGGCAAGCAAGACCCACCGAGGCCGAATTGTCCCAGTTCTCGACTCGCGCGTCATTTCGTTACTCGAAAATCGCCGAGCCGAAAGTAGTGGGGTCGGATTGGTTTTCCCCGCTCCCGCAACCGATAATCCGTGGCGCGAATGGGACAAGTCCAACTGCTCGAAGGCTGTTCGCACCCTTTATTGTCAGATAGCAAGCGACTGTGACATAGAACTTTTGCAGACAGCCCGTTCCCATGTGTGGCGAGCAACCCTCCACACCATTGCCCGTAACAGAGGTGTCCCGATTGAGATAAGGGCAGCGCTCTTTGGTCACGATCCGGAGACAGCCCGGCGTTACTACACCGATACACGAGATGTCAGCGGAGTAATTGACCTATTCTCGTAGCAACCAAACCTGCAATTACCCCCTGAAGATTCACCCATCGGACCCCAAAGACACGATTTCTGGCAGGCACCGTTATCGGCCATCGAGTTAGCACAATGATGTGTCTGACTGGGGGAGCAGGGTCAACAACCGATAGAGCCACTTCAACTTGATGTCTCAGCGCTCCGCAAACAGATTTGAGTCGAAAAAGCCCCTCAGGGAAACGCCGAGGCCCCTCGCTATGCGGTCGATATTCTCAATAGACACGTTTCGCTTGCCCGTCTCGACTTCGGCGAAATAGGTGCGGGACATCTCGATGGAGTATGCGAAGGCCTCTTGACTCATGCCAAGCTCACCCCTCAGCTCCTTAATGCGAAGCCCCACGCGCATCTTGGGGTCAAGCTCAGTCATCGGCACCTCCTATCCACCGGTGTCAATGATTCAAGCCAACCCTATATAAGTCACACCTATATAAGTGACAATTTGAAATACAATGCAAATACTGAAGTATCGCAATCAGGAAGGAGCCATGGTGGTTACGGAGATTCCGCAGGTTTCCGACTCAGCGGAGGAAGCGGAGAAGAAGGAGGAGACGGTCAAGCTCTTTGGACGCGAGGCCGCAAAGAAGAAGGCTTGCGCAGTGGGTGCCGGAATCCTCTGTGCGGCGCTTCTCATCGGCGGCGGGGCTTACGCCATCTCA